>JANOBX010000211.1:0-23547 GCA_031411875.1 Burkholderiales bacterium | reverse complement strand
CTTTCACCGCATCGTTGAACGCCGCCTGAACCTGGTCAGGCACCTGCACGTTCTGCACGTTGACGTTGGAAATGACGATGCCTGCCTTCAGCCGGTCAAGCTGGGCCTGGATGTTCTTGACCAGGTCGGCGGCGATGGCATCGCGCTGCTCGTAGAGCACGAGATCCACGCGGCTGCGTCCGACGATTTCTCGCACGGCGGACTCGGCCGCCTGCACCACCGCTTCGTCTGCATTGCGGTTCTCGAACAGGTAGGCGCGTGCGTCGGTGCGCCGATACTGCACCGTGAAGCGGATGTCGACGATGTTCTCGTCCTGGGTCAACATGGACGAATCACGAAGGCCGGTGGCCTGGGTGACGGTGTTGCCACCCACCTCCACAGACTGCAGCTGCGTCACCGACACCGTCTCGTGCGCCTGGACCGGGTAAGGAAAGCGCCACTTGAAACCGGCGTCGGACGTGTGGCTGTACTTGCCGAATGTCGTGACGACGGCCTGCTGGCCTTCCTGCACGATGTAAAAGCCGCTGCCGAGCCAGACCAACGCGGCCACGCCGATGATCAAACCGACGCCGATGCCCGCGCTCTTCATGTCAGGCTGGAACGAGGGGCCGCCACTGCCGCCGCCGCTGTCGCCGCCATTGCGGCCTGGACCGCCCGTAGGCTTGCCACCGAACAGGCCGCTGAGCTTGCGATTGAAGTCACGCCAGAGCTCGTCGAGATCGGGCGGGCCGTCGTTGCGGTTGTTGAAGATGGGCCCTTCGCCGGCGGCGGCTGCGCCCTTGCGGCGGCCGAACATACCCTGCACCAGGGCACGCGCTGCAGCGCCGACGGCGTGCAGCCGGGCGGGCCAGCCGAGGGTGGTGGAATGGGTGGAATCAAGCATGTTCATGCCAGTCAGGGAAAGTGGGGTCGGTGTCGGGGTTGGGGTCGCCGGCGGCATCAGAAAACCGCACGTCGGCAGATGGGGGGTTGTTGCCTGCGTTCAACCGGGCCTCGTTCGCGGCTTCGGCGATGGCCAGGCGCAGAAGGTCCAGACCGCTGCCGGTCTCGGCGCTCACGAAGACTCTTCGGCGTCGCTGTCCTGAATGGGCCTCGATCCAGTCGGCCGGTTCTCGCGGCTGCTGCGAATCTTCGAGCAGGTCGCTCTTGTTGAACACCAGGAGTTGCGGCACGCCTGCGGCGCCGATTTCCTCGAGCACCCGGTCGACCTCGGCCTGCTGTTCGGCGCGCATGGGATTGGCGGCGTCGATGACGTGGAGCAGCAGGTCGGCGTCGGCGGCTTCCTGCAACGTGGCCTCGAAGGCCTCGACCAGCTTGTGCGGCAGGGCGCGGATGAAGCCGACGGTGTCGGACAAGGACACGGCGCAACCCGCTTGCTCGAGCCACAGCGCACGGGTGGTGGTGTCGAGCGTCGCGAACAACTGGTCGGCGGCAAACGTACGCGCCTTCACCAATGAATTGAAGAGTGTCGATTTGCCGGCGTTCGTGTACCCCACCAGGGACACCCGAAAAGTACCGCGTCGTTCACGCGCCTTGCGCTGGGTGCCACGCTGCCGTTTGACCTTCTCAAGACGGGCTTTCACGGACTTGATGCGGTCACCGATCATGCGGCGGTCCAGCTCGATCTGGGCCTCGCCAGGGCCGCCACGGTTGCCGATGCCGCCGCGCTGCCGCTCCAGATGCGACCAACGTTTCACGAGACGCGTCGAGACGTACTGAAGACGCGCCAACTCCACCTGCAGCTTGCCTTCGTGGCTTTGCGCGCGATTGGCGAAGATGTCGAGGATGAGCGACGTTCGGTCCGCTACCGGCACGCCCAGGTGGCGTTCGAGGTAGCGCTGCTGTGCCGGGCTCAAGGCCTGGTCGAAGATGACGCCATGCGCGGCCGTTTCGGCCACCAGGGCCTTGATCTCGTCGGCCTTGCCGGAGCCGACAAACAAGGCGGGGTCCGGCGAGCGACGCCGCGCCGTGACCCGGGCCACCGCCAGGTCGCCAGCCGAAGCAGCCAGCAAGGCAAGTTCCTCCAGTTCACCGTCGAAGGCGGCGTCGTTGCCAAAATCCACTCCGACCAGCACGGCCCGAGTCTGGTCGATACCACCAGGGGTGGCCGAAGCTGGGTGCGAACTCAAGATACGTTGTTGAGGGGGCGTTGCCGCGGCATCAAGCCGGGTCGGGCGTTTCAGTGGCGTGGAAATTCACGGCTCGGCTGGGCACCACCGTGGAAATGGCGTGCTTGTAGACCATCTGTGTCACGGTGTTGCGCAACAGCACGACATACTGGTCGAACGACTCGATGTGCCCCTGGAGCTTGATGCCGTTGACCAGATAAATGGACACGGGAACGTGTTCTTTGCGAAGCAGGTTGAGAAAGGGATCCTGCAAGAGTTGACCTTTATTACTCACGATATTCTCCGTGTTGGGTAGTTACCCGGATAGGTCACCTTATCACAGGCACTCCGTCCATCAGCCAAGGGGGCCTTTGTGTCAACGCGCCTTGTCGTCGAAGGGGTTGACCGCCGACTTCATCTCGATCCGCATTGGCGTTCCGACCAGCTTGAAGTGATCGCGGAAGCGCCCTTCGAGGTAGCGCTTGTAGGTGTCGGTGACGTGTTCCAGGGCGTTGCCGTGGACGATGACGACGGGGGGGTTCATGCCGCCTTGGTGCGCGTAGCGCATCTTGGGCCGGAAACGGCCTTCTCGCCGCGGTGCCTGGTGTTCGACCGCATCCAGCAGCAGGCGGGTGAGCACCGGTGTGGGCATCTTGATGGTGGCCGATGCGTGCGCCTGCAGCAATGCTTTCCATACCGCTGACAAGCCGGTGCGTCGAATGGCCGAGATCTGCAGCACCGGCGCATACCGCAGGAAGGCCAGCCGGCTCTCGATGGAACGCTGCAGGCTCTGGCGCTGGTAGTCGTCGGTGGCGTCCCACTTGTTGACGGCAATCACCACCGCCCGGCCCGACTCGAGCACGTAGCCGGCGATGTGGGCGTCCTGTTCGCTCACGCCCTGGGTGGCGTCGATGAGCAGCAGATCGACGTTGGCGTCGGCAATCTCCTGCAGCGTCTTCTCGACTGAAAACTTCTCGATGGCCTCGAACACCTTGCCGCGGCGGCGCAGGCCAGCGGTGTCGATCAGTTCGAACTGGCGGCCGTCGCGCTCGAAAGGCACGTGGATCGCATCGCGGGTGGTACCGGGCTGGTCGAAGGCCACCAGCCGTTCCTCGCCCAGCCAGGCATTGATCAGCGTGCTCTTGCCGACATTCGGCCGGCCGGCCACGGCCAGGCGTATGGGCGCATTGGCCGCCACCTCGTCGTCGTCCTCCTCGGGCTCGGGGTAGTCTTCCAGCGCCGCTTCCAGCAGGCTGCGGATGCCTTGTCCGTGGGCTGCGGAAATCGGGTGCGGTGCACCGATGCCGAGTTCGTGGAATTCACCCAGCAGCGGCGACTCGATCATGCCTTCGGCCTTGTTGGCCGCCAGCAGCACCTTCTTGTGCGTCGTGCGCAGATAGCGCGCGATGTCGTGGTCTTGCGCCGAGAGCCCACCACGCACGTCCACGACGAAGATCACCGCATCGGCTTCGGCCACGGCCTGGCGGGTCTGCTTGGCCATCTCGGCGACCACGCCGGTGGGTTTGTCGGGCTCGAAACCCCCGGTGTCGACGACGATGAATTCGCGATTGCCGAGCCTGGCGTCGCCGTAATGGCGGTCACGCGTGAGGCCGGCGTAGTCGGCCACGATGGCGTCGCGGCTCTTCGTGATGCGATTGAACAGCGTCGACTTCCCGACGTTGACGCGACCGACGAGTGCGATGACCGGTTTCAATTGGGGCGGAAGGCGTAAAGCCCGCCCTTGCGCGTGGTCACGAGCAAGGTGGTGCCACTGACGGTGGGCGTGCCCACGACGGCCGAGCCATCGGTGGGCAGGCGCAACTGTGCTTCGCCGGTGGCCGTGGACAGGAAGTGCACGAACCCTTCCACGTCACCGAACACCACCGTCGGGCCCAAGGCCAGCGCGCCGCTGAGGCCGCGGTAAAGATACTTTTCGCTGGTCCAGGCCACGTCGCCGTTGCCGGCCCGCCAGGCGGTGATGCGGTCGCTGGCGTCGCCACCGAACACGAGATCAGCGTCGCTGCCGACGGCGTTCAGACCACCGACGTTGCGCGACCAGAGCACCGTGCCCTTCGACACATCGGCACAAGCCACGGCCGACTGGAACGAGCGCGCGCAAAGACGGTCGCCCACGCGCGCGGGCGGACCGATCAGGTCGGCCAGGCGTTCGACTTCGTTGGTGCCACGCGGCGACGCCATCGGCACTTCCCACTGCACCGTGCCGCGCAACGGGTCGACGGCGGCAAGCCGCGCACCCTGGGCCACCAGCAGGGTGTTGCCGAACGACGTCAGCACGCTGGCCTGCGACAGGGTAAGCGGGTCGCCCGGGCGCTGCAGTGTCCAGAGGCGGCGACCGTCGAGCACGTCGAAGGCATGCACGGCGCGGTCGACGCCCTTGACGAAGACGCGCTCACCGGCCACGAGGGGTGGCGTCACCACGGCCGAGGGCACACGCTTTCGCCAGAGCTCGCGGCCGGCGTCCAGCACCACGACCTCGTTGCCACGCGTGACGACGCTGACGTAGCGACCGTCGCTGCCCACGCCCGCCGACAGGCGGTCGTTGATGCGGGTGCGCCAGCGCTCGGCCCCGGTCTCGGCGTCGATGGCTGCGACGGTGCCGTCGTCGCCAGCCACGAAATAGGCGCCGCCCCGGGCCGTGGGCACCATCGGGAAGCCGATGGCGCCGACGCTGGCCGTCCACACCTGGCGCCCTGCGATCTTCGGCTGCAGGCTTTCCAGCGGCGCGGGCTTGGGCTTGTCGCTGCTGCACGCGGCCAGTGTCAAGGCCAGCGCAAGGGCCAGCAGGCGCTGCATCATCGTGACGCTCCCGATGCCGGCGCAGACGCCGCCGCGGGGACCGCTGCCACCGCAGGCGGCGCGCCCAGTGCCGTGAGCTTGGCATCGACGACGCGGCGATAGTCCAGTGTCGGCTCCATGCCGGCCCATGCTGTCTGGTAAGCCGCACGGGCCTCGGCCGGCTTTCCCTGCGCCAGCAAGACGTCGCCGCGACGGTCGGCCACTAGGGTTTCGAAGCCGGCAGCGTTGGCCGCGTCCAGGGTCTTCAGCGCCTCGTCGTACTGTTTTTCAGCGGCTTGAAGGGCTGCCAGGCGCAAACGCGCAATCGTGCGCGCTTCTTCCTGCGTGCCGTTGTTCGCCAACCAGCCGAGCGCGGCACGGGCCGGCTCGAGCTGCCCCTTGTCGAAGTTCAACTTCGCCGCGAGCAAGGCCCCCTGTTCGGCGAAGGCCGTCTTCGGATACTTGGCCTGCAGATCGCTGAATGCACGCTGGGCGCGTTCGGTGTTGCCGGCGGCGACGGCGCGGTCGAGCTCCTCGTACAGCGCACCGGCCTTGAAGCCCTGTTCGCGTTGCCAGTAGTTCCAACCGTTCCAGCCCGCAAATGCAGCCAGGGCTGCAATCACGGTCCAGGTCAGCAGGTTGCCGTACTGCTTCCAGAACGCCTTGAGGGAGTCGAGCTGTTCCTGCTCCTGCAGGTCGAGTTGGGTGGCCATGGAGTGCTTGTCGGCGTGGTCGGCAAAAGAGCCGGATTATGGCCTGCCCAGCAAGGCCGCCCAGGCGTCGGGCTGGTCCATCGGCTGCAGGGTCTGGGCCGCTGCGGCATCGCGCAGGGGCTTCACGGCCACCTGGCCCGTGGCCATTTCGTCGGCGCCAAAGACGAGGGCGAATCGCGCACCACTGGCATCGGCGCGCCTGAACTGCGACTTCATGCTGCCAGGGCCGTCCTTGCCGCCAGCGTGCATCAGCACCGCCACCCCCGCCGTGCGCAAGGCGTCCAGCAGCACAAGCACGCGCGGCAGAGGCACGCCCTCGCCCAGCACGGCATACGCGTCGGGCGCTGCCGCCGGCACGGGCAGGGCCAGTTCCTGCAGCAGCAGCAGCAGCCGTTCGATGCCCAGGCCGAAGCCGATGGCCGGCGTGGGCTTGCCGCCCAGCTGCTCGAACAGGCCGTCGTAGCGCCCACCGCCGCACACGGTGCCTTGCGAGCCCAGGTGGTCGGTGACCCATTCGAAGACGGTCAGGTTGTAGTAGTCGAGCCCACGCACGAGACGCGGGTTGATTCGGTACGGCAGCCCCGCAGCGTCGAGCACGGCGCAGACGCTGTCCAGATGCGCCTTGGAAGCGGCCCCCAGATGTTCGGCCAGTTTGGGCGCGGCTTCCACCAATGCCTGCAGGTCCGGGTTCTTGCTGTCCAGGATGCGCAGCGGGTTGGTGTGCAGCCGGCGCTGGGAGTCTTCATCCAGCAGACCGGCATGCTGCTCGAAATAGCTCACCAGTGCGGCCCGGTGCGCTGCCCGCTCCTCGGGCTGGCCCAGGCTGTTGAGCTCCAGCCTGACATGCTGGCCGATGACCAGGCCCAGCGCCTGCCAGAGGCTGCGCACCATCAGGATCAGTTCGGCGTCGACATCGGGACCGGCGCACCCCAGGGCTTCCACGTCCAGCTGGAAGAACTGGCGATACCGCCCCTTCTGCGGTCGCTCATGGCGAAACACCGGCCCCATCGACCACACCCGCAGCGGGCCGTTGTACAGCGCGTTGTGCTCGACCATGGCGCGCACGATGCCAGCCGTGATTTCCGGCCGCAGGGTCAGCGCATCGCCGTTCATGCTGTCGGTCCAGGAGTACATCTCCTTTTCGACGATGTCGGTGGCCTCGCCGATGCCGCGCACGAAAAGGGCGGTGGGTTCGACCACGGGGGTCAGCAGGTACTGGTAACCGTGTCGGGTGAGCACGGTGTCGACGGTGCGTTCGAACCAGCGCCAGAGGGCCGAGTCGGGCAGCTTGTCCTTGCGCGGCACACCGGCCGGCAGGATGTCATTCATTCCTTTGACGGCAGTCAGTCGTTCGGACATGGCAAGGTGCAGCGCGATCAGCGCCGAAAAGAAGTGGGTCGAGGTCGGGCGCCGGGCCGACGCAGCGTCAATGCGAGACGGCGACGCTGCCGAAGCGGCGCTCGATGTAGCTTTCGACCAGCTTGTGGAATTCTGTGGCGATGTTCTCGCCGCGCAGGGTGAGCGCCTTTTCGCCGTCGATGAACACCGGGGCGGCCGGGGCTTCGCCGGTGCCGGGCAGGCTGATGCCGATGTCGGCATGCTTGCTTTCGCCAGGGCCGTTGACGATGCAGCCCATCACCGCCACCTTCAGGTTTTCGACGCCAGGGTACTTGGACTTCCACACCGGCATCTGCGCACGCAGGAAATCGTCGATCTGCTTGGCCAGTTCCTGAAACGTGGTGCTGGTGGTACGGCCACAACCCGGGCAGGCCGTGACGCTGGGATTGAAGGCACGCAAACCCAGGCTCTGCAGGATCTCCAGGGCCACCACCACCTCCTGGGTGCGGGCCTCGCCGGGCTGGGGCGTCAGGCTCACGCGGATGGTGTCGCCGATGCCTTCCTGCAGCAGGATGGACAGGGCCGTGGCGCTGGCCACCGTGCCTTTGGTGCCCATGCCGGCCTCGGTCAGACCCAGGTGCAGGGCGTAGTCGCAGCGGCGGGCCAGCGCGCGGTAGACGCTGATCAGGTCCTGCACACCGCTGACCTTGCAGCTGATGATGATGTTGTCGGGGTTCAGGCCGAGTTCCCGTGCCACCTCGGCCGAGCTCAGCGCCGACTGGATCAGGGCCTGGTACATGACCTGCTTCGCATCCACCGGTTGCGGCCGGTGCGCGTTCTGGTCCATCAGGTCGGCCAGCAGTTCCTGGTCCAGGCTGCCCCAGTTCACGCCGATGCGGACGACCTTGTCGTACTTCGCCGCAGCCTCGATCATCATCGCGAACTGGCGGTCACGTTTGTCGCCCTTGCCCACGTTGCCGGGGTTGATGCGGTACTTGCTGAGGGCCTGCGCCATCGCCGGGTAGTCGGTCAGCAGGCGGTGTCCGTTGTAATGGAAGTCGCCGACCAGAGGCACGTCCACGCCCATGCGGTCGAGCTGCTCGCGCACGTGGGGCACGGCCTCGGCGGCCTCGGGCGTGTTGACGGTGATGCGCACCATCTCGCTGCCGGCGGCAGCCAGTTCCTTGACCTGGATGGCCGTGCCGATGGCGTCGACGGTGTCGGTGTTGGTCATCGACTGCACGCGCACCGGTGCGTCGCCGCCCACGGTGACGACGCGGCTGCCCCAGACCACGCGCGCCTGGCGCGAACGGCGGGGCGCCGGCGCGGCGGCGTCGATGATGTCCAGAAGCTCAGGTGCGTTCATCTTGCAGGGTCCTCGGCAGAAGCTGGCGCCGCGGGAGCGGCGTCAGGGCAGCTGCAATCGGGCGACATTGTCGCGTGTCAGCGCAGGCAGGTCGATGCGCTGCTGGCGGAAGCTGAGCTCCACGCCGGCCGCATTGCCGATGACCAGTCGGATGGGCAGTTCTCCGTCGAGCTGCAGCTGTTCTCCCGTGCCCACGAGCCGCGACACCAGCACCCTGCCCTGGGCGTCGCGGGCTTCGACCCAGCTCGCCTGTACGGCGACGATGCGGATGCTGTCGGGCGTTGGCGGCGCAGCGGCCGATGCGGGCCGTGGCGCGGCCGTTTCGGCGAGATCCGGCGCAGCGGCCGCGCCCGCCGCGGGCGCCAGGCCAGCTGCACCGACGCCAGCCTCGGTGGCCAGCGCTTCGACAGGCTCCGACGCCGAAGTCCCAGGCGGAACCACCGCCACGATCTGCGCCGAAGTGGCAGGCAAGGCCACAGGGGCTGCATCGGCGCCGGGGAATGCCGGCGTCGGGGCGGTGGCGGTGGTGTCCCGGTCCAGGAGCTCCTTCCAGAAGGATGAAGGAACGAAATACACCAGCAAGGCGGCCAGCAGCAGCAGTCCACCTGCCCACACCATCGGGCGGAACGCGGTGCCAGCCAGGCTCGACGGCTGCGTGCCGCGCTGGGTGAACGGCGTGTTCAATGAACCCGCCACGTTTTCCAGGTTGCCCGCTCCGGCGGCGGGCAGAAGATCGAGCACCGGGCGAGCGTCCACCTTCAGGGTGCGGCAGACAGTCTGCGCCAGCGCCCGCGCAAAAGTGGCGTCCGGCAGTTCGTCCCAGCGGTTGTTTTCCAGCGCATCGAGCTTGCGCGGTGCGACCTTGATCGCCGCTGCCAGCGCAGCGATGTGCAAGCCCTGCTTTTCACGGGCAGCACGCAACAGACCACCGGCGGTCTCGGGGCCCCGCCCGGGCTCAGTCATCGAATCGTCCTCTTTCGTAGCGCATCGCTTCGGCCGATTGCGGGAACCGGTTGAGCAGTTGCCGGCCGAAGTCCTGGACGCCGGCCAGGTTGCCCAGTCGGCGCTCGATGCGGGCGGCCAGCCACAGCGTCTGGGCGCTCGACAGCTCAGGCTGACCGTTGATGCGCGCCACGTAGAAGCGGGCGCGTTCCAGTTCACCGCGATGCAGCAGCACTTCGCTCAAGTTGTAGGCCGTGACCGGGTTCGCGGGGTCGAGTTCGTAAGACCGGGTCAACGTGCGCTCGGCGTCGGACCAGCGGCCGGCGCGTGCCTGACAGACACCGCGCGCCAACAGCGTGCGCATCTGGTCGCGATACTGGGGTTGTGCAAGGGCCCGCCCGAACAGCGCGTCGGACTCATCGAAACGTTGCTGCTGACACAGGACCCAGCCGAAGTTGTGCATGGCGTCGGCGTCGCGCGGGTTGAGCTCGAGCGCCCGCTTGAAGCTTTGCTCCGAGCGTGCGGTGTCGCCCAGGCTGGCGTAGATCAAGCCGCGCAGGCTGTGGGCCTCGGGCAGGTTCGGGCGCGCTTCCAGGGCCTGGCGAACTTCGTCGAGCGCCGTTTCCGACTGGCCGCGGGCAAAATACAGGCCCGCCAGTTCCAGACGCACCTTGGCCCGGCGCTCGGGGTCGGCGTTGTCGGCCGGCTGACGGAGCTCGCGCCCCGGGTTGTTGGGGTCGGGCTGGGGAACGCTCACACACCCGGCCAGCACCAGCATAGCCAGGCCCGCCAAACCGCCGCGCACGCCAGCTGCCATCAAGCTCGCGCCCCAGGAACTGCGGACACGATCGGGATGATTTCACGGCCAGTGGTGACCTGCCCAAGGCGAAGACGAGCCATCCGGTCCTGGACCTGGGTCCGGTCCTGCACCTCGCCCGCGAGCTGGCCACAGGCCGCGTCGATGTCGTCGCCCCGCGTCTTGCGCACGGTGGTGACGATGCCGGCGTCCAGCAGGACACGTGCAAAAGCCTGCACGCGCTCCCGCGGCGACCGCGTGAGGCCCGACGCCGGGAAAGGGTTGAAGGGAATCAGGTTCAGCTTGCAGTGGATGCGCGGCTTCAGCAGCTCCACCAGCGCCTGCGCGTGTCCGGGTGTGTCGTTGACGCCGTCGAGCATGCAGTATTCGAAGGTGATGAAGTCGCGTGGTGCCTTGTCGAGGTAGCGCGCGCAGGCGTCCAGCAATTCGGCGATCGGGTACTTGCGGTTCAGCGGCACGAGGTTGTCGCGCAGCGCATCGTCGGGCGCATGCAGCGACACCGCCAGGGAGACGGGGCAATCGTCGCGCAGCCGGTCGATCATCGGCACCACACCAGAGGTCGAGACCGTGACACGCCGGCGCGAGAGGCCGTATCCGTGATCGTCGAGCATCGTGCGCAGCGCGGGCAAGAGGGCACCGTAGTTCTGCAGCGGCTCGCCCATGCCCATCATCACGACGTTGTCGATGACACGCTCGCCCGCGGGCCTGCCACCCGTGCCCCGCAAACGATGTTCCGCGTGCCAGAGCTGGGCGACGATTTCCGAAGTGCTCAGGTTGCGGCTGAATCCCTGGTGGCCGGTGGAGCAGAACCGGCACCCGACCGCACATCCGGCCTGGGAAGACACGCAGAGCGTGCCACGGTCGCTCTCGGGGATGTAGACGGTTTCCACGGCGTTGCCGTGGCCGACGTCGAACAGCCACTTGATGGTGCCGTCGGCCGAGACATGTTCGCTCAGCAACGACAGGCCCCGCACCTCGGCAGAGCCGGCCAGCTTGCTGCGAAGCGACTTCGCCAGATCGCTCATGGCGTCGAAATCGGCCACACCGCGTTGGTGCAGCCAACGGAACAGCTGCACGGCCCTGAAGGGCTTTTCACCGAGCGACGCACAGTAGGCCGTCAGGCCCTCGAGATCGAAGTCGAGCAGGTTGACGGCCATGGCGTGGTCTGCCCCTTCACCCCGGCCCGGCGCTGGATCAGCGCGGGTAGACGTTCATGCCCGGGAAGAAGAACGCCACTTCCACGGCGGCCGTCTCGGCGGCATCGCTGCCATGCACCGCATTGGCGTCGATGCTGTCGGCGAAGTCGGCGCGAATGGTGCCTTTTTCCGCCTTCTTGGGGTCGGTGGCGCCCATCAGCTCACGGTTCTTGGCGATGGCGTTCTCGCCTTCCAGCGCCTGAATCATCACCGGGCCGCTGATCATGAAGCTGACCAGGTCGTTGAAGAAGGGACGCGCCTTGTGGACCGCGTAGAAGGCTTCTGCCTCGCCGCGCGAGAGATGCGCCATGCGCGCGGCCACCACCTTCAGGCCAGCACCTTCGAACCGAGCATAGATTTGCCCGATGACGTTCTTGGCCACGGCGTCGGGCTTGATGATGGACAGGGTACGTTCAATGGCCACGGTGTTTTCTCCTCGATTCGGCGCCGGTCAGGGACTCGGCAAAGCCTCGGATTCTAGCCTGCGGGTGGGCCGTTTACTTGGCGCCTCCAGGGCCGCCGCCACCCGGCTTGCCGCCCCGGCCACCACCCCGCGGGCCGCCCTTGCCCGGGCCGCCCCCGCGCGGACCGGCCCGACCACCGCCGCCGCCCGCTCCCGGGTTGGCGCCACCGCCTCCCTTGGGCCCGCTGCCCGAACGCGGCGCGTTGCGTCCGCCGCGGCCGCCGCTGCCCTTGCGCAGGAAGGCGTCGCCGCCGATGTAGCCCACTGAGGTCTGCATTGGATCGGGTTCGCGCCCGGCGCCACCGCTCGTCTTCTTCGCTGCACCGGCACCGCCTCCACGAGGCTTGTTGCGACTCTGGCCGCCCGACGGCCCGGGGCCGCCAAAGGCCCCGCGCGTGCCGCCGCCCTTGCCACCGCCGCGCTTGCCGCTGCCGCCCACGCCCGCACCGCCGTTGCCGGAGGCAAATCGCTTGTCGTAGGTCTGCTGCAAGGGATTGGGGATGGGGCCGTCGTCGGGAATGTCGCGTTGGGGTGCCCGGTCTCGGATCAGGGCCCGCTGGTCGTAGGTCTGCTGCAGCGGGTTCGGGATCGGCGCGTCTTCCGGCAGTTCGCGGCGCAGGGCCCGTTCCTGCTGGATGGCACGCTTGTCGTAGGTCTGCTGCAAGGGGTTCGGGATCGGACCGTTGTCGCCAGCGTCCGGGCGTGGGCCACGCTCGGGCCGGTCGCCTCGCCCGGGTCGGCCGGGGCGGGCTCGCTTGGCGCCCAGGCTGCCCAGCGATGTCTGCAGCGGGTCGGGGATGAACCCGGGCGGCATGTCGTCCAGGGCGGCTGCCGAGGGCGGTTGAGCAGGGCGCAGATCCGGCCCCTGCCCTTCGCCCTTGCGCTTGCCGCCCCGCCGGTTGCGCGGACCACGGCCAGACCGACCGTCCGCCGCTTCTTCCGGTTCACGCGGCGGCCGCTCGCTGCGCATCCCGATACTGGCCAGCCCGCGCAGGGCCCGCAGGTCGCGCTCGTCGAGGTCGACCCAGACGCCACGCTTGAGTCCGCGCGGCAGCACCACCGAGCCGTAGCGGATGCGGATGAGCCGGCTGACCGCATGGCCCACCGTGTCGAACAGCTTCCGAACCTCGCGGTTGCGGCCTTCGGTGATGACGCATCGGTACCAATGGTTCACGCCTTCACCGCCGCCGTCTTCGATGCTCCTGAAAGCACAGGCCTGGCCGTCGATCTCGACGCCTTCGAGCAGGCGTGCCTTGGATTCGGGGCTGAGGGTTCCAAGCGAACGAACGGCATATTCGCGCTCGATGCCGAAGCGCGGGTGCATGAGCTGGTTGGCCAGTTCGCCGGAGTTGGTGAACAGCAGCAGGCCTTCGGTGTTGATGTCCAGGCGGCCCACCGATTGCCACTTTCCCTGCTGCAGGCGCGGCAGGCGCCGGAACACGGTCGGACGCTGCTGCGGGTCGTCGTGGGTGACGACTTCGCCGGCCGGCTTGTGATAGGCCAGCACGCGCGCCGGCGGCGGCGCGATGCGCACGCGCACCGGCTTGCCGTCGATGGCGATGCGGTCGCCGTAGGAGATGCGTTGACCGATGTGCGCCACCTCGCCATTGACGCTGACACGGCCCTCGTTGATCTTCTGCTCCAGGTCACGGCGCGAACCAGCGCCCGACTGGGCCAGCACCTTGTGCAGCTTGGGCGCGTCGGGCTCGGCGGCCAGCACCCGCTTTGCAGCGTCCTGGGGCGCTGCCTCGGCCGCAACAGGCCGCTGATCGGCCGCGGCTGCTTCGGAAGCAGCATCGCCCTGGAACGCATCGTCGGACCCTGCGGCCGCGTTGGCGCCCGCCTGCACACCTTCCAGCTCGGCTTCGGCTTCGGCTTCGGCGTCGAAGCGGCCGGCCAGGACTTCGGCGAACAGCTCGCCGGCTTCAGCCGGAATGCTGGACGGCGAAGGCGTGCTCGAGCCCTGTCCTTCGACTGCGCCGGTGTCTGCCGCAGCGCCCGGCGCGCCGTCACCGCGCTTGTCCGCACCGCGGCGCCCGCGGCGACGGTTGCGGCTGCGGCGTGCGCTTCGACCCGGTTCCCCATCGGCAGCTTCGGTGGCCTCGCCACGGCCGCCCTCGCCCCCGTCGTCCTGGGCCTGCGGTGGCTGCTCCTGGTCACCGCCCCTGCCAGCGAAGTCGACCGGCGCATCGGACACGGCAGCCTCAACGCTCGGCCCCGGCTCGGCCGCCTCGGCACGGGGCTTGCGCCGGGCCCGGGCCGCAACGGGCTTTGCCTCGACTGGCGCGGGCGAGGATCCCAAAGCAGGGTCGGTGGCCCCGACGGCCGCGACCTCGGAGCCTTTCGTCTCGGCATCGTTCGCCTCGGCGTCTTTCGCCGCCACCGTCTTGCGTGGCGCGCGCTTGCGCTTGGGCGCAGGCGTCGACGCCGGGTCGGCAGCAGAGACGGAGTCTGCGTCTGAACTGGGCTCGGCGGACTCGGGCGGCAGGGAATCGGCGTCTTGATCGTTCATGCTGGGCGGTCGGGGTGGGGGTCGGACGAAGATGGAGAGGGTGGCACGCTGGCCTCGTCGAGCGTGAGGGCCAAGCTGGCCTGCGGCCCCTCGAGCAGGCTCGGGTGTGCCTGCAGGGCCTCGAACGCAGCCTGGGCCCCGCCGGCGCTGTCGATCGCCGGAAGCTGGTCCAGGCTGGACAGGCCGAGGTCGTCGAGGAATTGACGCGTGGTGGCGTACAGCGCCGGGCGGCCAGGCGCCTCGCGGTAACCGATGGCGTCGATCCAGCCGCGGTCTTCCAGCTGCTTGACGATCTGGCTGCTGACGGTGACCCCGCGGATGTCTTCGATGTCGCCGCGGGTGACCGGCTGGCGGTAGGCGACGATGGCCAGGGTCTCCATGGCCGCCCGTGAGTAGCGCGGTGGCTTCTCGGGGTGCAGGCGGTCCAGGAACTCGCGCATCTCGGGCCGGCTCTGGAAGCGCCAGCCCGACGCCAGCGCCACCAGCTCGACGCCGCGCTCTTGCCAGTCGCCCACGAGTTCGTCGAGCAGATGGCGAAGGGTGTCCGGCCCGACTTCTCCGTCGAACAGGGCGCGCAATTCATTCAGGGGCAGAGGTGCCGCCGCGCAAATGAGCGCGGTCTCGAGGACACGCTTGGCCTGCGTTGTATTCATGGCCGGTGGTCAGGGGCTGCCGGCAGGGCTGACGGCAGCAAGGAGGTCGGAGGTGACGGGCAACTTGCGCTGGATGGACCAGGGCACTGAGAGCTTGCAGGCTCGACGGCGCCTGTGGGCAACCGCTCGTACACCAGGCGCGGCGTGTTTCGCCGACTGCGCTGTGTTCGCTTGAGTGTAGCGCTTCACGGCGAGATCTCGCAGGGCGTCGCTTCACCGCCACGCCGGCGCCGGAGGGCGCGCCTGTGCTTCAGGTTCCCGTCACCTGCGCCCAGGCCTGCGCAAAGTCGGGTGGCGGCGCGCAGTCGAAGCGCATCGGCGTGCGCAAGATCGGGTGGGCCAGACCCAGTTCGGTGGCATGCAACGCCTGGCGCTCCATGCCCAGTGCGGCCCGCCCTCCATACAGGCTGTCCGCGAGCAACGGCAAGCCACGCGAAGACAGGTGCACCCGGATCTGGTGCGTCCTTCCGGTGTGCAGCCGACAGGACAGCGCACAGACGCCGTCACCCTGCTTCACGAGTTCGACATCGGTGCGGGCCGGCCGCCCCCCCGAGACCACCGCCATGCGGACCCGGACCTGCGGATCGCGCCCGATCGGCGCGTCGACGCTGAAGCTGGCCTGCGGCGCCTGTCCGTGCGCCAGGGCGAGGTAACGCCGCTGGACGTCGCGCGCCGCGATGTCGCGCACCAGCGCCGTGACCGCCGGCAGGCTCTTGCCGACCATCATCACGCCCGATGTGTCCTTGTCGAGCCGGTGCACGATGCCGGCCCGTGGCAGCGCGGCCGCAGCCGGAAAGCGCGCCAGCAGGCCGTTGAGCAGGGTGCCTGACCAATGGCCCGGCGCCGGGTGCACGACCAGCCCGGCGGGCTTGTCCAGCACCAGCAGATGCTCGTCCTCGAACAGCACGGCCAGCGTCATGGCCTGTGGCCGGTAGGCCTGGCTCTCTTCGGTGGGCACCAGTTCCAGGCGCAGCGTCTGGCTCAGGCGCACGCGGCGGGACGAGGCGTCGGCACGCTGGCGGTCGACCCAGACGTGTCCACGCTCCAGCAAGTGCTGCAGATGGCTGCGCGAGAATTCTGGCGCCATCGCTACCAGGACCTTGTCCAGACGCTGGCCGTGAAGCTCGGCGGCCACCGTGGCCTCCCGGATCTCGGTCTCGGCCGACAGCGTCTCGCTGCCTTCGAGAGCGTCGGCCAGGGACGGCAGCGGGGGCGTGGCCCCTTCCCTATAAACTGCGGGTCTGGACTTCAAGGCCTTGGTGCCTGCTGATGAGATGACAGGTTTCCTTCTGAAGCGCGCCGCGCTGCTGGGTTTGACGAGCGCCGTGCTGCTGCTGGCCGGCTGCGGCACGCCCAGCCGCACCGAGACGCCGAATGCTACCGCGGAGCGCCTGTACAAGGAGGCGAAGGAAGACGCCGACGCCGGCAGCTTCGAACGCTCGATCAAGCTGCTGGAACGCGTCGAAGGCCTGGCCGCGGGCACGCTGCTGGCACAGCAGGCACAACTGGAGATGGCCTACCTGCAATGGCGCTCCGGCGAACGCGAGGCCGCTCTCACGGCCGTGGACCGCTTCATCAAACTGAACCCGTCCAGTCCCGCCTTCGACTACGCCCTGTACTTGCGGGGCGTGATCAATTTCAACGACAACCTGGGTCTGCTGGGCACCCTGGTGGGCCAGGACCTGTCGGAACGCGACCAGCGCGCCTCGCGCGACGCCTACCAGGCCTTCAAGCGGCTGGTCGACCAGTTCCCGAACTCGCTCTACACGCCCGACGCGCGCCAGCGCATGGACTACATCGCCAACACCCTGGCCCAGTACGAGGTGCACGTGGCGCGCTACTACCTGCGCCGCGGCGCCTATGTCGCTTCCGCCAACCGGGCGCAACAGATGGTGGGCGAATTCCCGCAGTCGCCTTCGACCGAGGAAGCGCTGGCGATCATGATCGAAAGCTACGAACGGCTGCAGCTCACCAGCCTGCGCGACGGTGCCGAGCGGGTGTTGAAGCTGAACTTCCCGAGCAGCCGTTACCTGGCGGGCAGCACGGCCACGGCCCGTGCTGAAAGCCAGTCTTGGTGGCAGCGCCTGAAGTTCTGGTGACACCGGGCGCCACGTCGGTTCGACGCGGCGCGAGCCAGGGCCTTCAATGGTCCGCGGCCAGTTCGGCCAGCCAGCCCATGGCTTCAGACTGGTCGGCCACCCAGCCCATGGGCGGCAAGGCCGCACGCAGCCGCCGGCCATAGCCCATCTGGCGCATGCGCGGGTCGCACACCACGAGCAGCCCGCGATCGGTCTCGCTGCGAATCAGCCGTCCGGCGCCCTGCTTCAAGGCCACTGCCGCTTCGGCCAGGAAGTATTCGTCGAAGGGCTCCCGGCCCTGCGCCTTGATCTGGCGCACGCGGGCCTGGACCAGCGGGTCGTTCGGCGGTGGGAACGGCAGCTTGTCGATGACGACACACTGCAGCGCGTCGCCAGGCACGTCGATGCCTTCCCAGAAACTCGCCGAGCCGATCAGCACGGCGCCGCGCCCGTCGCCGAAACGCTGGAGCAGACTGCGACGCGGCTCGGTGCCCTGCACCAGCAGCGTCAGGGGTCGGCCGTCGCGCGCAGCCTGTTCGCGCACGGCTTCGGCCACCACCGGCAGGACCCGCAGGGTGGTGGTCAGCACGAAGGTGCGCCCACCCAGGACGCGCGCGCATTGCGCGGCCAGTGCCCCCACGGCCCGCGGGTGGCCGGCTTCATTGGGCTTGGGGCTGTTCGCCGGCACCCACAGGCGGGCGTGGCTGGCGTAATCGAACGGGCTGCCCACGCGCAGCTTGGCCGCGTCCTCGAGCCCGGTGCTGGCGGTGAACCAGCTCAGCGCCTCGTCGTCGCCCAGGGTGGCCGAAGTGAAGACCCAGGCCTTGGGCGACAGCTGCCGCTGTTCGCTGAGCATCTGGCGGATGTCCAGCGGCGACTGCACCAGCCGCGCCTGCTGCGGCGACAGGTCGATCCAGCGCACATGACCGGCCGGCGTTTCTTCGGCAAAGCTGGGCGCCAGCGCTGCCAGCGCCAGAGCGCGCTGCTGCAGCTTGGGGAAGTCGGGCGCGGTCTCGGCCACGCCTGCAATGGCTTCGGCCGCAGCGCGGGCGGCGTCGGCCAGGGCCTGCAGCGGCTCGAGCAAGGCTTCGCCACCGGCGCGCTCGTCCCAAGCCAGCTTGACGATGCCGCGCAGCTCGCGCATGTCGCCGGCACAGACCAGCCGAAGTTCGCGCGCCGCATGTTCGACGGCCGCCGCCAGCTCGTGCCAGGCCTTGAGCCCGCGGGCGTGCTGCAGGCCCAGGGCAAGCATGTCGCGCGCCAGGTCGATGGCCTGACCGGTGGACAGGGTGGCGCCGAGGAACTGCACGCCGGCCTCGACCAGCTGGTGGGCCTCGTCGAACACTGCCGCGTCCACGGTGGGCAGCAGTTCGGCCACGCCGCTGTCGCGCAGCGCCATGTCGGCAAAGAACAAGTGGTGGTTGACGACGACCAGGTCGGCGGCCATGGCGTCGCGTCGGGCCTGCATGACATGGCAGTTGCGGTGCTCGGGGCATTCCGTACCCAGGCAGTTGTCACGGGTGCTGGTGACGAGGGGGATGACGGGTGAGCGGTCGTCCAGTCCGTCGATTTCCGCGAGGTCGCCGGTGCGGGTGGACGGTGCCCAGGCCGCCACGCGCGCCAGCGCCCGCAAGGCGAACCGGTCGCCGGTGGGCAGGTCGGCCTCGGCCTGGGCCAGGCGCCATCGGCACAGGTAGCTGGCGCGGCCTTTCAGCAGGGCCAGGCGCACCGGCACGCCCAGGGCGTCGCGCAGGCGCGGCAGGTCGCGCAGGAAGAGCTGGTCCTGCAGGCTCTTCGTGGCCGTGCTGACCAGGGCGCGTTGCCCCGACAGCAGCAGCGGCACCAGATAGGCGAAGGTCTTGCCGACGCCGGTGCCGGCCTCGACCACCAGCGCCTCGCGCTTGTCCAGCGCCTGGGCGATGCGCTCGGCCATCGCGTCTTGCGCCGCACGGGGCCTGAATCCCGGGTCGCTGCTGGCAATCGGGCCAACCGCCGAAAAGGCCTGGGCGACGGCCTGAACCAGGGGCAGGCTCACGCCGGCTCAGGCGGCTGCAAGGCCATTTCCAGGCGGCAGATTTCGTCCTTCAGCAGCAGGCGCCGCTTCTTCAGGCGGCGCAGGCTCAGGTCGTCGGGCTTGAGACTGCTCGGCGGGATTGACGCGGTCGATGACGTTGTCGAGGTCGGCATGTTCCATGCGCAATTCGATCAGCCGGCGTTGCGGTGAATGCAGGTTGTCGTCCATTGCTGCACGGTTGCGGGCGAAGCCCTGAGTTTATATTCAGCTCAATGGCCAATGCTGCACAAACCTACCGCCTGAGTGCCTCCACCGGGTTGCACCGCGGCGACCGCGCCTACCAGCAAGACCAGGTCGAAGTCATCGTCCACCCCAAAGCCAGCGGTTCGGTGCTGGGCGTGGTGGCCGACGGCATGGGTGGCAAGAGCGGCGGGCGCAAGGCTGCCGACCAGGTGCTGTTGACGGCCCGCCAGATCTTCGAGCGTTTCGTGCCGAGCGAAGACGACGCCGCCGAGATGCTGCGCCAGCTGGTGCAGGAAGCGCACCTGATGATCAAGCTCACGGCCATCACGGCCGAAGAGGAACCGCACAGCACCGTTGCAGCCTTCGCCATCGGCCCCGGCCTGGAGTGCGACGTCGTGCATGCCGGTGATTCCCGTGTGTATCACTTCCGCGGCGCCGAGCTGATGCAGCGCACCACCGACCATTCCTTCGTCCAGCGTCTCATCGACGAAGGCAAGCTCACCGAGGAAGCGGCGAATTCGCACCCGCAGAGCAATCTGCTCACCGGCTGCCTGGGCACCCAGGCCGACCCGCCCGTGGCGCTCTGGCACATCGACAAGCTGTCCTTCGGCGACACCCTGGTGGCCTGCAGCGACGGGCTGTGGCACTACTTCACGCCCAAGGAAATCGGCGCCATCCTGCATGCGTTGCCACCGCGGGAAGCCACCGAGATGCTCATCAGCAAGGCCCGGCAACGGGCCCGGGGCGGTGGCGACAACCTCTCGCTGGCCCTGGCGCGGATCGACCCGCTGCGCTGAGCCTCAGCGTGCGGCCGAGGCCGCAGGCAACGCGGCCGGCACAGGAAGCGTCGGTGTCGTGCCCTTGCCGGATGCACGCTCGGCCTGGCGGCGCAGCACGCGTGCCTGCCGCTCGGCGGCCTCGGTCTGCCTGCGCTGGGCCTGGCGCACCCGTTCTGCGGCCTGTTGCTGACGAGTCGCCTCGGCCTCCACCCGGTCGGCGTTTGGAACTGGCGGCGGCGCTGGCGGCAGCATGGGCTGGCGACTGCGCACGGCACTGGCGCTGTCAGCGGCCTGCGCCGCCTGGGCCGCCTGGGCACCGGCCATGCGCTCTTCAAGGATCTTCTGCTTCGCGGCCAGCGTGGCGCGGCGTGCGTCGGCACGCTGCTGGCGCTCGGTCTCGTCGATCTGCAGCAGGCGCTCGCGCAGGGGTGCCAGAGCGACGCGGCGCTGGTGGTTCAGGCTGGCAATGCAGTCGCTCACCAGGAAGCGCTCGCGGCAGGCCGCCAGTTCGCGATCGAAGCGCTGCGACATGACCTGCTGCTCGGCCAGCAGCTGTGCGCGTTCACCTTGCGAGACGGGCGTGGCGGCAGACAGGCCTGCAGCCGCGGCCAGCAGGCACGAGCCCAGCAACGCGACCCTCGCCCGGACAAAGCCGGAGCACTCAGGTGAGCGAGGTGTCGACATCACGGCGGGCCAGGGCCAGGAACTCCGCCGACTGCATCTCGTGCAGGCGCGAGATGGTGCGCGGAAACTCATGCGCCAGCGGTCCTTCGGTGTACAGCTGCTCGGGTGCAACGGCGGCGGAAAGAATGAGCTTGACGCGGCGGTCGTAGAGCACGTCGACCAGCCAGGTGAAGCGCCGGGCCTCGCTGGCCAGGCGTGGCGGCATCTGAGGCACGTTGCTGAGCAGCACCGTGTGGAAGCGCGAAGCGATCTCCAGGTAGTCGTTCTGCGAGCGCGGGCCGCCGCACAGGGTGCGGAAATCGAACCACACCACGCCGCCGGCACGGCGGACGGCGCGCAGGCTGCGGTGCTCGATCTGCATCACCGCTTCTTCGTCCTGGGCTTCGGCCAGGCCATTGAAGGCCGCCTCCATGTTCTCTTCGGCCTCCGGGCCCAGGGGGCAGTGGTACATGGCCACCTGCTGCAGGGTGCGTTGCCGGTAGTCGATGCCGGCGTCGACGTTGATGACCTCCAGCCGCGACTTCAGCAGCTCGATGGCGGGCAGGATGCGGTCGCGGTGCAGGCCGTTCGGGTACAGCCCGTCGGGATGGAAGTTGCTGGTGATGACGATGCTGACGCGGTTGTCGAACAGCGCCTGCAGCAGCCGATGCAGGATCATCGCATCGGTCACGTCGGAGACGTGGAACTCGTCGAAGCAGATCAGCCTGAAGCGCCGGGCGATGCGGCGCCCGAGTTCGTCGAGCGGATCGACCGTGCCCTTCAGGTCCTGCAGTTCGCGGTGGACCTCGCGCATGAATTCGTGGAAGTGCAGCCGCGTCTTGCGCTGCAGGGGCACGGCCTGGAAGAAGCAGTCCATCAGGAAGCTCTTGCCGCGACCGACGCCGCCGTGCATGTACACGCCCCGTGGCAGCGGCGGCCTGCGCAGCAGCTTGGCGATGGCATTGCCTCGGCGCGCCTTGTAGTCGACCCACTCGCGCTCGCAGCGTGTCAGCGACGCCATGGCGCGCACCTGCGCCGCATCGGCCGTATAGCCGCGTTCGGCGAGCAGTCGTCGATACAGCTGGTCGACCCTGCTCATCGGCAGCCGCCACAGGCGCAAACAGCGATGACATTCGCTGCGATGCTGTCACGGCGCCCTGCCCGCGGGGCGGCCGGGGCCTGGAAGCCCACAGACTCGCTGGCGCCGGCTGCCGTGGGCATGGCTCAGAAGTTCAGGGTCCGCTTGTCGACAGCAAGCGCGGCTTCCTTGGTCGCCTCGCTCAGGCTCGGATGCGCATGGCAGATGCGGGCAATGTCCTCGGCGCTGGCCTTGAATTCCATCGCCACCACGGCTTCGGCGATGAGTTCACTGGCCATCGGGCCGACGATGTGCACGCCCAGGATTTCGTCGGTCGTGGCGTCGGCCAGAAACTTCACCATGCCCGTGGTGTCGCCCATGGCCCGCGCCCTGCCGTTGGCCATGAAGGGGAAGGTGCCGGCCTTGTACGGGCGTCCCGCCGCCTTCAGCTGCTGTTCGTTCTGGCCCACCCAGGCGATCTCTGGGCTGGTGTAAATGACCCAGGGCACGGTGTTGAAGTTGACATGGCCATGCTGCCCGGCAATGCGCTCGGCCACGGCCACGCCCTCTTCCTCGGCCTTGTGCGCGAGCATCGGGCCGCGCACCACGTCGCCCACCGCCCACACCCCTTTCAGGCTGGTGCGGCAATCGTCGTCGACGACGATCGCGCCGCGCTCGTCGAGCTTCAGCCCCACCGCTTCGGCGTTCAGCCCGGTGGTGTTCGGCACCCGGCCGATGCTGACGATGAGCTTGTCGACCTCGAGCACATGCTCCGCGCCCTTGGCGTCGGTGTAGGCAACGCTGACGCCTTTCTTGTGGTTCTTGATCGCGCCGACCGTCACGCCAAGCTCGATCTTCAAGCCCTGCTTGACGAAGGCCTTGTGCGCCTCTTTGGCAATCTGCTCGTCGACCGCGCCCAGGAACGTGGGCAAGCCCTCGAGCACCGTCACCTCCGAACCCAGACGGCGCCAGACCGACCCCATCTCCAGGCCGATGACGCCGGCCCCGATGAGCCCCAGCTTCTTCGGCACGGCGGGAATGCGCAGCGCGCCGTCGTTGCTGAGGATCTTTTCCTCGTCGAAGGGCGTGTCGGCCAGCGACCGGGCGCTCGACCCCGTGGCGACGACGATCTGCTTGCCCGTGATGCGTTCTTCACCGACGGCGATCTCGTAGCCGCCGTCCACCGCCGCCACGAACGAGCCGCGTCCGTGGAAGAACGTCACCTTGTTCTTCTTGAACAGGTAGAGGATGCCGTCGTTGTTCTGCTTGACGACGTTGTCCTTGCGGCCGAGCATTTTCTGGATGTCGATGCTCAGGTTGGACAGCCCGATGCCGTGATCGGCGAAGCCGTGGGCCGCGTGCTCGAAGTGTTCGCTGCTCTGCAGCAGCGCCTTGCTCGGAATGCAGCCCACGTTGGTGCAGGTGCCGCCCGGGGCCGGGCCGCCAGCAGCGTTCTTCCACTCGTCGATGCAGGCCGTGTTGAAGCCCAGCTGCGCCGCGCGGATGGCCGCGATGTAGCCGCCGGGGCCGCCGCCGATGACGACGACGTCGAATGTCTTTGCCATGATGGGGTCCGCCTCAGATGTCGAACAGCAGGCGGGCGGGATCTTCCAGCGCGTCCTTCATCGTCACCAGCCCGAGCACGGCTTCGCGGCCGTCGATGATGCGGTGGTCGTAGCTCATGGCCAGGTAGTTCATCGGCCGCACCACGACCTGCCCGTTCTCGACCACGGCCCGGTCCTTCGTGGCGTGCACGCCGAGGATGGCGCTCTGCGGCGGGTTGATGAT
>JANOBX010000210.1:0-7263 GCA_031411875.1 Burkholderiales bacterium | reverse complement strand
GGTCTGGGTGGCGTCGATCTGCCCCAGCCCGCCGGCGATCATGATGGGCTTGTGATAGCCGCGCATCACACCCGCCACCGACTGTTCGAAGACACGGAAGTAGCCACCCAGGTTGGGCCGCCCGAACTCGTTGTTGAAAGCCGCGCCGCCCAGCGGGCCTTCGGTCATGATCTGCAGCGGGCTGGCAATGTGCGCGGGCTTGCCGATGGCACCGGCTTCCCAGGGCTCGTCCAGCCCGGGCAGGCGCAGGTGGCTGACCGAGAAGCCGGTCAGGCCGGCCTTGGGCTTGGCCCCCCGTCCGGTCGCACCTTCGTCGCGGATCTCGCCGCCCGCGCCCGTGCTGGCGCCCGGGAAGGGGCTGATGGCGGTGGGGTGGTTGTGGGTCTCCACCTTCATCAGCACATGGGCGGTGACTTCGCGCGCCGTGTACTGCGGCGAGTTGGTAAAACCGTTCGGCCCCCAGCGCAGCACGGGGCTGCCAGCCATCACGGCGGCGTTGTCGCTGTAGGCCACCACGCTGTGCTGCGGGCTGGTCTTTTCGGTGTGGCGGATCATGCCGAACAGCGTGTGCGGCATGGCCACGCCGTCGATGCTGAAGCTGGCATTGAAGATCTTGTGCCGGCAGTGTTCGCTGTTGGCCTGGGCGAACATCATCAGCTCGACGTCGCTGGGGTTGCGGCCCAAGGTCCTGAACGAGGCTTCCAGGTAATCGATCTCGTCGTCCGACAGCGCCAGGCCAAATTCGCCATTGGCCTGCACCAGCGCAGCGCGGCCCTGGCCCAGCACGTCCACGTGCACCAGCGGGGGGGCCGGCTGGGGCTGGAACAGCTGGACCGCGGCATCGCGTTCGAAGGCCACGCTTTCGGTCATGCGGTCGTGCAATAACGCGGCGACGGCGTCGCGTTCCTCAGACGACAAAGGCTTGGCGGCGCTGAACAAGCCGCTTTTCAGTGCCAGCCGGTATTCGGTGACACGTTCGATGCGGCGAACCACCAGGCCGCAGTTGCGGGCGATGTCGCTGGCCTTGCTGGCCCAGGGCGACACCGTGCCCAGGCGCGGCATCACCACCACCAGCGCGCCTTCGGTCGGGCCGGCGGCGGCATCGCCGTACGTCAGCAGGGCAGCCAGCCGGTCGTGGTCGGCGCCTGTCAGCGACCGATCGGTGTGCACCCAGTGAACGTAGCGTGCCGACAGGCCGGTCACACGGGGGCAGGCCGCCTGCACTTGCGCCAGCAGCGCCTGCGCTCGAAAGTCGGAGAGTGCGTTGCCGCCCTCGAAGGAAACCGGTGGAATCGGCAAGGAAGAGGGCATGGAACGCTTTTGCAACTGGGCCGGTTCGGGCCAAACCACGATTTTAGGGGCCGAGTGGGATAATGCCGGGATGGCGATTCCCATCAAGACTGCGGCCGACATCGACGGCATGCGCCTGGCCGGCAGGCTGGCTTCCGAGGTTCTGGACATGCTGACCCCGTACGTGCGGGCCGGCGTCACCACCAAGGAAATCGACCGCCTGGCGCACGACTACATGGTCAACGTGCAGGGCGGCATCCCGGCCACCCTGGGCTACCAGCCGGCGGGCTACCCGGCCTACCCCGCTTCCCTGTGCACCAGCCTGAACGACGTCGTCTGCCACGGCATCCCCGACGACCGGCCCTTGAAAAACGGCGACGTGATCAACATCGACGTCACCGTCATCAAGAACGGCTGGCATGGCGACAACAGCCGCATGTTCGTCGTCGGCGAAGGCACGATCGCGGCTCGCCGCCTGTGCCAGATCACCTTCGACGCGATGTGGAGGGGCATCGTCAAGGTCAAGCCCGGCGCGCGCCTGGGCGACATCGGACACGCCATCCAGACCTTCGCCGAGAACGCCGGCTTCAGCGTCGTGCGCGAGTTCTGCGGCCATGGCGTGGGTGCAAGGTTCCACGAAGAACCGCAGGTGCTGCACTACGGCCGCCCGGGCACGCTGGAAACGCTGGAGCCGGGCATGATCTTCACGATCGAACCCATGATCAATGCCGGCAAGCGCGACATCAAGGAAGACCGCAAGGGTGCCCGCCCCTACGACGGCTGGACCATCGTCACCCGCGACCGCTCGCTGTCGGCGCAGTGGGAACACAGCGTTCTGGTCACCGAGACCGGTTACGAAGTGCTGACCGTTTCGGCCGGAAGCCCCGACGCGCCCGAGTTCGCCACCGCAGGCTACGGCGGCAGCGTCGGCCGGCACCCGGCCGTCGCGCTGCAGGCGCCGGCTGACCGCGCGGCGGTGCTGGCCACGGCGTCCTGAGCGTCCGTCCGGCGCCCATCCTGCCCGCCATGTCCCCCACGCCCCCACCCGGCGGCACGGCACCCG
This sequence comes from Burkholderiales bacterium, assembly GCA_031411875.1. Taxonomy (GTDB): domain Bacteria; phylum Pseudomonadota; class Gammaproteobacteria; order Burkholderiales; family Burkholderiaceae_C; genus Rubrivivax. Next base: position 4,910 of record JANOBX010000210.1, on the reverse strand, counting down.
GGTCGGTCGCCGCGCTGCGCGCGCACTTCCGCAGCGGCAAGGCCACGCTGCTGGCCCAGTTCGACGCGCACCGGCCGAGCTCGGCGGCCGGCACGCGCCTGCTGCGCGGCCTGATGCGGCATGTCGACGCCACGCTCGCCCAGGCCTGGGCCGAGGCGATGATGCCCGCCGAGGCCAGCCTGGTCGCCGTGGGCGGCTACGGCCGCGGCGAGCTCTTTCCGCATTCCGACATCGACGTGCTGGTGCTGCTGCCCAACGAGGTCAAGCACGCCGGCCAACCGCGCGGCGACCGCAGTGCGCCGGGCACGCCGGGCGAGGCGCTGCGCCACGCCATCGAGCGCTTCGTCACCGCCTGCTGGGACATCGGGCTGGAGATCGGCTCCTCGGTGCGCAGCGTCGAGGAATGCCTGGAAGAGGCGCGCCGCGACGTCACCGTGCAGACGGCGCTGCTGGAATCGCGCCGCGTCTGCGGTTCGCAGCGGCTGTTCAGGCAGTTCCAGGACACCCAGGCCCAGGCCATGGACCCGCGCGCCTTCCTGCGCGCCAAGACGCTGGAGATGCAGCAGCGTCACACCAAGTACGAAGGCACGCCCTACGCGCTGGAACCGAACTGCAAGGAAAGCCCGGGCGGCCTGCGCGACCTGCAGGTGGTGATCTGGGTGGCCCGCGCCGCCGGCCTGGGGCGCACCTGGGCCGAACTGGCCGCCAAGGGCCTGATCACGAAGTTCGAGGCCAGCCAGCTGAGCAAGCACGAATGCACGCTCAAGCTCATCCGGGCGCGACTGCATGCGGTGGCCGGCCGGCGCGAGGACCGGCTGGTGTTCGACCTGCAGACCGCGGTGGCCGAGAGCTTCGGCTACAAGGCCACGAAGGAACAGCGCAGCAGCGAAGTGCTGATGCACCGCTACTACTGGGCCGCCAAGGCGGTGACGCAGCTCAACCAGATCCTGATGCTCAACATCGAGGAACGCGTCACCGACAGCGAAACCCTGCCCATGCGCCCGATCACCGCGCGCTTCCTGGACCGCGCGGGCATGCTCGAAGTGGTCAGCGACGACCTCTACCTGACGAACCCGCACGCCATCCTGGAAACCTTCCTGGTCTACCAGCAGACGCCGGGGCTGTCGGGCCTGTCGGCGCGCACGCTGCGGGCGCTGTACAACGCCCGCAACGTGATGGGCGCGGACTTCCGCAAGGACCCCATCAACCGCGAGCTGTTCCTGGACATCCTGCGCCAGAAGTCGGGCACCACGCACGTGATGCGGCTGATGAACCAGACCAGCGTGCTCGGCCGCTACCTGTGGGTGTTCCGCCGCATCGTCGGGCGCATGCAGCACGACCTGTTCCATGTGTACACGGTCGACCAGCACATCCTGATGGTGGTGCGCAACATGCGCCGCTTCTTCATCCCCGAGCACGCGCACGAATACCCGTTCTGCAGCCAGCTCGCGGCGCAGTGGGACGCCCCCTGGCTGCTCTATGTGGCCGCCATCTTCCACGACGTCGCCAAGGGCCGTGGCGGCGACCATTCCGAGCTCGGCGCCGTCGATGCGCGGCGCTTCTGCCGCGACCACGGCCTGTCGCGCGAGGACACCGCTCTCATCGAGTTTCTGGTGCTGCAGCACCTGACGATGAGCCGCGTCGCGCAGAAGGAAGACCTGTCCGACCCCGACGTCATCCACCGCTTCGCCGCCCTGGTGGGCACGCCTCGCCGCCTGACGGCGCTGTACCTGCTGACGGTGGCCGACATCCGCGGCACCAGCCCGAGGGTGTGGAACGCCTGGAAAGGCAAGCTGCTGGAAGACCTTTACCGCTACACGCTGCGAGCCCTGGGTGGCGCACAGCCCAACCTGGACGCCGAGATCGAGGCGCGCAAGCAGGAAGCGCGGCAGAACCTGGCCCTGCATTCGGCGCTGCCCGGCACCGAGGAGCCGCTGTGGAAGACGCTCGAGGTCAGCTACTTCGCGCGCCACGACGCCGCCGAGATCGCCTGGCACGCGCGCTCGCTGTGGCGCCACGTGCAGACCCAGGTGCCCATCGTCCGTGCCCGGCCGTCTTCGGTGGGCGACGGGCTGCAGGTGCTGGTCTTCGCACCCGACCAGCCCGACCTGTTCGCGCGCATCTGCGGCTACTTCGACAACGCCGGCTTCAGCATCCAGGACGCAAAGATCCACACCACGCGCGCCGGTTATGCGCTGGACACTTTCCAGGTCGTGAGCCTGGTCGGTGGCGCCCTGGCCGACGCGGCACACCAGCACGACGTGCCCTACCGCGACCTGATCTCGCTGGTCGAGACCCAGGCCACGCTGGCCCTGGCCAGCAGCGGCCCGCTGCCCGAGCCGCAGCGCCGCCGCGTGTCGCGCCGCGTGAAGAGCTTCCCGGTCACCCCACGGGTGTCGCTCAGCCCCGACGAACGCGCCCAGCGCTGGCTGCTCACCGTCTCGGCCAGCGACCGTTCGGGCCTGCTCTACGACGTCGCGCGCGTGCTGGCGCGCTACCAGGTGAACCTGCAACTGGCCAAGGTCAGCACGCTGGGCGAACGGGTCGAGGACACCTTCCTGGTCGACGGCGCGGCCCTGCAGCAGAGCAAGGCCCAGCTGCGCATCGAGAGCGAGCTGCTCGACGCCGTTGCCTCGCCGGCCAGCTGAAGAAAGGGCCGCAGACCATGGCCATGCGCATCATCCCTGCCGCCGAGGCCGTGGCCCGGCTGTCGCAGTTCGACGCGGTCATCGACGCCCGCAGCGAAAGCGAATTCGCCGAAGACCATCTGCCGGGCGCCGTCAACTGGCCGACGCTGAACGACGCCGAGCGCGCCCTGGTGGGCACCGAATACAAGCAGGTGTCGGCCTTCGACGCGCGCAAGCACGGCGCCGTGCTGGCGGCGCGCAACATCGCCAGACACATCGAACGCGAAGCGCAGTTGCACCCGCAGAGCTGGAAGCCCCTGGTGTACTGCTGGCGCGGCGGGCAGCGTTCGGGCTCGCTGGGCACGGTGCTGGGCGCGATCGGCTTCACGGTGCAGGTGCTCGAAGGCGGCTACCGCGAGTTCCGGCGCGTCGTGCTCGCCGAACTGCAGACGCTGCCGGAACGGCTGCAGTTCCAGGTGCTCGGCGGCCGCACGGGGTCGGCGAAGAGCCGGCTGCTGCAGGCACTTCGCCAGGAAGGCGCGCAGGTGCTCGACCTCGAAGCCCTGGCCGCACACCGCGGCTCGGTGCTGGGACCCGTGCCCGGGCTGCCGCAACCCAGCCAGAAAGGCTTCGAGACGGCGGTCTGGCAGGCCCTGCGCGGTTTCGACGGTGACCGCCCCGTGTTCGCCGAAAGCGAAAGCCGCACCATCGGCCGCCTGCGCGTGCCCGAAGCGCTGCTGGAACGGCTGCGGGCCTCGCCCTGCACCGAGGTGCAGATGCCGGTGCCTTCCCGTGTGGCCTTCCTGCTCGAGGACTACGCGCACTTCCTGGGCGACCCGGACACCTTCTGCAGCCGCCTGGACGTGCTGCGCGGCGTGCAGGACAACGCGGTCATCGACGGCTGGCAGGCCCGCGCCCGCGCCGGCGGGTGGGCCGAGGTCGTGCAGGAGCTGCTGGTGCAGCACTACGACCCGGTGTATGACCGCTCGACGGCGCGCAACTACGCCCAGTACGGACAGACCGGACCCCTGGTCTTGCCCGACGGTGAGCCCGGCACGCTGGTGACGGCGGCCCGACAGCTGATGACGAGCTGCGCCGCAGCCCTGGCATGAGCCGCAGCGCGCTGCCGACGGCACCACCACCCGGGGTGCGCAGCGTCGGCTTCGCCCGCCCGCTGGCCTGGTTGCGGCTGGGCTGGGCCGACCTCTGGCGCCACCCCCTGCCGGGCCTGCTGCACGGGCTGGCCGCCGCGCTGTTCGGCTGGTTCATGCTGTTCTGGGCCCACGAGGATTTCTGGATCCTGGCCGGCGCCTTCAGCGGCTTCCTCATCGTCGCGCCCATCGTCGCCACGGGCCTGTACGCGGTCAGCCGAGGGCTGGAAAGCGGCCGGCGGCTGAGTCTGGTCGAACTGCTCGACGTCTGGCGCTCGCAAGACCCACGGCTCATGCACTTCGGCCTGCTGCTCGGGCTGGCGGGCACGGGCTGGGTGATGACCTCGGCAGCCATGGTCACGAGCTTTGCCGACCTGCCCATCGTGCGCCCCATCGACTTCCTGCGTCACGTGGTGCTGCACGAGACGAGCTGGGTGTTCGAAGCCTGGCTGATGCTGGGCGGCGTGCTGGCCGCGCCGGTGTTCGCGTCGAGCGTGGTCGCGATCCCGCTGCTGCTGGACCGGCCGGTGGACGTGCTGGGCGCGGTGCTGACGAGCTGGAAGTCCGTGGCGGCCTCGCCCGGGCCGCTGGCCTTCTGGGCGGCACTGCTGTGGATCATCACCGGGCTGGGCATGGTCACCGGGCTGCTCGGTCTGGTGGTGGTGGTGCCCTGGCTGGCCCACGCCAGCTGGCATGCCTACCGCGAACTGGTCGAGTGATGTTCGGCTACACCGAAGAGCAGATCGCGAATTTCGGCCTGACCTTCGGCATCAGCGCCTTCATGCTCTACATGGCGTTCATCATCTGGCGCCTGGCGCGGGATACGAAGGCCGGCAAGCTGGGCACCTTCGTGCTGTTCCTGGCGCTGGGCTTCGGCATGCTGGGCTTCGTCGCCAAGGCCATCATCAAGGCCGTGATCGGCGAAGCCGCGGGATGACAAAACGCCGCCCCGGGCTGGCGGCCCGGGGCGGCGTTCTGGGTCGAATGCGCGGGTGGCGCTTCAGCCCATGCTTCAACCCATGTGCATGCCGCCGTTGCAGCTGAAGTCGGCGCCGGTGGAAAAGCCCGAGTCCTCGCTCGCCAGCCAGGCCACGATGGAGCCGATCTCCTCGGGCGTGCCCAGGCGCTTGAC
>JANOBX010000209.1:0-4196 GCA_031411875.1 Burkholderiales bacterium | reverse complement strand
GCTTGGGCAGGGGCACGGGCTTGGGCGTGGGAACTGGTCGCCCGGCGCCGGGGCAACAGGTCCGACGCAGGCCCCTATCTTCGCCGGCCCCACGCCGCCCCGGCCAGCGCGGGGGCGACGACGTGGTGGATGACCGCAAGTCGGCGTCGCCTGGCCGCAAACGCCGATTCCGGCTTGCGGCGTCGCTTCACTGCAGGCGACACCGACTTGCCGCCAAGCGACCCCCCGCCCCCGACCCGCTGCACGTGCCACGCGCGCCCTTCAAACAATGGCGGCGACACCACCCACCAGGCCCGCCCGGGCCCCCTACCCCATGCCGCACCTGCCCACCTTTCGCCTGGCGCCGCTGCGCCAGGCCGCCCTGCTGGCCCTGGCCACCACTGCAGCCGGCCATGCGCTGGCCCAGCCGGCCCAGGCCCCGGCCACACCGGCCGCCCAGCGCGTGGAGATCACCGGCTCCAGCATCAAGCGCATCGACGGCGAAACACCGTTGCCGGTGGAAGTGCTGCGCCGCGCCGACATCGACAAGCTCGGCGTCACCACGGCCGCCGAGCTGCTGCAGAAGCTCACCGCCAACGTCGGCGGCCTGACCGACGGCGCCAGCATCACCGACCAGTCGGGCAACCAACGCGGCTTCAACGGCGCCAACCTGCGCGGGCTGGGCGTCTCGTCGACCCTGGTGCTGCTGAACGGCCGCCGCCTGGCGAACTTCGCTTCGCCCGGCGACAACGCCGGTGTCGACCTGAACATCATTCCCGCCGGCGCCATCCAGCGCATCGAAGTGCTGAAGGACGGCGCCTCGGCCATCTACGGCACCGACGCCATGGGCGGTGTCATCAACTTCATCACCCGGCGCGACTTCCAGGGCCTGGAGCTGAACGCCTATGCGCTGGGCACCGGCGACGGCGGTGCGTCCAAGCGCACGCTGACGCTGGCCGGCGGCCTGGGCGACCTGGCCCGCGACGGCTTCAATCTCTTCGCCACGGTCGACTGGCAGAAGCTGGGCGCGCTGAACAGCAGCCAGCGCGACTTCATCCGCGAATACGACCTTCCGGGCCGGCTGGCGCCGCAGCTGTCGAGCAACAGCTTTCCGGCGAACGTGGACCTCACGGCGGCGCAGCTGACCGCGCTGAACAACTTCGTGCTGGCCAACCCGAACACCGCGCTGCGCGGGTCGGCGGCCAACGGCACCTGGGCGCCGTCGGTGCCCGGGCTGTCGACCCGGCGCGTGAACTTCGGCCAGTCCGCCTGCACGGGCGGCGACAACCCCAACTCGCGCGCCGCCACCGGCCCCGGCGGTCGCGAAGGCTGTTCCTACAACTACATGGGCGACGCGGAGATCTACCCGGCTTCTGAAAAAGCCAGCGCCATCGGCCGCGCCACGCTGCAGCTGACCCCCGGGCACCAGCTCTTCGCCGAACTGATGCTCAGCCGCAGCGAGACCGACTACGCGGCATCACCGGCCACCGTGCGCTTTCGCACCACCGACAACATCCTGCTGCCGGCCAGCCTGCAGGCCCGCACCGGCATCACCACGCCCGTGGACTTCCGCTTCCGCCTGGCCGACGCCGGCAAGCGCGCGAGCCGGGTCGAGAGCGAGGCCCGCCGCCTGGTGCTGGGCGCCACCGGCCGCCTGGGCGACTGGGACTACGACACCGCGCTCAACCACAGCGTGAGCGAGGTCGAGGACCTGAACCTGTCGGGCTGGGTCTCGTTCAGCGGGCTCCGCACGGGGCTGCGCAACGGCCAGTACAACCCCTTCGTGCCGGCCACCGATGCTGCCGCCGGCGCCGCCTTCATGCAGTCGATCCGCCTCGACGGCGCTTCGCGCTCGGCCAAGGGCGATTCCACCGGCGTCGACGCCAAGCTCAGCCGCGCCCTGACCACCCTGGCCGGCGGCGACCTGATGCTGGCCCTGGGCGCCGAACTGCGGCGCGAGAAGACCCGCTTCGGTTCCAGCGACGTGCTCAAGAGCAACGACGTCAACGGCGACCGCTCGAGTTCAGGCGCCCTGCTCGCCGACACCCGCCACGAACGCGACGTGCAGGGCGTCTATGCCGAACTGAACGCCCCGATCTCGGCCCAATGGGAAGCCCAGTTCGCGCTGCGCCACGACCGCTACGACGGCGTGTTCGACGCCGCCACGCAGCGCACCTCACCCAGCCTCGGCACCACCAACCCCAAGCTGGGCGTGAGCTTCAGGCCCAGCCGCAACCTGCTGCTTCGCGCTTCCTACGGCACCGGCTTCCGCGCGCCTTCGATCTCGGAATTGTTTCGGCCGCTGCGCGCTGGCATCACCGCCAGCTTCGTGCGCGACCCGGTCTCGCGCGAAGTGGCCCAGCTGCCCGTGGACCGGGCGTCCAACCCGGAACTCAAGCCCGAGAAGTCGCGCCAGGCCAGCCTGGGCGTGGTCTTCGAGCCCACGCGCGACATCAGCGCGAGCCTGGACTTCTGGAGCATCCGCAAGACCGACATCATTTCCGAGATCGGCGAAGAAACCATCTTCACCAACCCGGTCTACTTCAACGACCCGGCCATCGTGGTGCGCTTCTCCGACGGCTTCGTCAACTTCGTCAACGTGAAGAAGGAAAACCGGGGCCGCCTGAACACCGCCGGCCTGGACCTGGGCCTGAACTGGCGCGGCCAGGCCGGCGACTGGGGCCGCTTCGGCGCCGGGCTGAACGGCACCCTGGTGACCGACTACAAGTTCAACACCGACCCGCGCTCGGCCCTGGTCGACGGCCTGGCCCGCTTCCGCGACGACAAGGCCGTGCAGCGCTGGCGCCACCGCATCAACCTGGACTGGGACCGCGGCGACTTCGGCCTGAGCCTGGGCAACACCTATCTCTCGGGCTACCGTGACCAGAACGTGCCGGGCCTGGCGGCAGTGGAGTGGAGCGACCGCGACGTCGAGGCCTATTCGCTGTGGGACCTGAGCGCCAGCTGGCGCGTGAATTCGCAGCTGCGCCTGCGCGCCGGCGTGCTGAACCTGCTGGACACCGCGCCGCCCTTCACCAACCAGTCGCGCTACTTCCAGGTGACCTGGGACCCGACCTACGGCGACCCGCGCGGGCGCAGTGCCTTCGCCAGCCTGAACTACGCGTTCAAGTAGGGCGCAGGGCGCCGGCCCGCCGCAAAGTCCGACTGAAGGGCGGCGCTCGTCACCGTGATGCGACTGGCAGGCGAAGGTTGTTGCCACTGGTCTGGCCTTCTCAGGCCTGAGGGGTCGGAGCTTGCGAACGCAGCCCGGTGCGGCGTTCACCCACGGTCACAACTGGGTTGATCGGCTCTGCTTGCTGGGGCAGGGGCCGGCGACGACGGCTTTGCGGCAACTCCAGCGTGCTGTGATCGGGGTGGCAACAACACACAGGGCGATCGAGGCGCGGCGCGCGGCCTGCGACCGTCTGAGGTCACCACCTCGGGAGTCCGCGTGCAAGCCGTTGCCCGGCAGCCAAACCCTTCCATCGGGGCGCCGGATGGCGCCCCCGTTCACCACGAGCGCCACCGACTGGAGCAGAACACGCTGCACCGATTGGTGCAGACTGACGCTGCACGTTCTTCGAGCAGACCGGCCACGGACGAAGCTCCTGTGGGCTGCGGTCGACCTCAACAGCCCTGGGCGCGACATGAGGACGTGCCACGCAAAACACGAGGCGCTACATTCTCGTCGGGATCGTTCCCGAGTCCAGCCGCCGCACGCATGCCATCGCCGAGCCGCAGAGATACCCTTCTGGCCACACTGGGCGCACTGGCTGCGGCCAGCGTGGGCTCGGCGCCGGCCACGGCCCGGCCACCGGTGCTCGTGGCCGTGGATGCCGAGTTCGGGCTCGAGAACAGCACCTCGGCGCAGGCCATCGAACTGGGCATGCGCGTGGCCATGGCGGAGATCAACGCCGCTGGCGGCGTGCTGGGTGGCCGGCTGCTGGAACTGGTGGTGCGCGACCACCGGTCGATGCCGGCACGCGCGCTGGCCAATCTGAAAGAGCTGGCGCAACTGCCCGACCTGGTCGCGGTGTTCGGCGGCAAGTTCAGTCCCGTCGTCATCGACGCCGTGCCGCTGGCGCATGAACTCGGCCTGCCCTTCATCGCCGTCTGGTCTTCTGCCGACCCGATCATCGACAATCTGACGCGCCCGAACTGGATGTTCCGCGTGGCGCTGCGCGACAGCCTGGCCATGCCCAAGATGCTCGATGTGG
>JANOBX010000208.1:0-10557 GCA_031411875.1 Burkholderiales bacterium | reverse complement strand
CTTGATGCCGTGGGCGATGAAGTTGTCCACGTCCAGGCGCGTCACGCCCTGCTGGTGCAGGTAGTAGACGGCGTGCGAGTCCTTCTCGCCGAAGATCGCCACCAGCACGTTGGCGCCGGTGACTTCCTTCTTGCCGCTGCCCGTGCTTTGCACGTGCATGATGGCGCGCTGGATCACGCGCTGGAAACCCAGCGTGGGCTGCGTGTCCACCTCTTCATTGCCGCCCACGGTGGGCGTGTTCTCCTTGATGAAGGTGGCCAGGCTCTTGCGCAGGTCCTCGATGTTGGCCGCGCAGGCGCGCAGCACCTCGGCAGCCGAGGGGTTGTCCAGCAATGCCATCAGCAAGTGCTCGACGGTGATGAATTCGTGTCGCTGCTGGCGCGCTTCGACAAACGCCATGTGCAGGCTGACTTCAAGCTCTTGCGCAATCATGCGGCCTCCATAATGCATTGGAGCGGGTGCCCCTCACGGCGGGCTGCCGTGAGCACCAACTCGACCTTCGTTGCGGCAACGTCCTTGGGATAGACGCCGCAGACACCACGGCCCTCGTGGTGTATCTGCAGCATGATGTGGGTGGCCGTGTCCATATCACGCTGGAAAAATCGCTGCAAAACCATGACGACAAACTCCATCGGGGTGTAGTCGTCGTTCAGCATCACCACCTGGTACAGCGCCGGTGGTTTGGTTTTGGCCGATTTGCGCTCGGCCAGGACCACCCCACCTGGCTCTCGCACAGGCTTGGCCGGAGGGGGTGGCGACGGCGGATTTTCGTCGGGCATGAGGCATTCTATCGACTTGCTCCAGGGCTGCACGAGGCGCGCCAGGGCGCACGCCGATGAACGGATATTGACGCGAAACCCCCTTCTTCAAGCCGCGGACAGCGGCTTCTTTTCGGGCCAATCTCCCACAACGCCGCCCATTCGCGTTGACCAGGATCTGTCAACCGATCGCACCACCTGCAGTGTGTCGCAGCCTTGACAGATTCACCGGCACCGGCAGACAATTTCGTACGCGATTCGCGTTGGGAGGGGCGCGCATGGCGACCGGCACAGTCAAGTGGTTCAACGATGCCAAGGGATTTGGGTTCATCGAACCCGCAGGAGGCGGTGCGGACGTGTTCGCCCATTTTTCAGCGGTGCAGATGGAGGGTTTCCGGACTCTCAAACAAGGCACCCTGGTGAGCTTCGACGTCGTGCAGGGCCCCAAGGGCGATCTCGCGCACAACATCCAGGCCATCGGCGTGGCGCCAATGGAAGACCCCACCGCCGTGTCCTTGCAGCACCTCTGATGCCCGGCCGAGCCGGTCCGATCTAGCCTGGAACACGAAATCCCGGCCACGGCGACCGCGCACTTGACGGTGTCTTGAAGCCGCCCTTCCGGGTGGGTGGCTCCATGACGGGACAGCGCTGGACGCTGCGCCACATGCGCTGGCCGCATGTGCTGCATCGCATTCAGTGGTTCGAAGCTCGTCGCGCTTGGGCACACTAGACGGTCCATGTCGCCAGACCCTTGCATGTGAACTTCCAGCAGCTTCGTTCTTTTCGCGAAACCGTCCGCCAGGGCTTCAACCTGACTGGCGTGGCCGAGGCGCTCAACACCTCGCAGCCCGGCGTGAGCCGCCAGCTCAAGGAACTGGAAGAGGAACTCGGCGTCGAGCTGTTCATCCGCTCCGGCCGCCGTTTCCTGGGCCTGACGGAGCCCGGCAAGGCCGCGCTGCCGTTCGTGGAGCGGCTGCTGCAGGAGGCCGAGAACCTCCGCCGCGTCGGCGCCGATTTCGCCAGCGCCGACCGCGGCGTGCTCACCATCGCCGCCACGCACACCCAGGCCCGTTATGCCTTGCCCTCGGCGGTGAAGGACTTCTGCGCCGCGCACCCGCAGGTGTCGCTGCACCTGATGCAGGGCTCGCCGCGGCAGATCGCGGCCCAGGTGCTGGCGGGCGAGGTCGATCTGGGCGTGGCCACCGAGGCCCTGTCGGAGTACCCCGAGCTGGTGGCCCTGCCCTGCTACCGCTGGACCCACGTCGTGGTCGTGGCCGAAGGCCACGAGCTGGCGCAGCGGGATGCCGCCGGCCACCGCTTGACACTCGAAGACCTGGCCGCGCACCCGCTGATCAGCTACGAGCAGGGCTACACGGGGCGAGGCCATATCGACGAGGCCTTTACCAAGGCGGGGCTCAAGGCGCACTTCGTGTTGCAGGCCATGGACGCCGACGTCATCAAGACCTATGTCGAGCTGGGCATCGGCGTCGGCGTGATTGCGTCTGTGGCCTTCGACGAAGTGCGCGATCGCGGGCTCGTGGCCATCGACGCCCGTCACCTGTTTGCCACCAACACCACGCGCGTGGCCATCAAGCGGGGCAGCTACCTGCGCGGATATGTGTTCGACTTCATCCAGACCTTCGCACCCACGCTCACGCGGTCGGTGATCGAGGCCGCGCTGGCCTCGGCGCCGGGTACGGCAGCCGCTGACGGCCTGTAGCCGCTGCACGCGGCCGCCGCCCGCTCAGGCGCCAGCCTCACGCACCGCAAAGCGGGTCACGCGCCTCGGCTTCAGGTAGACCCGGCTTCCGCGCTGCAGCGCCAGGCGATCGCGCAACGCCTGGTAGTCGGCTCGCGGCAGTTCGACGTCGAGGTAGCCCTCCTCGCCCTCGCGCTTGAACTCCACGCGCGTGTTGGCACCCACCGTCAGCGTCTGGCTCAGCGTGGCGGCCCACGCCCCTTCGGCTGGCTCGGCCACGATCTCCAGCTCGTGCGGGCGAACGTACACGGTGTCTCGGGGGCCGCTGCCGGCCCCTGGCGTGTGCTCGGTGCGGCCGTGGAACAGGTTCACGTCGCCCAGGAACTGCAGCACGAAGGGCGTGGCTGGGTGGTCGTAGACCTCGTCGGGCGTGCCCACCTGCTCGATGCGGCCCTCGTTCATCACGACGATGCGGTCGGCCACCTCCATGGCCTCTTCCTGGTCGTGCGTGACGAACACGCTGGTCACGTGCACCTCGTCGTGCAGCCGGCGCAGCCAGCGGCGCAGTTCCTTGCGCACCTTGGCGTCGAGCGCGCCGAAGGGCTCGTCGAGCAGCAGCACCCTGGGCTCCACCGCCAGCGCACGGGCCAGCGCGATGCGCTGGCGCTGGCCGCCCGACAGCTGATGCGGGTAGCGGTCGGCCAGCCAGTCCAGCTGCACCAGCTTGAGCAGCTGCAGGACCTTGCGCTCGATCTCCGCCTCGCTGGGCCGCTTGGCCTTGGGCCGCACGCGCAGCCCGAAGGCCACGTTCTCGAAGATCGTCAGGTGGTTGAAGAGCGCGTAATGCTGGAACACGAAGCCGACGTTGCGGTCGCGCACATCGGTGACGGTGGTGTCCTCGCCGTGGAAGTGCACGCTGCCCGAGTCGGGCACTTCCAGCCCCGCCAGGATGCGCAGCAGCGTCGTCTTGCCCGAGCCCGAAGGCCCCAGCAGCGCCACCAGCTCGCCCGATGGGATGGTGAGGTTGAGGTGGTCGCAGACGACGGTCTTGCCGAACGCCTTGCGCAGGTTGCGGACTTCGATGCTCATGGGCTGTTCACTCCGCGCGGTCGCCAGCGCCGCGCTTCTGATGCTGGACGCGCTGCTCGACCACGTACTTGAGCACGAGGGTCACCAGCGCCAGCAGGGCCAGCAGGCTGGCCACCGCGAAGGCGGCCGCAAACTGGTATTCGTTGTAGACGATCTCGATGTGCAGCGGCATCGTGTTGGTCTGGCCGCGGATGTGGCCCGAAACGACGCTCACCGCCCCGAACTCGCCCATCGCCCGTGCGTTGCACAGGATCACGCCGTACAGCAGCGCCCACTTGATGTTGGGCAGCGTCACACGCCAGAAGATCTGCCAGCCGCCAGCGCCCAGCACACGGGCGGCCTCTTCCTGCTCGATGCCTTGCGCCTGCATCAGCGGGATCAGCTCGCGGGCGATGAACGGAAACGTCACGAACACGGTGGCCAGCACGATGCCGGGCACCGCGAAGATCACCTTCATGTCGTTGTCGATCAGCCAGGCGCCGAACCAGCCTTGCAGCCCGAACACCAGCACGAAGATGAGGCCGGCGATCACCGGGCTCACGGAAAACGGCAGGTCGATCAGCGTGAGCAGGATGTTCTTGCCGCGGAACTCGAACTTCGCAATCGACCACGCGGCGGCCAGGCCGAACGCCAGGTTCAGCGGCACGCTGATGCCGGCGGCCATGAGCGTGAGCTTGATGGCCGACAGCGCATCGGGCTCGACGATCGCCGCGACGTAGACGTCCCAGCCCTTCTTCAGCGCCTCGTAGAACACCGTCACGAGCGGGATGAAGAGGAACAGCGTCATGAAGGCCAGGCCGAGCGCAATGATCAGCTGCCGCACCCAGGGCGCCTCGACCGTGGCACTGCGCAGCCGGGCCGTGGGCTGCACCGCGGTGCGGGCATCGGTGATGACCGCGGTGTTCATGCCACACCCCCCTGCCGCCGCCGCGCCCAGGACTGCAGCAGGTTGATCACCAGCAGCAGGACGAAGCTCACCACCAGCATCACCACCGCAATCGCCGTGGCGCCGGCGTAGTCGTACTGCTCGAGCTTGGTGATGATGAGCAGCGGCGTGATCTCGCTGATCATCGGCATGTTGCCGGCGATGAAGATCACGCTGCCGTATTCACCCAGGGCCCGCGCGAAGGCGAGCGCAAAGCCCGTCAGCAGCGCCGGCATGATCATCGGGAACACCACCTTGCTGAAGGTCTGCCAGCGCGAGGCGCCGAGCGTGGCGGCCACCTCTTCCAGCTCGCGGTTCACGTCTTCCAGCACCGGCTGCACCGTGCGCACCACGAAGGGCAGGCCGATGAAGACCAGCGCCACCCACACGCCGATGGGCGTGAAACTCACCTTGAAGGGCAACCACTGCCCCAGCGTGCCGTTCTCGGCCCAGATGGCAGTGAGCGCGATGCCAGCCACGGCCGTGGGCAGCGCGAAGGGCAGGTCCACCAACGCATCCACGATGCGCTTGCCGGGGAAGCTGTAGCGCACCAGCATCCAGGCTACCAGCAGGCCGAACACGGCGTTGAGCAAGGCCGCCAGGAAGCTGGCGCCGAAGGTGAGCCGGTAGCTGGCCATCACCCGCGGTGTGGTGGTGGCGTCCAGGAACTGCTGCCAGGTCAGGGTGAATGTCTTCAGGAAGGCCGCCGACAGCGGAATCAGCACGATCAGGCTGATGTAGAGCAGCGCGAAGCCGAGCGCCAGGTCAAAGCCCGGGAGCACGGTGTGGCGCTTGAGCAGGGTGCGCGACAGGATCACCGTGACCTCACCGGCCCTTGGCCGCCAGGATCACCTGGTCGTAGTGCCCGCCGTCGTTGAAGTGCTCGGCTTGTGCTTGGGTCCAGCCGCCGAACACCTCGTCCACGGTGAACGTGGCCACCTTGGGAAACTGCTTCGTGTACCGGGCCAGCACCTGGGGGTCGCGCGGGCGCAGGTGGTGCTTCGCGGCGATCTCCTGGCCCGCGGGCGAATACAGGTGCTGCAGGTAGGCCACGGCGAGCTTGCGCGTGCCCCGCTTGTCCACGACGCGGTCGACCACGCTCACCGGGTTCTCGGCCAGGATCGTCCGGCTGGGGTAGACGAGCTCGAAGCCCTCGCCGAACTCGCGGGTGATCAGCGGCGCCTCGCTCTCGAAGGTGACGAGCGCGTCGCCCAGGTTGCGCTGCGCAAAGGTGGTGGTGGCGCCGCGGCCACCGCCGTCGAGCACCGGCACGTTGGCGAAGATGCGTGTCACCAGCGCCTTGGCAGCCTCGTGGCTGGCGCCGCCCTTGACGCCCGCGCCCCACGCCGCGAGGTAGGTGTAGCGGCCGTTGCCGCTGGTCTTGGGGTTCGGGATGATGACCGACAGCCCTTGCCGCCCCAGGTCGCTCCAGTCGCGGATGCCCTTGGGGTTGCCCTTGCGCACCAGGATCACGCTGATGCTGGTGGTGGGGCTGGCGTTGTTCGGCAGCCGCGTCGCCCAGTGGGCCGCCACCAGGCCACCCCGCGTGTGCAGGATGTCGATGTCGTTGTGCTGGTTCATCGTGATGACGTCGGCTTCCAGGCCGTCGGCCACGCTGCGGGCCTGGCGGCTGCTGCCGCCGTGGCTCTGGTTCAGCGTCACGTCCTGGCCGGTGGTCTTCTTCCAGTGCGCAGCGAAGGCCGCGTTGAAGTCCTTGTAGAACTCGCGGCTGACGTCGTAGCTCACGTTCAGCAGGCTCAGGGCCTGCTGCGCCCACGTCAGGCCAGGCAGGACCAGCGATCCGGCCGCAGCGGCTGCACCGATCAGTTGGCGGCGGGTAACGGAATGGGACATGAAAACTCTCTGCAATCGATGAGGTCAGGCGGCGCACTGTAGGCAGCGCCGCCACGCGGGCCAACGAAGCATTGCGTGTCTGCTGATGCGGAAAACGAATGAGCCGGCGCGAGCGCGCCGGCTACGGTCCAGAGCGCCGCCTACTTCCTGGTGAAGATGCGGTCGAACACCCCGCCGTCGTTGAAGTGCGCCGGCTGCGCCTTGCTCCAGCCGCCGAACACCTCGTCGATGGTGAAGAGGTTCACCTTGTTGGTGAAGTTGCTCGCGAACCGGGCGGCCACCGCGGTGTCGCGCGGGCGGTAGTAGTTGTCCGCGGCGATGGTCTGGCCCTGCGGCGTGTACAGGAACTCCAGGTAGGCCTGCGCCACGGCGCGTGTGCCCTTGCGGTCGACGTTCCTGTCCACCACCGTCACCGGCGGCTCGGCCAGGATGCTCAAGGAGGGCACCACGATGTCGAAGCGCGTGGGGCCCAGCTCCTTCACGGCCAGGAAGGCCTCGTTTTCCCAGCTCAGGAACACGTCGCCCACGTTGCGCTCGGCAAAGGTGGTCAGCGATCCGCGGGCGCCGCTGTCCAGCACCGGCACGTTCTTGAACAGGTCGGCCACGAAGCTCTCGGCCCGCGCCGGGTTGTTGCCGAACTTCTTCAGCGCGTAGCCCCAGGCGGCGAGGTAGTTCCAGCGCGCGCCGCCGCTCGTCTTGGGGTTGGGCGTGACGACGCTGACGCCGGGCTTGACGAGGTCGTCCCAGTCCTTGAGGCCCTTGGGGTTGCCCTTGCGCACCAGGAACACGATGGTGCTGGTGTACGGGCTGCTGTTGTTCGGCAGGCGGCTTTGCCAGTTGGCAGGAATCAGCTGCGCCTTGGCGTGCAGTTCGTCGATGTCGTAGGCCAGCGCCAGCGTCACCACGTCGGCATCCAGCCCGTCGATCACGCTGCGCGCCTGGCGACCACTGCCGCCGTGGCTCTGGCGCACGGTGACGTTGTCGCCGCTGCGGCCCCTCCAGTGCGCGGCGAAGGCCTTGTTGAATGCCACGTACAGCTCGCGCGTCGGGTCGTAGCTCACGTTGAGCAGCGCGATGTCGCGCTGGGCCTGGGCCCGCGTGCTGAAGCCCAGCGCGCCGGTGCCGGCCGCAGCGGCTGCGGCGGTGAGCACGCCGCGGCGGCTGATGCGGTGGCGGAGAACGTCGTTCGTGTGCGGGTTGGTCATGGTGTCAGGGCCCAGGTTGTGTCGCGACGGACGTTCTTGATGGATGGCGATGAGCGGGCTGCGATCCTAGGAACGCGAGACGGCCTGCGCAAAGAATCAAATCGCTGCTGCTGATTCGCTGGGCGCATCAGGGCCGCCGGAACACCACGGTAGCGTCGCAGGGACAGGCGATGCGGGGGGCTGCATCCGCTGTGCGGTTCTGCTGCGTTGATGGCTGGGGCGTGGACACCTGGCCTTGCTGCACGCTCCGGCCGAAGTGTTCAACGTGAAGCGGCGCGCGTCAGCGGTAGTCGTCCGACCAAGGCCGTCGTTGACAGCCGCTCGGTTCAGATGTCGACGAGAGGCCGCAGCAACCCAAAGCCGACTCTCCAGGTCTGACCGTCGCAATCCGGCGTGGCGGTGCGCTGGCTGATGCGCACGATCAGGCTCACGCGGTGCTGCAGGTGCTGATCCGTGAAGCTCACCTGGTTGTAGGTTTCGGGCTTGTTGATGAAGCCGGTGGCGGCATCACGCTGAAAGTTGAGGAGCTTCTGCCAGATCCGCGTGTCTTGGTGGCCGGTGCGGTCGGTGGGCAGCACGCCTTCACTCACGTCGCCCAGGAACGCGTTGAAGACGTTGTAGACCATCAGGAAGTAGATGCTTTCGGACGAGTTTTCCTTGTAGGCCGTGGCGATGTGGTCGCCTATTGCTCCGGTCACGTCTTCGACCTTCTCAGCGTCGTTCCAGATCTGGTCGAAGAGCTGGAGACAGGTCGCCGTCAGGGCGGCTCGTCCATCTTGACGATGTTGGAGACGGCGTTGCCGGGCTGGTAGCCAAGGTCCACCGCGGTGAAACCGTGCAGTCGGCGCACTCACGTGCAATAGCGCGCTGGGTGAGCTTGTTGCGCAGGTGGATTTCGAACTCACTGCCGTACAGGTTGCGCTCGCGGTTGAGCTTGGGAATGTGGAATTCCTTGCGCTCCTTGCGGATCTTGTCCGTCACCTCCTCAGCCGTGAAGGTGGGCGACGTGAAGATGAAGTGGAGTTCGTCGACCTGTTCCAGTTCCGCCTTCAGGGCCTCGAATGCATACATCGAGAAGCACGACGCCGCAACCTTCAGGCGGGCGCCTGGCTACAGAGCCCGCTTGAGGTTGTCGCCAAGCAGGCGGTTGATGTTGTCGATGAGTTCCATCGCCGGCTACCCGAGAAGCTGCGCCACCAAGCGCATCGGCACGAACAACCGGCTCGGCTGAGCCTGCAGGGTGGCAAAACGGTAGTGCCGATAGAACGCCGCGGCAGCCTCATCCTTGACATCGACCACCACCGCCATCGCGGCAATCTGGTCCGCGTGGGCCAAGCTGCGGCGCAGGGCATCCAGGAGCAGATGTTCCCCAAGGCCTTGGCCCATGGTGGACTGATCGACGGCGAGGCGGCCCAGGAGCGTGACGGGCAATTGCGGATAGCGCGGTAGCTTGCGAGCGAGTTCGTCCGGCAGGTCGGTCAGAGTCAGCACCGAGGCCGATAGCGTGTGGTAACCGAGGACGCGTGCGTTCGGCGGGCCGACGGCAACGAAAGGCGCGGCCACGCGCTTGTCCGCGTCTTGCCGGGCCTGCTGCTTGAGGTAGCTGTCAAGCGCCTCTGCGCCGCAGTGAAACGCTGCTCGGTCGTGCTGCCGGCCCAGAGGCTCGACGGTGATGTTGCCCAAGGCCACCGGCTACATGCCGGTGCGTTGGCGGTAGGCCTTGGCCGCGCGCTTGAGGCGCGCGTTCGGCTCCGGCGGGCTCAGCAAGGCTTTCACGAAGGCCAACTGCTCTTCCCGCGACAGAAGAATCGACTCGTGTTCGGCGATCACGCGCCGCGCTGCGTCTTGCGCGCTGGCAACGACGAACTCGCTCAGCGTGCGGCCGGAAAGCGCTGCCGCTCTCTGGAGCAGGCTCTTCTGCGCCGCGGAGACGCGGGCTTCGAGCCGGGCGTCGCGGGTGGTGTCGGGGGTGTCTTAAGTGGCCATGGTTGTCTCCCTGCCGGGTATGTACGGCACATGTCCGTACGTGCCAAGCGATTCCAGGGTCGGTGCCCAAACGGATGCGAGAAGCGCCGGGTCAAGGGCGGGCAGTGCCCGGCGCAGCGAACCCTTGACGTGGCGCGCAGCGCCAGCACGCCCGGGGTCGCGGGCAGGCGGCTGTTCCAGCGGCCTGCCCCCCCCCGAATCCGTCCGGCGGCGAGGACTTGGCGCATTCCTCGCCGCCGCTACCTGCTCATGTCCGGGCCACGGTTCGGCTCCGGCGATACCCGTTGAGCGGTCCGTCCGCGGTCGATGGTCATGCCCGGCAGTTCAGCCTGCTGCTGCGCGGCACGGTGGCGTTGCACGGCCCGCGCGACATCCGTCTGCATCACGAAGTCGACGATGCTCTTGCTGAGCTTGCGGTCGGCCGGGTCAGGCGATGCCGCCAGCGCCTTGGTGATCTCGGCTCAGGGCTGCAGCGCGCCTGAACGCGTGGCCCGAAGCGCAGGCTGCGGCGCGTGACGCCCCTCGTCGCCTGCGACGAAGCCTCGGCCTCGATTACCCGGTCGCGCAGCTTCTCGGCAAAGGTCTGGCGCCAGCGTTGCAGGTCTTCCTTGCGCGGGTTCAGACGCTTCCCGTCGCGGCCCTCCGCGCGAGTGCTGATGTGCACGTGCGGATTGGCCCGGTGCGTGTGCAGGACCATCATGTAACGATGATTCGCCAGTTCGACCTTGGCGAATTCGCTCGTCGCCTGTCGCACCACTCGGGTATCGGTGCCGGTGGGCATCGACAGCTTGATGCTGAAGGCTGGGTAGGTGCCGATCGTGACCTTCCTGCGCTTGCCGTTGGGGTGGTACTTGAATCGCCAGGTCTTCGAGCCCGACGGCAGGACTTTCAGCACCAGGCTGCCGCCATCGGTCAGGTCGCAGCGCTTGTCCTTCGGCTTCGTGTTGTCGATCGTCGCGGGCTTCAGGACGTAGTTGATGTGTCGCAAGCAGGGCGACCAAACGGGGCCACCGCCGCCCCGGCGGTCCCAGATGTGACCCC
>JANOBX010000207.1:0-13110 GCA_031411875.1 Burkholderiales bacterium | reverse complement strand
GCCGCCATGTCGGGCTCGTGCGTCACCATCAGCACGGTGATGCCGTGGTCGCGGTTCAGCGCCATCAGCAAGCCCATGATCTCGTGGCTGCGCTGGGTGTCCAGGTTGCCGGTGGGCTCGTCGGCCAGCACCACGGCGGGCTGCGTGACGATGGCGCGTGCGATGGCCACGCGCTGCTGCTGGCCGCCCGAGAGTTCCGAAGGCGTGTGCTGCTCCCAGCCGCCCAGGCCGACATCGCGCAGCGCATTCGTGGCGGCGGCGCGGCGCACGGGGGCGCTGTCGCCGCGGTACAGCAGCGGCAGTTCCACGTTCTCCTGCGCCGAGGTGCGCGCCAGCAGGTTGAAGCCCTGGAACACGAAGCCCAGGTAGCGCCGGCGCAGCCGCGCACGCTGGTCGCGCAACAGGGCCTCGACATGCACGCCCTTGAACAGGTACTGGCCGGCGGCGGGCGTGTCCAGGCAACCCAGGATGTTCATGGCCGTGGACTTGCCGGATCCGCTGGGGCCCATGATGGCCACGAACTCGCCGGCCGCGATGGACAGGTCGATGTGCTTCAGCGCCAGCAGTTCGGTGGCGCCCTGGCCGTAGCGCTTGCTGACGCCCAGCAGCTGGATCAGCGGCAGCGTCACTTTGCGGCCGCCGCTGCGGCGGTCTTCTGGGCGGTGATCACGTGCATGCCGGCCTTCAGGTTGCCGCCGGTGATCTCGGTCATGTGGCCGTCGCTGATGCCGGGTGTCACGGCCACCGCCACGGGTGCGGCCGAGGTCGCCTTGCCGGCATCCGGCAACACCCAGACCTGGCGCGCCGAGGCCGTGCTGGCGTTGTCGGCAGCACCCTTGCGCCGGCTCTCGGTCTTCGGCGGGCCGAAGGTCATGCCCGAGGCGATGCCCTTCTTGGCTGCAGCCGCGGCGGTGGTGGGCGTGTAGCGCAGGGCCGCGTTGGGCACCAGCAGCACGTCCTGGCGTTCGGTGGCCGTGATCGTGGCGGTGGCCGTCATGCCGGGGCGCAGGCTCAGGTCGGTGTTGTCGACGTCGAGGTAGGTCAGGTAGGTGACGACGTTGTCGGTGATGGTCGAGCCGAAACCGACGCGCGTGATGCGCGCCGGGAACGGCCGGCTGGGGTAGGCGCTGACGGTGAAGGTGGCCGCCTGCCCCACCTTCACCGCGCCCACGTCGGCTTCGTCGACGTAGACCCACAGCCGCAGCCGGGCCAGGTCGTCGGCCACGGTCAACAGCGTCACCGCCTGCAGCGACGCAGCCACCGCGTTGCCGGGGTCCACGGTGCGGGTCAGCACCACGCCGTCGGCCGGCGCCGTGATCGAGGCCTTGGACAGGTTGGTCTGGTCCGTGGACAGGGCAGCCCGCGCGTCGCTGATGGCGGCCCGGGCGCTGCCGTCATCGGCAACGGCGCGGGCCAGCGTGGCGCGGCCGGCGTCGAGCTCGGCCTGGGACGGCACCTTGCCGCCGGACAGCAGCGCCACGGCGTCGAGCCGGCCGAGCGAGGCGCGGGCCTCGCCCACGGTGGCCGCGGTCTGCGCCAGCTTGGACTGCGCGCCTGCCAATGCAGCCTGCGAGCGCAGGATCTGGTCGCGCAGCTTGGCGGTGTCCAGCACCACCAGCACCTGGCCCTTCTTGATGCGGTCGTTGACGTCGACGTTGACCTTCAGCACCGTGCCCGACAACTCGCTGCCGATGTTGATGGACCGCGTGGGTTGCACCGTGCCATTGGCGGTGACCGTGAGCGTCAGATTGCCGCGGGTCGCCGGCTGCGTGGTGTAGCTCGGTGCCGCGTTGGCCGCGCGGCCGGACCACCACCAGGCCAGCGCGCCAGCCAGCAACAGCCCGGCCGCGGCAGCGGCCCACCAGCCCGGCCGGCGGTACCAGGCCGTGGCGGCAGGTTCGTCCAGCAGGGTGGCCAATTCGACCTTGGCATCGGCAGGCGGCGCCGCGACGTGCGGTGGCGTCAAGGCAGCGGGCGGGAGGGGAGCATTCATCGCATCGAGGCCTTGTCGGCGCCTGCCGGTTCATCGGTCACACGCCAACCGCCGCCGAGCGCGGTGAACAGGCGCACCTGATCGTTGGCCAGATCGGCACGGGCTCCGACCACGTTGTCCTGGGTTGCCAGCTGGTTGCGCTGTGTCTCCAGCACGGTCTGGAAGTCCACCAGCCCGCTGCTGTAGCGCTGGCGCGCCAACTCGGCCGCTGTACCCGCGGCATCGGCTGCAACGCGCAGGCTCGCCAGGCGCAAGCCGTCGCCGCGCTGGGCCACCAGGGCGTCTTCCACGTCCTTCAGTGCGCCGAGCACTGCGGCGCGGTACACCTGTTGCGCCTGGGCCAGCGCGGCCTGCTGCACGCGAACCTGCGCCCGCGCCGCGCCGCCGTCGAACACCGGCAGGCTGACGCTGGCGAGCAGGCTGCCCAGCACCGAAGCGCCGTGGGTCAGCGCCGCCGCGCTGACAGCGCTCAGGCCGAGGGAGCCCCCGATCGAGAAGCTCGGCCAGCGCTGCGCCTCGGCCTGCCCCACGCGCGCCAGTGCGGCGGCCACCTGGTACTCGGCGGCACGAACGTCGGCGCGCTGGCGCAAGGTGTCTGCCGGGATGCTGGGCACGATCTCGACGGATGGAGCGAGCATGGCCTCGTGCCATCGACGTGTCGGGCCTTGGGACCTCGCGCTGCCCGCTGTCGACGGCTCCGCGGCGGACACGGCCACGGCAGCGATCCCCAACTCGGCTTGCAAGGACGCGGGCGGCAGGCCCAGCAACACCGCCAGCACGTGCGCGGTCTGCTCGACGCTGGTCTGCAGCGCCGGCAACAACGCCCGCGTCTGCGCCGCGGCGGCACGCGCCTGCTCGACTTCGAGCGCGGTCACCAGGCCGGCCTGCTGGCGCCAGTCGGTGATCTGCCAGGTCTCCTGCTGGCTGGCCAGGTTCTGACTGGCGATGGCCCACCGCGTCTGCTGCGAACGCAGCAGGATGTAGCCCGATGCCACCTGCGCGGCCACCTGGACCTGCGTGTCGCCCAGGCTGGCGGCGCTGGCCGCCGCGACCGCATCGGCGGCATCGCGCGCATCGCGTCGCGCCCCGAAGACGTCGGGCACCCACAGTGCATCCAGGCCCAGCTGGAACCTGTTCGCGGCGCTGTCGCTGCCCGCCGTGGCACCGACCCGGGTGTGTTGTGCAGAGCCCGAAGCGCCCAGCGTGGGCAGCAGCGCGGCAGCCGCCACGTCGCGCAGGGCCTCGGCCTGGCGCAGCGCCGCCCGGGCGCCAGCGACGCTGGTGTTGGAGCGCAAGGCGCGTCCGACGAGGTCGCCCAGCAGCGGGTCGTCGAAGCGCTGCCACCAGGCCGCCAGCGAATCGGCGGTGACCGCAGCGGCGCCTGCGCCGGCCGCATCGTCGGCCGACCACCTGGCCGGTAGATCGATGCCCGCAAGGGCTGGCCCGCTGGTCGGCGCCGACGGGGCCCAGGCCGCACAGCCGGACACACCGAGATGGCCAGCGAGACAGACAGCGAGCAGGACAGGAGCGTTCCAGGGCCAGCGCCGCCGGGCGAGGGCCTGACGGCTCGGGCCGAACTGAATGGGCGGGATGGGCGGGTGCTGCGCGTGCATGCCCGAGTCTGGTGGCGGCCCGCCCGGGCGTCTGTCCAGCAGCGTACGGTGGGCGACCCGCTCGCGCCCCCGGGCCTTCAGCTGCCCTTGCCTTGACCGCCCAGACCCGGCCCGTTGCCGAGCAGTGCCGTGGCGGCCAGGCCCGGGTGTGCGGCCAGACTGAGCAGGCCCCAGCCCTGCACGTCGCTGCGGCGCTGCAACTCGAAGGTGAACATCAGCATGGCCAGCCTGGCTGAGGGAGTTCGTCCCGAACTGCAGCTCGAACCCCTGTGCCGTGGGCTGCCGCGTCGGTGGTGCCATGACGCCGCCGTTGTTGACCAGGATGTCGAGTGCACCGTGCTGCCTGAGGCGCTCCGCGAAGTCCTGGACCGTGGCAAGGCTGCCCAGATCCAGCGTGTCGCAGCGGATGTTGGCGCCGGGTTGCATGACGCGGATGCGTTCCAGCGCCGCTGCGCCTTTGGCCGGGTTGCGCCCGGTCAGGACCACCTGCGCGCCGGCAACCGCCAGTGCGCAGGCCGTCTCGTAGCCGAAGCCGCCGGTGGCCCCCGTGATGACGGCCAGACGCCCCGGCTGCAATGGGATGCCCGCACGGGTCCACGGCCTCATGCAATCGATCCGCGCGGCAATTCGGGGCTCAAAGCACGACACGCACAACGCCATGTGGCATGGCGGGCTGGATGTTCAGCACCAGCCATTCGTCGTCGGGCCCTGCCAGACCTTCGTGCGTGATCTGAAAGGCCAGGGCCTTCTTGGTGCACTCGCTGCCACCCGTGGCGAACAGCAGTTTCATCGGTGTTCCTCGTGGTCGGTGCCCGAATCGGCGCCGCGATGTGACCGCTACGCACCAGCTTCTTGTTGACAATTCCCTGGATACCCATATCCCTCAACTCGCGGCCGCAGCCCGAGTGCTTGATCGCGCCGGACGCGCCTCGTGTTGTTCGTTGGTCAAGCCGCGCAGAGGCCTGGTCGAAGAGCATCGACAAGGTGCATGCACGGGCAGTTCTGGCGGTGCCGACGTCATTCCGGCACCCGGTGAGATCGAGACGATGCAGCCTGCGCCTCGAAGACCCTCCGGTCTGTTCGGTGGGATACCCAGCGCGCATGGCGAGTGCAGAAGATCTGGGGCACCGAGGGGCACCAATCGAGCTGTGGGCACGGCAGCGCACGGACCAAAGGCAAGGGTGATGGCATCGTGCCGATGGGCCGGCAGTCGCCCGGGCGCCTGCAAGACGCCGTCTCCGCCCGTTGAATGTCTACCAATCGACTGGCTTCGGTCCCGGCAAGGAGGCTGCAGAAGCCTGCTTCGAGAGTCCGGATCCCGCGCCCTTCTGGCGCCACCGCGCGCTCTGCAATGCCCGCGCCTGGCGGGTGGCCTGCTCTGCAACCGCGCAAGGCGCTGCCAAGCCGGGGCTCACCGCGTCACGACCGGCCGAAGAAGCACTTGTACTGGCGGGCGCGTGACCGCCAGACGATCAAGCACCATGAGGGCGACACCCTAAATCGCCATCAAGTCTGGCAGCAGCCTGTCGTATTCCTTCTTCACCACGGCATAGCACTCGCAGGTGCGCTGCTCCAGCCCGGGACGGTCGAGCACCGTGATGTGACCTCGCGCGTACCGGATCAGCCCGGCGGACTGCAGCTTCAGCGCGGCCTCGGTGACGCCGCCCCGCCGCACGCCCAGCATGTCGGCGATCAGTTCCTGCGTCATCACCAGTTCGTTGCCCTGCAGGCGATCCATGCTCAGCAACAGCCAGCGACACAGTTGCTTGTCCACGGTGTGATGCCGGTTGCAGACCGCCGTCTGCACCATTTGCGTGATCAGCGCCTGCGTGTACCTCAGCATCAGGCGCATCACGGCGCCGTTGCGACCGAAGGCCTCCTTGATCGACCGGGAACTGAAGCGATACCCGCGGCCGGCACTCTGCACCACCGCACGGCTGGGCGTGCTCTCACCCCCCATGAACAGCGAAATGCCCACCACGCCCTCGTTGCCGACCACGGCAATCTCAGCGGACTCGCCGTCTTCGAGGACGAACAGCAAGGAGACGATGGCGGTGGTCGGGAAATACACGTGGCTGAGTGTCCGACCCGATTCGTACAGCACGAGGCCAAGGGGCAGATCCACAGCTTCCAGCAGTGGCAACCACTGCTGCAGTTCCGCACCCGGCAGCGCCGCCAGCAGGTGGTTGTGTTTGACTTCAGACGCAGTGACCACGCGGATTCCTGCTCTGTAAGGGATGAATCGGCAACAGGACGCTGGCCGATGAACGCGGATTGTGCGCCAGTTGGGGGCAAACCCTCAGTGCGGTGCCACACATAGCGGACGCAGCCCGCGTGAAGGTACTTGCTCGACGGAAAGCAGGTTCTGGGCGTCGTCAGGACGGCAAGCGACTGCTCCGCGAGGTAGACCGTGTACGGCTTTCCCGCCTTCATCGGCTCTGCAGGGATCGACCGCTGCACCCGTTTCCAGTCCATTGCCGAGCAGGTGGCGCCAATGAACCCGCCCTTGCAAACACCCGCCAGCAGCATGAACCGGACATCCAGCCGCAACGTCGGCGCGGTACCGGTCTGCTCGAGCCCATCGAGCAAGGCCTTGATCGCGTGGCAACTGAGCCTGCGCTCGCGGGGAACGAAGGTGGCGTAGGCCTTGCGGGCGCGTGCTTCGGCCGGGTTGTCGACCGCCACGCCTTTGCCGGCGGGGAACCGGTAGACCTGCAGAACCAGTTCCCTGGCGTGCACGGCCGGACAAGGCCCTCGTTCGCGCTTCACCTGATCGAGCAACTCACCCCGCGCGACCGGCTTGATCCCGTCGAGGTTCAGCTTGCTGAACGGGCCTGCCAGGATGCGCTTGCAGATCGATCGCCGCCACGACAGCGGGCGCCAGGTCGCGCAGCTTGGCGTCCGGCAAACCCTGTCGCGCCTTTGCGCTTGTTGGCCCGCCGCGAACCCGATCCACTGGCTGTCGCAGGACCAGGATACCGCCATGGGGTCTGACGGCATCGTCGCACGCCTGCCAGCGTAGGTGCTCGGATACCGTCAATGCAATCGTCGGGACGCCTGCGACGGCGCTGGATCGTGAGGGACACCTTTGGACGCCAAGTCCTTGTCCCTGCAGCGAAACCGGATTGCTCCGGGATGGCCGGAAACGCCGTGGGACGCTATTGGCTCATTCCCACTCTATTGTCAACAGGCGGACGCGGCTCATTGGTAAAACTCGCGATCTGGCAGCATGGCAGAGGGCCGATACCGACAGTTTTACCGTCGCAGCCGGAGGCTCCGCAAAGCGCACATCTGTCTGGAACAAGTGCGTGGATCGTCGTCACCGGCGCTGGAGGACCGAAAGTCGGGCCAACAGGCCTCGAATTGACGGTATCGAGTGCCCGCTTGGCCGCGCTGTGACGGTAGTTTTCCCCACATTGACGGTATCGGGATCTGGCTCCCCCTCGCCGGTCGCGTTCGCCTTACAATACCGATATTTGTAAGGAGCGCAGGCATGGCTGAATCCACCATCACTGCAAAAGGCCAGACCACCGTGCCCGCAGACATCCGGGCTCTCGTGGACGCCAAGCCCGGCACGCGCCTGGTCTGGTCGGCCATGCCCGATGGCACCATCATCGTGCGGGCAAAGACCAAGTCCATCCTCGACATGGCCGGCATGCTCAAGGCGCCCAAGGGCAAGCATGTCAGTGTCGAAGACATGAACCCCTGGCGCTGATTTCGGCACCGATATGCCGGCGCTCGACACCAACGTCCTGGTGCGCTACATCGTGCAGGACGATCCCTCACAACTTGCCGCTTCCAAGCGCCTGATCAGCCGCTGTGTCGCCGAAGGCTCGACGCTGTTCGTCCCTGTGACTGTCGTGCTCGAGATGGAATGGGTGCTGCGATCCAGCTTCGCATTCGGCAAAGACGACGTGCTGATGACCCTGTCCAGCCTCTTTTCGGCAGCCGAGTTGACCTTCGAATCCGAGCGCGCGCTCGAAGTCGCGCTTCAGTTGTTCCGCAAAGGATCGGCAGACTTCGCGGACTGCCTTCACGTCGCATTGGTCACGCAGGCTGGCGAGCAGCCGCTGTGGACTTTCGACAAGGGGGCAGCCAAGGTCAGCGGCGCCCAGCTGTTGACCAAGACTTGAATCGGTGTGGAATCGCAGCCGGATCCGAATCCGAATCCGATCCACAGCGTCATGACAAGGAGCCTTGTCAAACTCTTCGCTGCTATCGGAGAACTTGGCTCTTCGCGATTCGAGTGCCTCTCCGCCGACCTGGACCCGAACCACGCGCTCGAACGACAGCAATGCGGCGCGAGGCAACGCTCGGCGCTCAACTTGAATGACGCTGCTCGGCCAAGAGCGGACCGTGGCCGATGGCTGCCATCCGATCAGTGGACTCGGCACCTTGTCGCGATCACCAGATCGCTTCGCGTGTCGTCGGAAGTCGGCTGAAGTCGGCCCCGTCCGGGAGCCGCAGGGATCGGGTCGCTACATCCTACGTCGTCTTCCTGCCAATCAGCATCAGCTCTGCCACGAGCCCGGCCGCCAGCAGCACCGAGGCCCCCACGTCGGCGACCACCACCCTGCCGATGGCCGAGTTGTACCCGCCGACTGCCATCGCAACGACGATGAAGCTGGCAGCGCTGAAGAGCGCCACAGTCAGCGCCGTGACGCGAAGCCAGGGCAGCGCGATGGCACTGAGCATCAGCACACCCAGCACGCCGAACAGAAGCGCCCGGTGCTGCAGCAGGATGGCCGTGTTCGGGTCATTCACCTCGATCCCGTAGAGACGTGCCAGGGTGCTCGCCCCCATAACGCCGGGGACGGGCAAGAGGTGAATGATTCCTGCCACAAGCAGGGCGACGATGGAGACGTATTTCATGGCTTTCCTCTGGGTTGATTCAGTCGCTACCGGATCGTGCGCCGGTTGAAAGGGGCACCGGGGGGGCTAGAAGGGCACGGGCATTCCCGCCAGGCGGATCGGCGGACCGCGCGCTCGAAGCCCTTCCGCGAGAGCAGTCGCGTGCGTGTGCGTGGAGCGCGCGACGGCCGCTACCAGGCGGCCGGCGGCCATGCCACCGAGCGCCACGCCCACGGTGGACAGGATGCCGTCGCGCAGTGCAGGTTGTCGAAGGGCCACCAGCAGCGCGAGCGCCATGAAGAGGCCGGAGCCGCCATAGACTGCGCGCACCTCGTTGCGGCCCGCCGGCGTGAGTTCGAGAATGCCGAACTGGACCGGCACCAAGGCGGGCTTGGCAATCGCGCCGATGCCCATGACGGTGAATCCGGCGATGGCAATCAGGATAGGAAGGCCTTGCATGGAACGCAGCCACATCGAACTTGATGCCGTCATCGTGTCGGAGCAGGTCGCTTCGGGCTTTCAAGATTCGCCTGTCTTTCCACGCATTTGGGCCGGTCCGGCGCGTGCGCTGTACGTGGGACCGGGGCTGGACCTGTCGCCGCACCTGAACGTGGCGACGACGATCGCGGTGGCCCTGCAGAAGCCCTTCGAGTTGCGAACCTGGGCGAAGTCAGGGGCCTGGTCGCCGTGGCGCCCGGAGCTCATCAGCGTCATCCCGTCGGAGACGCTGCATCATCTGAAGAGCATCGGGCCGATGGCCTTCCTCTACCTGGATCCGCTCACCGACCGTCGGCACCCGTTGTCCCGGGCCGACCTGCTGCACGGCCGTGAGGGGCTGCGGCTGGCGGGTCCGCGGATCGGCCTCGACGAAGCCTTCGCGGCCTTTGGGCTGCTGCCTCACACCCCGCGGGATGCACGCATCGCCCGTGTCGTGCGCGAAATCGAGCGCCGGCCGGACGCTTTCTGCCGTTTGCAAGACGCTGCCGCGCTGGCCTGCCTGTCACCGTCGCGCTTCAGGGCACGCTTCAACGCGGAGCTTGGCCTGCCATTCCGCCGCTATCGCTTGTGGCGGCGCATGGCCGCCGTGATGCGCATGGTCGCCGCCGGTGGGACCTTGACCGAAGCCGCCCACGCCGCCGGGTTCTCGAGTTCGGCACACCTGAGCAGCACCTTCAAGCGCATGTTCGGCCTGACGGCCAGCGACCTGCTGGCATTGGGGGTGACGATAGACGTGTCTGAAGATGAGGTGCTGTCTGTGCACGAACACATCAGCCAACCCGAGGCCAATGGGTCACGAGCAGCTTGAGCAAGCGAAGCAGTGCCGAGGGTATCGGAGAGGCCGACGGGCGATTCCTTCTCGTCTAGGCCTGCGCGTGCTGCCCGCTGCTGAAATTTCTGCGGGTGCATTTGCGAGGCCGAGCGACCGGTATGCGGCAGCGAAGTCGGAGAGGCGGACGTCTCCTGGGGTCGAGAGCACCCGAACACGAAGGGCTGCTTCCGGGCAGCGACCCTCGAACGACTGGTCTACGGCCGCGAGTCCCACCGATGGTCGGGCATGTGCCAACCCTGAAGAGATGTTGGTTTTCCCCACTCGCCAAGGTGAAGCTGCCGGTCGAACAGGCCCAATGTGTGCGCAGTTCGCCCCGTGCGACGGCGTGCGCCTGGAGGACGATGCGCATGCGTCCCAGGGGCGCTGCGCGCGTGGCCCGCTGCGGCTGCTGGTCAGAGGCTGAGCTCGCGCATCCCCATCAGCTCCAGCAGGAAGAGGCCTGCGGCCGCGTCGCCCGCGTCGTCGGCGACGATGCGCAGCGCCCGGTAGCGCGGCAGGCCGGCCTCGTCGATGCGCTTCCAGAGGGCGGCCGCCGGCAGCGGCCGGCCTTCGGCGTCCACAAGGCTGCGCCAGGGCAGGTGCAGGCCCTCGGGCGGCGCCTTCTCGCCCATGCCCAGGGTCAGCGCGCCGGCTACCTGCATGTACAGCTGAGGCTGCGCTGCCCGCTGGCTGCCGGCATCGGCGGGTGGCGGGCCGTCGCCGAGGTCGAAACCGAGCGGCCCCCAGCGCTCGCTGCCTTCCAGCATCAGCGCCACGCGCTGCTGGCCGGCGCGGCGCAGGGCCAGCCAGGCCAGCGCCGATTGTCGATTCAGGCCGCCATCGGAAACGATGACCGCTTCGTGCCGCGGCTCGACCGCGCGCAGGCGCTCGGCCAGTTGCTCGCTGTTCAGCGTCCGCAGTTGCGAGCCCGGCAGATTCAGGGCATGGCGCAGGTGCGAGAGCGCGAACTCCTCGGGTTCTCGCACGTCGATCACCGTCATCTCGGCAATGCCGTACCCGCGCAGCATGCGGCCGTTCCAGGTCTTGACCCAGGCCGGATCGCGCAGCAGCTGCGGCTGTGCGTAACTGTTCAACGGCAGGCCGCGCGGGTCGCGCACCCACTCGAGCAGCGAGCCGCTGTAGACCTTGGCCTGCGGGTGCCCCATCACCTGGCTGATGGCGAACCAGGTGGCGGTGGCTGCCTGGCCACCGCCGCAGTACACGTGCACGGGGCGCTGGGTGTCGATGCCCAGGTGCGCAAGCAGGCGCGCGATCTCGGCTGGCGACTTGAAGGTCTTGTCGGCCCTGAACAGGTCCTCATACGGGAGCATCAGTGCGCCAGGCACATGGCCACCGCGGCCGAAGAAGGCCAGGCCGCCGTGATGCCAGTTCGCGTCCAGCGCGGCCACGATGGCGCTGCGCCCGTCGCCGCTCGCCGTCAGGAACTCTGGCAGTGAGGACTTCACCGCCGGGTTCTCCACGCCGAGGCGCAGGTCGCCGGCCGGGGGTGTTACCGCCTCCGTGCTGAGAGCGCCGCCCTCGACCTGCCAGCGGCTCAGGCCGCCGTTGAGCAGGCGCAGGCGCGACGCCGGCACGCCCTGGGCGAGCAGGCTGTGGAAAAGCTCCGTGGCCTGCCAGCTGCCGCCCTCGTCGTAGAGCACGATGAGGCCGTTCTTCGGCAGGCCCCAGGTGCGCCATCGCTGCTCCAGCGCCTTGCGCGACACCGGCAGCGGGCCGTGGCGGAACAAGTCGGCATTGACGGCACCGGGCAGATGGCCCTTGACATAGAGCGCAGTGGGGCGCGTGTCGACCAGGGTGAAGGAGCCGGCCGGCTGGGCGCCTAGCCAGGCCGGATCGACCAGGGGTGAGGCCAGTGCCAGCAAGGGCAGCAGCAGGGCGAGGGTCAGAACCAGGCGGCGCAGCATGGGCGGCTCACGGAGTGGCGAAGCTGACAGGCTAGCCAGCGCCGCAGGGTGCCGCTGCCACGCTGCGACAGGCTGCGTCACCGCGCGACACACTGCAGGATCTGCGTACCGCCGCGGGCATGGTTGCGGGCTACCTGCATGGTGTGCGGAAGGGGCATGGGGAACGCTTTGTCAGTAGACGTGCAGCCCGATCCCCGCTCCTCACTGGAGCCGCGGTACCGGCCTGACGGACAGGCGTGCTGAAGTTCCACTGCTCGCGATAGAGTCATCCGGTCAGGTGACCAGACGTGCTGCGCCAGGCGGCGTTCCAGTGGTCGCCAAGACGGCGCGGACCCGCCGCGCGATCACTTGGCGGCAACTCCTTTCGCCAAGTCGAAGGCTGGGCAGACAAGTAGCCGCCTCGCGCCAGCGTCCGCTCCTGGCCGGGTCCGTCACGAACGGCTGCTTCATGGACGCGAACCGCGTTGAGCCGAGGCTTGGGCGTCAGGCAGGTTCGGAGAACCGTGAACGGCAACTGAGGGTCGAGAGCGCATGTAGCTGTCCCCCAAGAGCAGTCATTCGATGCGCGCGACAGCCCACCCCCTACCCCGCTACCCCGCTACCGCCATTGAAAGGTTCGGGGGAACGGTCGCGATTTCAGCGCGTTCCAGCTATCCGTGAAACGGCCCGAATGGCGTGGAGCCACCGGCAGATCGACGAAGTCTGCATCGTGTTGTTGACGAAGCTCGTTGACAATCCGGCTACGTCGTCAACGAGAACGTAAAGTCATTGATTTAATTTGAGTTTCCGACCAACCCGTCACTCCCACTCAATGATCAATAGCCGAGGGAGCCAAGGGCTCGAATCGGCGATTTACCGTCCGAAGTACCGTCAGGTCCGCAGCAGGCGCGTGGCTGGCAACGTTTCATCGTCTCGACTGTAGCGCGACGCCGCACCGCGCTGCTTTCCCGACCTCTTCTTGCCGGCCTGAATCTGCCTCGTCGACTTGCTCCCGGACCTTGCGGCGTCGGCCCGGGTGGCAGCAGCGCAGCGATAGGTGTCAGTCGCCACGAAGGTTCGAACGCACGATCTCCTTCATACACCGGTCGTAGACTGAGCAAGCGGACGCGCTGCGTTGCCTCGGTGAGTTACCGCCAATCCGGCGGCAAGGGGCGCCAGCCTCCATTCGCTGGCGATCCCAGTACCGCGAAGGGTGCCGCGAATGTGGACCGCACGCACCAATGACAACAAAACCGCTAGCGTTCGTCTTCTAGTCGGACGCGGCACCCATCCACATCTGCGAAGCCCTACGATTCCGGTATGAATGAGGCGGAATTCGAGCGACACGTCCGGACCGGGGAGCGCAACAAGCAAGTCTTGGAACTCGTGCGCAACTGGTGCGCGCACGCTGATATCCGCAACCACGGCGGTGTCGGCCTG
>JANOBX010000206.1:0-6215 GCA_031411875.1 Burkholderiales bacterium | reverse complement strand
GTCGGGCGCGCAGGGCCAGCACCTTGGGGTCGGTGGTGGGGCCTTCCCAGCCGCAGTTCCAGCTGAGGTTGTGGCCGTGCCCGTCGCGGTTGTCTTCCAGGTTGGCCTGGTTGTGCTTCAGGTCGTAGCTCACCAGGTCGGCCAGCGTGAACCCGTCGTGGCTGACGATGTAGTTGATGCTTTCGGTGGGCGGGCGCTGGCGGGCCTGGAACAGGTCGCTGCTGCCGGCCAGGCGCAAGGCCATCTCGCCGCGGGTGCAGTCGCCGCCCAGCCAGAAGGCGCGCGTGGTGTCGCGGAAGTGGTCGTTCCATTCGGCCCAGCCGCGCGGGAAGTTGCCGACCTGGTAGCCGCCGGGGCCGATGTCCCAGGGCTCGGCGATCATCTTCGTGCCCTGCAGCACAGGATCTTGCAGCACGGCCTTGAAGAAGGGGCCGTCGCGTTCGAAGCCGTCGTTGCCACGTCCCAGCACCGGGCCCAGGTCGAAGCGGAAACCGTCGACGTGAAAGTCCTGCACCCAGTACCGCAGGCTGTCCATCACCATCTGCAAGACACGCGGGTGGCGGATGTCGACGGTGTTGCCGCAGCCGCTGAAGTTCTCGAAGCGGTCTTTGGCGTCGGGAGGCAGGCGGTACCAGCTGGCGTTGTCCAGCCCGCGCCAGCTGAGCGTGGCGCCGCGCTCGTCGCCCTCGCAGGTGTGGTTGTAGACGACGTCGAGGATGACCTCGATGCCGGCCGCATGCAGCCGCTGCACCAGGCGGCGGAACTCGTCGCGCGCGCCACCCGGCTCGGCCGCGGCGGCGTAGCGCGGTTCGGGGCAGAAAAAGCCCAGGGTGTTGTAGCCCCAGTGGTTCACGAGACCGTGGTCGACCAGCCGCGCCTCGCTCAGCAACTGCTGCACCGGCAGCAGGCTGACGGCGGTGACGCCCAGCCGCTGCAGGTGGCCAATGGCCGCGTCCTGGGCCAGGCCCGCATAGGTGCCGCGCAGGGACTCGGGCACACCCGGCAGGAGTTTGGTGAAGCTGCGCACGTGCACTTCGTACAGCACGCTGCCCGCCAGCGGCGTGCGGGGGTGGCGATCGCCCTGCCAGTCGAAGCTGTCGTGCACCACGCGGGCCTTGTGCGCCCAGCGTGCGTTGTCGCGGCTGTCCATGTCGGCCGGGTGATCGGCGTCGTGCCCGTAGTGCGGGGCCTTCCAGCTGAAGCCGCCCACGGGTGCCACGATCTCGCGGGCCCAGGGGTCGAGCAGCAGCTTGTAGGGATTGAAGCGGTGGCCGCGTTCCGGGCGCCACGAGCCCCGCGCCCGCAGTCCGTAAACCAGTCCGGCGCCGGCGCCCGGCAGGAAACCGTGGAAGACATCGCTGGTGCGGGCCGCCAGCGGCACACGCGCGAGTTCGACGCTGCCGTCGGCGTCGAACACGCAAAGTTCGATCTGCGTGGCATGCGCCGAGAACACCGCGAAGTTGACGCCGCCGTCGCGCACGCTCGCGCCCATGGGCCAGGGCCGGCCTTCCTGCAACGAGGCCAAGGCGGGTGCGGCGGGTCGGGTGGGCGTGCTCAGTCGGTCCATTCCAGGAAGACGGTGGCCAGCGGCGGCAGGCTCAGCACGATGGACTGCGCGCGGCCATGGCTGGGCACCGGTTCGGTGCTCGCGGCCCCCAGCGGCGTGCCGACGTTGCTGCCGCCGTAGTGGCTGGAGTCGGTGTTCAGGCGCTCGTGCCAGTGGCCGGCCCAGGGCACGCCCAGGCGGAACCCGTGATGCACCACGGGCGCCAAGTTGCACACCACGAGCAGCACCTGCCCTTCGGCCGACTTGCGCAAAAAGCTCAGGCAGCAGCGGCGCGCGTCCTCATGGTCGATCCACTCGAAGCCGGCGCCGCTGAAGTCCTGCTCGAACAGCGCCGGATACCTGAGGTACACCGCATTGAGGTCGCGCACCAGGTTCTGCACACCGCGGTGGCTGGGGTCGGCCGGCGCGTCCAGCAGGTGCCAGTCGAGGCTGGCGTCGTGATTCCATTCGCGTTCCTGGCCGAATTCGCAGCCCATGAACAGCAGCTTCTTGCCGGGGTGGCCCCACATGAAGCCGAGGTAGGCACGCAGGTTCGCGAACTTCTGCCAGCGGTCGCCGGGCATCTTCGACAGCAGGCTGCCCTTGCCGTGCACCACTTCGTCGTGGCTGATGGGCAGCACGAAGTTCTCGTTGAAGGCGTAGATCAGCCCGAAGGTCATCTCGCCCTGGTGGTAGGCGCGGTGGACGGGGTCGCGCTGCATGTACTGCAGGGTGTCGTGCATCCAGCCCATGTTCCACTTGAAGTGGAAGCCCAGCCCGCCGGCCCAGGTGGGGCGGCTGACGGCGGGGAATGCGGTGCTTTCCTCGGCCAGGGTCACGGCCTGCGGGCGCTCGCCGCCCACCACCTCGTTCGTGCGCTTCAGGAAGGCGATGGCTTCCAGGTTCTCGCGGCCGCCGTGGGCGTTGGGAATCCATTCGCCGGCCTTGCGGCTGTAGTCGCGGTAGAGCATCGAGGCCACCGCGTCGACGCGCAGGCCGTCGACGTCGAATCGTTCCAGCCAGTACAGCGCACTGGCCACCAGGAAGTTGCGCACCTCGGTGCGCCCGAAGTTGTAGATGAGGGTGCTCCAGTCGCTGTGGAAGCCCTCGCGCCGGTCGGCGTATTCGTAGAGGTGGGTGCCGTCGAACTCGGCCAGGCCGTGCGCGTCGGTGGGGAAGTGCGCGGGCACCCAGTCCAGCAGCACGCCCAGCCCGGCGGCGTGCGCCGCGTCGACGAGGCGGCGAAAGCCGGCTGCGTCACCGAACCGGGCGGTGGGCGAGAACAGGCCCAGCGTCTGGTAGCCCCAGCTGCCGTCGAACGGGTGTTCGCTGACCGGCAGCAGTTCCAGGTGGGTGAAGCCCATGTCGCTGGCGTAGGGCACCAGGGTTGCGGCCAGTTCGTCCCAGTTCAGCCAGCGGTCGCCTTCCTCGGGCTTGCGGCGCCAGCTCGACAAGTGCACTTCGTAGATGGACATGGGCGCGTCCAGCGCATTGGCCGCCTGGCGCGCCGGCGACGGCAGGGCATAGGGCGGCATCTGCGCCACGACGCTGGCCGTGGCCGGGCGAAGTTCGCTCTGGCGGGCGTAGGGGTCGGCCTTCTGCGGCAGGAGCCGGCCGTCGGCGGCCAGCAGTTCGAACTTGTAGCGGGCACCGTCGCCCACGCCCGGCAGGAACAGCTCCCACACGCCGCATTCACGCCGCAGCCGCATCGGGTGGCGGCGGCCGTCCCAGAAGTTGAAGTCGCCGACCACGCTGACGCGGCTGGCGCTGGGTGCCCAGACCGCGAATGCGGTGCCGGCCACGCCGTCCATCTGGCAGGGGTTGGCACCCAGCACCTCGTAGGGGCGCAGATGCTTGCCTTCGCCCAGCAGCCAGACGTCCATCTCGCCCAGCACCGTGCCGAAGCGGTAAGGGTCTTCGAGCGTCGATTCGGTGCCGTCGGCCCAGCGCACCCCCAGCCGGTAGGTGCTGCCGCCGGGCCAGGGGCCCTCGAACAGGCCGTCTTCATGGCGCATGCCCAGCGGCGCGGGCTGCACCGGCCCGCTGCCGGGTGGCAGCACCCACACCGTGCTGGCCCCGGGCAGGAAGGCGCGCACCCAGGTCCGCCCGTCGGGCGCGCTGTGGGGGCCCAGCACGGCGCAGGGGTCGGGGTGGCGACCCAGTCGCAGCCATTCGGCGTCTTGCAGGCTCAGCATGTTGGCCGCATTGTCAGGCTGCGCCGGCGCGACTTCGGGCGGCGTCAAGCCGGTGCCGCCTTGGGCGTGATGCCCCAGACCTGCTGCGCATACTCGGCGATGGTGCGGTCGGCAGAAAAGAAGCCCATGCCGGCCACGTTGGCGATGGCCTTGCGGGCCCAGGCTTCGGGCTCGCGGTACAGGGCGTCGACCTGGGCCTGCGCGGCCAGGTAGCTGTCGAAATCCGCCAGCAGCAGGTAGTGGTCGCCGCCCCACAGCAGCGAATCGACCAGCGCGCGGTAGCGGCCCGGTTCCTCGGGGCTGAAGCCGCCGCTGCCGATGGCGTCGAGCGCAGCCTTCAACGTGGCGTTCGCCTCGTAGATCTGCAGCGGCCGGTAGCCGGCCGCGCGTTCGGCGGCCACCTCGGCAGCGCTCAGGCCGAAGATGAAGATGTTGTCGTCGCCGACCTGTTGGCGGATCTCGATGTTCGCGCCGTCGTCGGTGCCGATGGTCAGCGCGCCGTTCAGCGCGAGCTTCATGTTGCCCGTGCCGCTGGCCTCGGTGCCGGCGGTGCTGATCTGTTCCGACAGGTCGGCCCCCGGCATGATGACCTCGGCCACCGACACGCCGTAGTTCGGGATGAACACCATCTTCAGCCGCCCGGCCACGCGCGGGTCGTCGTTGATGACGCTGCCCACGTCGTGGATGAGCCGGATCACGTTCTTCGCGGTGACGTAGCTCGAGGCCGCCTTGCCGGCGAAGACCACGGTGCGGGGCACCCAGCTCGCGCCAGGGTTGGCGCAGATGGCCTGGTAGCGCGCCACCACCTGCAGCACGTTGAGCAGCTGGCGCTTGTATTCGTGGATGCGCTTGACCTGCACGTCGAACAGGCTGGCGGGGTCGACCTGCACGCCGGTGCTGGCCAGGATGTGGGCGGCCAGCCGGGCCTTGTTGGCGTGCTTCACGGCCATGAAGGCTTGGCGGAAGTCGCTGCGGTCGGCCAGCGGCGCGATCTTTTTCAGCTCGTCCAGGCGCAGCCGCCAGCCCGTGCCGATGTGCTTGTCCAGCAGGGCCGACAGCCCGGGGTTGGCCTGCGCCAGCCAGCGGCGCGGGGTGACGCCGTTGGTCATGTTGGTGAAGCGGTCGGGCCAGATCGCGGCGAAGTCGCTGAAGATCGTCTGCACGAGCAGGTCGGAATGCAGGGCGGAAACCCCGTTGACCTTGTGGCTGCCGACGATGGACAGGTTCGCCATGCGCACGCGCCGTTCCTGGCCTTCGTCGATGAGCGACAGGCGGCGCAGGAAGCCGTCGTCGCCCGGGCGCACCTGCGCGGCCAGCACCAGGAAGTCGTGGTTGATGCGGAAGATGATTTCCAGGTGACGCGGCAGCACATGCTGCATCAGTGCCACGGGCCATGTCTCCAGGGCCTCGGGCATGAGGGTGTGGTTGGTGTAGCTGAAGACCTTCTGCGTCTGGGCCCAGGCGTCGGCCCAGGTGAAACCCTGTTCGTCGACCAGCAGGCGCATGAGTTCGGCCACGCCGATGGCCGGGTGCGTGTCGTTCAGGTGGATGGCCACCTTGTCCGACAAATTGGCCAGGCTGCCGTGCTCGGCCAGGTGGCGGCCCAGGATGTCCTGGATGGAGGCGCTGGTGAAGAAGTACTCCTGCCGCAGCCGCAGTTCGCGGCCGGCCGGCGTGCTGTCGTTCGGGTAGAGCACCCAGCTGATGTTCTCGAACTGGTTCTTGAATTCCGCGGCGCGGGCGTAGTCGCCGCTGTTGAAGGCCGTCAGGTCGATGTGCGCCGGCGCCGAGGCCTTCCACAGGCGCAGCGTGCTCACCCGGTCGGTGCCGTGGCCTGGGATGACCATGTCGTAGGCCTTGGCGCTGACCTCGCCGGCGTGGCGCCAGACCGGGGGCTTGCCGGGCAGGGAAGCCTGTTCCACCCAGCCGCCGAAACGGACCGGGTAGGCCACGCCGGTGCGCAGGAACTCCCAGGGCGTGCCGTCGACCAGCCAGGGGTCGGGGTACTCGACCTGGCGCCCTTCCTGGATCGTCTGCGCGAACATGCCGAACTCGTAGCGGATGCCGTATCCGAAGGACGGCAGTTCCAGCGTGGCCATGGCGTCCAGGAAGCAGGCGGCGAGCCGGCCCAGGCCGCCATTGCCCAGCGCGGCGTCGGCTTCTGTGGCCGCCACGTCTTCCAGCGAGGTGGCGTGGGCTTGGGCGGCCAGGGCCATGTCGCCCTGCAGGCCGAGTGCGTGCAGGGCGTTGCCCAGGGTGCGCCCGATCAGGAATTCCATCGACAGGTAGTACACCCGGCGTGCCTTCGCCGCACGGTCGGCACTGTCGCCTTTGACCCAACGTTCGGATAACTGCTCTCTCGCGATCTGCGCCACGGCGTGCATGATGTCCGTTCGCGTGGCCATAGCCGGCGAGGTGCCGACGGTGGACACCAGGTGGCGATCGAGTTCGGCGGCGGGGGAAGGGGCGTGCGG
>JANOBX010000205.1:0-2727 GCA_031411875.1 Burkholderiales bacterium | reverse complement strand
GCCCCGGTATACATGGTGGTGTCCCCCTTTGGGGGGGGCCCCTGGGGGGCCCTGTACAACACGTGCCCCGACTTCCCGGAATTCGTCGCGCAGGCCCTGCCGCGGCTGGGCAGAAGCCTGGTGATCGTACCCGGACCCGGGGAAGAAGCCACCGCGCGCGAACGTTATGCGGCGGCGACGCTGCTGCCAGGCGTCGGCCTGGGCGCCTACGCCGCCTTGCTGGCCGACGCCGCGCTCATGGTCAGCAACGACACCGGCCCCGGACACATGGCGGCGGCGGTGGGCACGCCGCTGCTGTCGGTGCTGGGGCCCAGCGATCCGCTGCTGTGGCGCGCCTGGGGCCCGGGCGTGCAGCTGCTGCAGGGGCGTGGCACCTGGCCTGCGCTGGCCGACGTGGACACAGCCGCCAGGGCCACCCTCGCCCTGGGGAGGCAGGGCACCCCCCCGGCCGTGGGCCACCCTCGTGCCACCGCCGCGGGGGAATGACGCCAGGGTCGGCGGTTCACAGAATTCTCCTCAGCCCGAAACGCACGGTGCGCAACGGGTCCAGCCATCACCGGCACCTCAACCCACTAGGAGAATTTCCATGTTCCGCAACATCCTCGTCAGCCTGCTCGCCGCCTTCGCCCTGAACGCCTTCGCCGCCGTCGACGTGAACCGCGCCACGCAGGCCGATCTCGAAACCGTCAAGGGCATCGGGCCCGGCCTGTCGGGCAAGATCCTCGAAGCCCGCAAGTCAGGCGACTTCAAGAACTGGGCCGACATGGTCGACCGCGTCGGCGGCGTCGGCCCCGGCAACGCGGCGCGCTTCTCGCAGAACGGCCTCACCGTCGGAGGCGCGGCCTACGACGGCAGCGCGGCGGCTGCACCGAAGGCGGTGAAGAAGACAGAAAAATCCGAGAAGGCCGAGAAGACCACGGTCGCCGACAAGGCCAAGCCCTGAGGCGGCACGCCGGGACGGCGCGGCGGTTCAGCGCCGGGCCGTCCCGGGTCGTTCAATCGTCACGTCCGTGGCGGCCGCCGCGCCCGTAGCGGCCCTCGTCGTCGCGGCCGTGACGGTCGCCACGCCATTCGTCGCGTTTCCATTCCTGGCGCTTCCACTCGTCGCGCTTCCAGTCGTCGCGGCGCCACTCGTCGCGGAAGCCCGGCGGGCGGCGCAGCTTCTGCTCGTACCAGCCATCGCGCACGAAGTAGACCGGCGCACCGCAGGCGCCGTACTTGCCGCAATGACGCGACCAGTTGTTGCGATGGCCGGCAGGCACCCACATGTAGACGGGCTCGCGCACACGCACGCTGCGC
The DNA here is from genome assembly GCA_031411875.1 of Burkholderiales bacterium. Classification (GTDB taxonomy): domain Bacteria; phylum Pseudomonadota; class Gammaproteobacteria; order Burkholderiales; family Burkholderiaceae_C; genus Rubrivivax. Next base: position 1,428 of record JANOBX010000205.1, on the reverse strand, counting down.
TGCACGATCACCGGCTGCTGCACGATCACTTCCGGATACGGGAAGCGCCCGATGTCGACGCGGCCGTAGACGCCAGGCTGGCTGATCGAGACGCTCACGCCCACGTCGGCGGCCTGCGCCGCGGTGCCGCTGCCCAGGCCTGCGGCAGCGAGCGTGGCCATGCCGAGCAGGCGCTTGAGGGTCAGTTTCATGGTGTCTCCTTCGGAACGACGGGTTGGAGCCACCCTAACGCGCCACCACCGCCCGCGGATGGCGGACGGGCATCGGCTTTTCATTCGTACACAATCGTTGCAGAGCCGCCCTCGGCCACGCTGCGCCAGCGCACCAGGGCTTCGTCGCTGGGCCAGAAGCGGGCTTCGTCGCCCAGGTCGAGTTCTGCCGTGGCCACGCTGCGATGCAGCTTCAGCCGCACCTGCAGACCCTGGTGCACGCTGCCCTCGTCCATTTCCACACGCCTGGCCGGCCACAGCCGCAGCACGTCGGCCACGGGCGGCATGCCGCCGTTCACCGCCACGGCCAGGTGCTTGCCGAAACGCGCGCGGGCCGCGGGCAGGTCCCACAGCATGTTGGCGTTCAGGCGCAGGCCGCCGGCAAAGCGGTCGACCTGCACCTTGCCCTGCACGACGATGAGCCGGTCTTCCTGCAGCAGGTCCTTGTGCGCGTCGATCAGGTCTTCGTTGACGACGGTCTCGATCGGCTCGCTGCCGTCGTCCAGGCGGAAGATCAGCACACGGCCGCTGCGGCCGGGCACGGTGCGCGGGTCGGTGACGATGCCGGCCAGCAGCTGCGGTTCGCGGCTGTCGGGCACGTCGGCGATGTCGCGCTTGACGAAGCGACGCACCTCGCTGCGCCAGGCGTCGAACAGGTGGCCGCTGTAGAAGAAGCCCACCGCCGACTTTTCCTGCATCAGCCTTTCGCGGATGTCCCAGGGCGCCACGTGCACCAGCGCCGGTTCCTGGCTGCTGCTGCCATGGCCACCGGCTTCCTCGGGGCCGAAGTCGAACAGGCCCGCCTGCAGCGCATTCGCGGCCTGGGTCTCGGCCCAGTCCATGGCCAGGCTGACGCTGGCGAGCAGGGCTGCGCGGTCGGGGTTCAGGCTGTCGAAGGCGCCGGCCTTCACCAGCGCTTCGATCGCACGCTTGTTGACCTTCTGCTTGTCGACGCGGGCGCAGAAATCGAACAGGCTGCGGAAGGGGCCGCCACCTTCGCCTTGATGCTGGCCCACGCCCTCGCGCGCCGCCACGATGGCCTCGATGGCGCTCTGCCCCGTGCCCTTCACCGCCCCCAGGCCGTAGCGCACGGTCTTGTCGGAGGTGGGCTCGAAGCGGTGCGTGCCGCGGTTCACATCGGGCGGCTCGAAGCCGATGCCGAAGGTCTTGGCGTCGGCCAGCAGCACTTTCAGCTTGTCGGTGTTGTCGGCCTCGATCG
>JANOBX010000204.1:0-1922 GCA_031411875.1 Burkholderiales bacterium | reverse complement strand
CAGACGGGCAGACCCTGCTGGGTCTCGCGCGCCGGCGCGCCGGGCCTGAAGCCCGGTCGCCATCGGCGCAGCCAGCCCTGGAACGGGAACCAGGGGCTGGGCGCCACCACGGTCAGCGGCAGGCGCCGGCCGACGCGGAACATGCGCTCGCGGACGAAGAGCCCGGCGCCGGGCTGCAGCGCGCTGGGAAACAGGCTGCTGACAACGACGATGTGCGGCTTGCGATCAGGCGACGGCATGGGCCGGGGCGCAGAGACGCTCGAACACCGGGCGGTAGTGCGCCGCGCTGGCGGCCCAGTTGCGCTCGGTTTCGACAAAGCGCCGGCCGGCATCGCGCAGGACGGGCCATTGCTCCGGACGCGCCAGCAGATCCAGCACCGCCGCCGCCAGCGCCGGCGCGCTGCCGGCCGGAAACAGCAATCCGGTCTGGCCGTGGCGGATGAGTTCCTGGTGTCCACCCACGTCGCTGGCCACCAGCAGGCGGCCCTGCGCCATGGCTTCCAGCGGCTTCAGCGGCGTGACCAGTTCGGTCAGGCGCATGGAAAGGCGCGGATAGCACAGCACGTCCACCAGGTCGTAGTAGCGCTGCACCTCGGCGTGGGGCACACGGCCGGTGAAGACCACCTTGTCGGCCACGCCCAGCTGCTGCGCCTGGGCCTTGAGAGCCTCTTCCTGCGGGCCGCCCCCGACCAGCAGGACGCGCACGTCGGGCCGCTGCTGCAGCAGTGCCGGCAGGGCCAGCAGCAGCAGGCTCAGCCCTTCATAGGCATAGAAGCTGCCGATGAAACCCAGCACCGCTGCGCCTTCCAGGCCCAGGCGGGCCTTCAGGGCGTGATCGGGCTGGCCTCCGGGTTCGAAGTTGTCGATGTCGACCGCGTTGGGGATGACCGTGACGCGGCCGGCCGGAATGCCGCGGCCGGCGATGTCCTTGCGCAGGCCTTCACAGATGGTGAACACATGCGCGGCCTGGCGCAGGGCGTGTGTTTCCAGGCGGCGCGTCAGGCGGTAGCGCAGGCTGCCCTCGGTGGTGGTGCCATGGTCGACAGCGGCGTCTTCCCAGAAGGCACGCACCTCGTAGACCACCGGGATGCCGAGTTCCCGGCCCACACGCAGGGCCGGAATGGCGTTGAGCACCGGGGAATGCGCGTGGAGGATCTGCGGCTTAACCTTCAGCGCGACGTCCAGCAGGCGCTGCTGCGTCGCCTTCATCAAGGCGGCCTCGGCCAGACCCGGCAGACGCGCGCCCGGGGGTGCGGGCGTGCGGAAGAAGTGCCAGCCGTCGACGGTTTCTTCATCGCCACCGGGCGCGGTGTGCTTGGGGCTCGTCAGGGGGAAGGGGTCCCAGCCCAAGCGGCGCTGCTCGCGCAGCAGGGCCAGCGTGCGGAAGGTGTAGCCGCTGTGCAGGGGGATGGAGTGGTCGAGGACGTGCAAAACGCGCATCGCGTCAACCTGCCGCTTCTGCGAGGGCAGCGGCAGGCCGGTGCTGGTCGGCGCCGGCGGCTTCGTCGACCACGGTTCGCAGGAAGGCCTCGAACATCAGCAGCGTCCACAGCGGCGCGCTGTAGTCGCTGGCGCCCGACTGGTGCGCCTTCACCAGGTGTTCCAGGTAAGGCCGCTGGAACCAGCCGGTGCTGGCCAGGCGTTCGCCCAGCACGGCGTCGCGCACCCGCTGCTTCAGGGGCCCGCGGAACCACTGCGCCAGGGGCACGCTGAACCCCATCTTCGGGCGGTACAGCACGTCGCTGGGGAGCATTGGTTCCATCGCCTTCTTCAGCAAAAACTTGCCTTCCTGACCGCGAATCTTCAGATCCGACGGCAGCGTGGCCAGCCACTCCACCAGCGGGTGGTCCATCAGCGGTTCACGCACCTCCAGGCTGTGGGCCATGCTGGCGCGGTCGACCTTGGTGTTGATGTCGCCCACC
>JANOBX010000203.1:0-14991 GCA_031411875.1 Burkholderiales bacterium | reverse complement strand
GGCATCGTCAGCAAGATGGACGAGAAGAACCACCACCTGCACAAGAGCGTGTTCATCGGCGAGATCAAGGCCGACGGGCAGTTCAACGTGGTGTGGAAGACCCCTGGCCCCGTGAAGGCCCAGCCGTGGAGCCCGTTCATCCCCGAAAACAAGGGCAAGAAGGACGAGCCTGAAAAGAAGTGACGAGAGCATGACCCCGACACGCCTGCGTTCCCGCGTCGTCGGGGTGTTTCACCTGCTGTGCATGGCATTGCTTGCCTGGGCCGCACCGGTCCAGGCCCTCACGCCCGAGCAGGCCCTGGCCATCGCCAGTGGCGACAGCGAAAGCCGTATCGAAGCCCTGAATGCCGCAGCCGCCACGGGCGACCCGGCGCTGGCGGGCTTCGCACGCGCGATGCTGGACGACGAAGTGAAGCTGGCCGATGGCAAGGCGCTCATCGTCAAGGGCGAAACCGCCACCGACGCCGCCACCGGGCAAGCCGTGGCGATTCCCGAAGCGCTCGAAGACGTCGTCGTGAACAACCGGATGCGGCGTGAACTGTCGGCCGCGCTGGCTGCGCTGAAGCTGTTTTCCACCGACCGCGCCGATCGGCTTGCGGCCGTGAATGAACTCAAGGCCCAGGCCGACGAAAGCAAGCTGCCGCTGCTGGAAAAAGCCAGTACCGCCGAAACCGACCCGGAGATCAAGGCCGAACTGGCCTTGCTGAAAGCTGCTGCGCTGATCTCATCCTCCGACCGCACGAAGCGGCTGTCGGCTGCCGCCCTGCTGGCCGACAGCCAGCAGCCCGCCACCCGCTCCCTCCTGCTGGAAAAGCTGGCCGAAGAACAAGACGCCGAGGTGCGCTCCGCCATCAAGAAGAGCCTCGACGCGGTGGAATCGCGCCTGGCCTGGGGCGAACGCCTGGGCGTGCTGTTCACGGGCTTGAGCCTGGGCAGCATCCTGCTGCTGGTGGCCCTGGGCCTGGCCATCACCTACGGCCTGATGGGCGTGATCAACATGGCCCATGGCGAGCTGATGATGATCGGCGCCTATGCCACCTTCGTGGTGCAGAACCTGTTTCGCCAATACCTGCCCGGCTGGTTCGACTGGTATGTGCTGGCCGCCATTCCCGTGGCCTTCCTGGTGAGCGCCGGCGTGGGCGCCGTGCTGGAACGCAGCGTCATCCGCTGGCTGTATGGCCGGCCGCTGGAAACACTGCTGGCCACCTGGGGCATCAGCCTCATCCTGATGCAGCTGGTGCGCAGCATCTTCGGTGCGCAGAACGTGGGCGTCGAAAACCCCAGCTGGCTGTCGGGCGGGCTGCAGGTGCTGCCCAACCTGATCCTGCCCTACAACCGGCTGGCCATCATGGTGTTTGCGGCCCTGGTGCTGGCGGGTGTGGCGCTGCTCATCAGCCAGACAAGGCTGGGCCTGTTCGTGCGCGGCGTCACGCAGAACCGGCGCATGGCTTCTTGCGTGGGCATCAACACCGCGCGTGTCGACACCTACGCCTTCAGCCTGGGCGCGGGCATCGCCGGGCTGGCGGGCTGCGCGCTCAGCCAGGTGGGCAACGTGGGGCCCGACCTGGGCCAGAGCTACATCGTCGACAGCTTCATGGTGGTGGTGCTGGGTGGCGTGGGGCAGCTGGCCGGAACCGTCTATGCCGCGCTCGGCCTGGGCGTGCTGAACAAGCTGCTGGAAGGCTGGCAAGGCGCCGTCATGGCCAAGATATTGGTGCTGGTGTTCATCGTCATCTTCATCCAGAAGCGGCCGCAAGGCATCTTCGCGATGAAAGGCCGGAGCGCCGAAGCATGAGGACCGCATGAAGACGATGCTGGGCGTCAAGGGCTGGGCCGGCGTGGCCGCGGCCACCATCACCATCGTGGTGCTGGTGCCGGTGTTGAACCTGCTCGTGCCGCAGGGCAGCCTGTTCCATTTGAGCGACTACTTCGTCAGCCTGCTCGGCAAGATCCTGTGCTACGCCATCTGCGCGCTGGCCATGGACCTGATCTGGGGCTACACCGGCATCCTGAGCCTCGGCCACGGCCTGTTCTTCGCGCTCGGCGGCTATGCCATGGGCATGTACCTGATGCGCCAGATCGGCAACGAAGGCCAGTACCGCATGGACATGCCGGACTTCATGGTGTTCCTGAACTGGAAGGCATTCCCCTGGCACTGGGCCTGGAGCGACAGCTTCGTGCTGCAGATGCTGCTGGTGGTGGCGGTGCCGGGGCTGCTCGCCTTCGTGTTCGGCTACTTCGCCTTTCGCAGCCGCATCAAGGGTGTCTACTTCAGCATCATCACGCAGGCGCTCACCTTCGCCGCCATGCTGCTGTTCTTCCGCAACGAAACCGGCTTCGGCGGCAACAACGGCTTCACCGACTTCAAGCGCATCCTGGACGTGCCCATCGCCACCTCGGGCATGCGCGTCACCCTGTGCGTGCTCACGGGCCTGGTGCTGATCGGCTTTTTCCTGATGGCCCGCGTCATCGTGCACAGCAAGTACGGGCGCGTGCTGCAGGCCATTCGCGACGCCGAAACGCGCGTCATGTTCACCGGCTACAACCCGGTGGCCTACAAGCTCAGCATCTGGACGCTCTCGGCCATGATGTGCGGAGTGGCCGGTGCGCTGTACGTGCCGCAGGTGGGCATCATCAACCCCGGCGAGATGAGCCCCGCGGCCAGCATCGAGATGGCCATCTGGGCGGCCGTGGGCGGGCGCGCCACGCTCATCGGGCCCATCGTCGGCGCCTTCTTCGTCAACGGTGCGAAGAGCTGGTTCACCGTGGCCTTCCCGGAGTACTGGCTGTTCTTCCTGGGTGCGCTGTTCATCGCGGTGACGCTGTTCCTGCCCAACGGCATCATCGGCCTGCTGGCGCAGCTGCGCGGCAGGAAGAAGGAACCGCAGAAGGACGGCCCGGCATGACGCCCGACCTGATGAGCGCCGGCGCGGAAACACGCGCCCGCCACCAGAGCCGGCCGCAGAGCCTGGTCGGCGACGAGGTGTACTTCGGCCAGGGCGTGGCCTTGTACGTCGACGCCATCACCGTCAGCTTCGACGGCTTCCGCGCCCTGAACGCCCTGAGCCTGACCGTCGACGTGGGCGAATTGCGCTGCATCATCGGCCCCAACGGTGCCGGCAAGACCACGATGATGGACTGCATCACCGGCAAGACCCGGCCCGACCAGGGCACGGTCTTCTTCGGCAGCAACATCGACCTGCTGCGCCTGACCGAGCCGCAGATTGCCCAGGTGGGCGTGGGTCGCAAGTTCCAGAAGCCCACGGTCTACGAACAGCTGACCGTGTTCGAGAACCTCGAACTGGCCCTGAAAGCCGACCGGCGTGTGCTGCAGACCTTCTTCTTTCGCATGAGGGGCGAACAGCAGGCGCGCCTGGAGGAAGTGCTGACCCTGATCCACCTGAAGGACGAGGCGCAGCGCATGGCCGGGCTGCTCAGCCACGGCCAGAAACAATGGCTGGAGATCGGCATGCTGCTGATGCAGGAACCGAAGCTGCTGCTGCTGGACGAACCCGTGGCCGGCATGACCGACGAGGAAACCGAGCGCACCGCCGAGCTGTTCCTGTCGCTGGAAGGCAAGCACTCGCTGGTGGTGGTGGAACACGACATGAAGTTCGTCGATCAGCTCACCGAGGGCCGCAAGAAGGTGACCGTGCTGCACGAAGGCAGCGTGCTGGCTGAAGGGCTGCTGAAGGACGTGAAGGCCAACGAGAAGGTGGTCGAGGTCTACCTCGGACGCTGAGCGGAAAAAAGATGCTGAACGTTCACGACCTGAACCAGTACTACGGCGGCAGCCACATCCTGCGCGGGCCCAGCTTCGAGGCGAAGCTGGGCGAGGTGACGGTGGTGCTGGGCCGCAACGGCGTGGGCAAGACCACCCTGCTGAAAAGCCTGATGGGCGTGGTGCCGGTGAAGACCGGCCGCATCGTCCTGGACGGCCAGGACATCACCCACGCCAAGCCCTACGAACGCGTCAAACGCGGCGTGGGCTACGTGCCCCAGGGCCGCGAGATCTTCGGCCGCCTGACGGTACAGGAAAACCTGGACATGGGCCTGGCCACCCTGCCCGGCAGCAGCAGGATCCCGCCCGAGCTGTTCGACCTGTTCCCGGTGCTCAAGCAGATGCTGAACCGCCGCGGCGGCGACCTGTCGGGCGGGCAGCAGCAGCAGCTGGCCATTGCCCGCGCGCTGGCGCCGGGCCCGAAACTGTTGATGCTGGACGAGCCCACCGAAGGCATCCAGCCCAGCATCATCAAGGACATCGGCCGCGTCATCCGCATGCTCGCCGACCGCAAGACCATGGCCATCGTGCTGGTCGAGCAGTACTACGACTTCGCCGCCGAGCTGGCCGATCAGTACCTGGTGATGGAGCGCGGCGAGATCGTCATGCGTGGCCGCGGCAAGGACATGGAAGCCAACGGGGTGCGACAGCGCATGTCGATCTGAAGGCGGGTGGTGCCGGTGCTCAACCCGCCTTTCGCCGCCGCGCCGCGACGGCCAAGCCCACCAGGCCCAGTGCCATCAACCCATAGGTGCCAGGCTCGGGCACAGCGCTGATCTGGATGCTGGGCGTGTAGCCCAGATTCATGGAGTTCGTACCGAGGTTGCCGCTGGTCGACGACAGCAAGGCCGGGTTGCCGGCCACGCGCCCATACATCACGGTGGACACGTTGTTAGGGCCCGAAAACACCGTGCCGATGTCGGTGCCGGCCAGCAGCGGGCCGTCGCCGGCGGGTCGCGCCCAGTAGTCCCAGAGCGCCAGTTGAAGGCCGGTGATGCTGGGCGAGGCGGCGCTGACCGAAACCCCGTAGTAGACCGTGGAAGGCACCAGCAGGTTGTTGAAGCTGAAGCTGAGCTGGTACGGGCCCGTGCTCCCCACTTCCAGCGAGCTCGTGGCGGACCCGATGAAGCTGGTGGCCAGCGTGGTCACGTTGACGCCGTAGAACGACAGCGTCACGGTGGCCGTGAAGGGGTCGGGGCTGCTGAGCGTGGTCTGGTTCAGGCGGATGCTGGCCGACTGGACCTGCCGCTCGGTGCCGGCCAGGGTGATGATGTCGCCGACTTCGGTGAGCAGCGGGTTGGTGCCTGCACAGGTGAAGCACTGGCTGGTGGTGGCCTGGGCGCCGGTGTAGCTGTCGAACACCGTGGCGGCCTGCGCGGCAGTGCCCGCGGCCACCAGTGCCGCAACAGCGAGGGCCGTACGGGCCAGAACAAAGCGCGAATTCGGCATGTGGGCTTCCTGGTGAACTTGGCAGACACCCCCGATTGCTGGTGTCCGTGGCATGGTAGCCCCGCAGCATTCCCGCCGGTACGGCCCACCCCCCGATTGCAGGGGTGCAGACGACCCCGCTAACGGCGCTGCCGAGCTTCGTGCAACTGGTGCAGCGTGATCTTGCGCACCTCGGTCTTGCTCTGCTCGATGTGGCTCTTGATCAGCAGCAGCGCGGGTTCGGCCTTGCGCTGGATGACGGCGCGCAGGATCTTGGCGTGTTCCTGGTAGGTGGCGTCCACGCGGTCGGGGCGGGTGAAGTCCAGGCGGCGAACGATGCGGATGCGGTCGGTCACTTCCTGATGCACACGCGCCATCTCTTCGTTGCCGGTGGCCGACACCAAGGTGGCGTGGAAGGTCTCGTCCAGCGCACCCACGCGCTTGGGGTCGTCCAGGCGTTCGCCGGCAGGCACCAGCCAGGCGGTCTTCAGGGTGTCGAGCTCGGGCGGGTCGTCGCTGCGCTGGGCCAGCCGGGTGACGGCAGCGCTTTCGAGCACCACGCGCAGGTCGTACAGCATGTCCAGCCGCGCGAAGTCGATGGCCTTGACGAACCAGCCGCTCTTGCTTTCCACGCCCAGGAAGCCTTCGTTGCGCAGCCGGAACAGCGCTTCCCGCACGGGCGTGCGGCTCACGCCCAGGCGCTGGCCGATCTCGGTTTCGCTGAAGCGGTCGCCGGCCACCCACAGGAAGTCGTGCAGCTCGGCCTTCAGCGTGCTGTACACATGCTCGGCCAGGTTGGCGCGGGGCGGGGTCAGGGTTTCGGCGAGGGCCATGCGCGGATCATGCGGCAAAGTGGCAGGCCACCTGGCGCCGGCCCAGCGTGCGCAGCGGCGGGGCCTCACGGCCGCAGCGGTCCTCGCCTTGCGGGCAGCGGCCGTGGAAGCGGCAGGCCTGGGCCGGCGGGTCGATGGGGCTGGCCACTTCGCCTGTCAGGCGGATGCGCGGGCCCTGCCCTGGAATGGCCGACACCAGGGCTTGCGTGTAGGGGTGCTTCGGTGCGCGGAAGACTTCGTCCGACGGGCCCTGTTCCACCAGCTTGCCCAGGTACATCACGGCCACGCGATCGGTGAGCAGGCGCACCACGTTCAGGTCGTGGCTGGCGAACAGGTAGCTCAGGCCGAGTTCGCCGCGCAGGCGTTCCAGCAGCTGCAGCACCACGGCCTGCACCGACACGTCGAGCGCGGCGGTGGGCTCGTCCAGGATCAGCAGCCGGGGCTTCACGGCCAGCGCGCGCGCGATGCCCACGCGCGCCTTCTGCCCACCCGACAGCTGGTGCGGATAACGGTCCAGCAGGGCCAGCGGCAGGCCGACCTGCAAGGCGACCTCGTCGACCCGAGCCCGGGCTTCGCTGCCGCGCAAGGCGGTCAGCAATGCCAGCGGCTCGGCGATGGTGTCGCGCGCGGTGAAGCGCGGGTTCAAGCTGTCGGTGGGGTCCTGGAAGACCATCTGGATCAGCGCCCGCTCGGGCGTGCGGGCAAAACGGGCGGCGGGGGTGGTGGCCAGGTCCTTGTCGGCGAAGACGATGCGGCCCTCGGTGCTGTCCAGCAAGCGCGCCAGCAGGCGCACCAGGGTGCTCTTGCCGCAGCCCGATTCGCCCACCAGGCCCACGCTTTCGCCGACACCGATGTGCAGGGTGACGTCGTCCACCGCATGCAGCAGTGCGCCGCGCCGGCCGGCCACGGGGAAACGCTTGTGCAGGCGTTCTGCACTCAGCAGGAAATCATCAGGCATGGACGGGTTCAGGGGTGGGCACGGTGCCGGTTTGCAGCGGGTGCCAGCAGGCGACGCTGTGGGCCTGGGCGGGGTTGAGCACCGGGCGTTCGCGGCGGCAGCGGTCGGTGGCGCGCTCGCAGCGTTCGGCAAAGCGGCAGGCCGGAAGGTCGTTGCGCTTCAGGTCGGGCAGGTTGCCGGGCACCGGTGCGAGGCTGGCGATGGTGCTGCGCTCGCCGGGGGTGCTGCTCATCAGCCGGGCGGTGTAGGGGTGCTGCGGGCGCGCGAACAGCGCGGCGGTGGGCGCACTTTCCACGGCATGGCCGGCGTGCATGACGACGATGCGGTCGCAGTAGTCGGCGGCCAGCGCCAGGTCGTGGGTGATGAAGATCGTGGCCATCTGGCGTTCGCGGGCCAGGCCGGTGATGAGGTCCATCACGGCCGCCTGCGTGGTGACGTCCAGCCCGGTGGTGGGCTCGTCGGCCACCAGCAGGCTGGGGCGGCAGGCCAGTGCCAGCGCGATCATCACGCGCTGGCACATGCCGCCGCTCATCTCGAAGGGGTAGGCGTTGGCGCGGCGTTCGGGGTCTGCGATGGCCACTTCTCGCAGGGCCTGCACGGCGCGGTCCTTCAGGCTCCTGGACAGGTCGGCGCCAGGCGCTGCGGCGTGGCGGCGCAGCACGTCCTGGATCTGCAGGCCCACCGGGCGGATGGGATTGAGCGCAGTGCGCGGGCTCTGGAAGATCATGCTGATCTCGCGGCCGCGTAGGTTCGCCAGCGTGTGTTCGTCGGCCTTCAGCAGGTCCATGCCGCCGAACACCGCGCTGCCGCTGGTGACCTTGGCGGCGCGGTCGCTGATGCCCAGCATGGCGTAGCTGAGCACGCTCTTGCCCGAGCCGCTTTCGCCGACCAGGCCCACGATCTCGCCCTTGTGCACCTGGAAATTGATGGCCTCCAGCGCCCAGACGGTGCCGCTGCGGGTGCGGAATTCCAGGCTGAAGTCGCGCAAGTCGAGCAGCGGGGGTTGTGCGCTCATGTCCTGCGCCTCGGGTCGAAGATGTCGCGCAGCGCGTCACCCAGCAGGTTGAAGGTGAACACCGCCAGCATCAGCACCATGCCGGGGAAGAAGGCCACCCACCATTCGCCGCTGACGATGAACTGCGCGCCTTCGGCCACCAGGATGCCCCATTCGGGGTCGGGCGGGCGCACGCCCAGGCCGATGAAGCTCAGCCCGGCGGCGTTCAGGATGGCCCAGCCCATGTTCAGGCTGACCTGCACCATCGCCGGCGGCAGCGAATTGGGAAACAGGTGCACGGCGAGTATTCGCGCGTTGCCGTTGCCCGCCAGCCGCGCGGCTTCTACCCAGCCGGCGTTGCGCCGCACGTTGGCTTCGGCCCGCGCCACGCGCACGTAGAACGGCAGGTTGATGATCGCGGTGGCGAGCACGATGTTGCCTACCGTGTTGCCCAGAGCCGCCACGATGCCCATGGCCAGCACGAACAGCGGGAAGGCCATGATGGTGTCGGAAGCGCGGCTGATGATGCGGTCCCACCAGCCGCCGAAGAAGCCGGCGGCCAGGCCCAACGGCATGCCGATGACGAAGCTGGCGGCCACCGCGGCCACGGCGATGCCCAGGTCGAGCCGTGTGGCCACCACGGTGCGGCTGAAGATGTCGCGGCCCAGCGCATCGGTGCCGAACCAGTGCGTGGCGTTCGGCGGCTGCAGGGCCACGCTGGTGTTGCTGGCCAGCGGGTCGAAGGGCACCAGATAAGGCCCGAACAAGGCCATGAACACGAAGACCAGGAACAGCCCCGCCGCCATCAGCGTGACGGGGTTCTCCGACAACACATGCTTGATGTGGTTCATTCCACCGCCACGCGCGGGTCGATCAGCACGTAGGCCACGTCCACCAACAGGTTCAACAGCACGAACAGGATGCCCATGGCCAGCACGAAGCCCTGCACGGGCGCGTAGTCGCTGGCGGTGAGCGCGTCGATGGCGTAGCTGCCCACGCCGGGCCAGCCGAACACCTTCTCCACGATGACGCTGCTGCCCAGCATGAAGCTGAACACCATGCCCAGCGTGGTGACCACCGGCAGCAGCGCGTTGCGCAGGCCGTACTTCACGAGCACGGTGGTGGTGGACAGGCCGCTGGCGCGCGCGGTACGGATGAAATCGGCGCTCAGCACCGACAGCATCGACGCGCGGGTCATGCGCGCAATCGGTGCCAGCACGAAGAGCGCCATCGTCACCACCGGCAGGATGAGCTGCTTGAACGCAGCCCACCACAGGGCGCGGTCGCCCACCAGGGCGGCGTCCACCAGGTACAGACCGGTGACGGTGGGTGGCGGGCTGAACATCGGGTCCAGGCGGCCCAGCGGCGAAGGCGCCCAGCCCAGCAGAAAATAGAACACGTAAGCCAGCAGCAGCCCGGTGAAGAAGGTGGGCAGCGAGACGCCGGCGGTGGTGAGCAGCCGGCAGAGCTGGTCGATCCAGCTGCCTGGGCGGGTGGCGGCCATCACGCCCAGCGGCAGGGCGATGGCACAGGACAGCACCAGAGCCAGCAGCACCATTTCCAGCGAAGCCGGCAGCCGTGACAGCAGTTCCTGCAGCACCGGCTGGCCCGTCGTCAGCGACAAGCCCATGTCGCCACGGGCCAGCCCGGCCACGTAGAGGAAGAACTGTTCGAGCAGGGGCTTGTCCAGGCCCAGCTGCGTGCGCACCTGGGCCACGGCTTCCTGCGTGGCGGCACCGCCTGCGAAGTAGGCCGCCGGGTCGCCCGGGAGCGCGCGGGTCAGGATGAAGGTGATGACGACCACGCCCACCAGGTTGGGCAGGGCCGAGAACAGCCGGGTGAGCAGCACGCGCAGCATCGGCTCAGGCCTGCGGCGTGTCAGCGGGCTTCACCGCGCTCAGCACGGCGGCCAGCGAAGCCACCCAGCCGACGATGCCACCCTGGGCGGTGATCATCGCCAGAGTGGCGGCCTTGAACTCCGGAAAGTAGCTCTGCGTGGCTTCGTCCACCAGCAGGCCGTCGTAGCCGCGGTCGTTGGCTTCGCGCATGGTGGTCTGCACGCAGACCTCGGTGGTGACGCCCGCGAACACGAGGTGCGTGACGCCGCGCACTTGCAGGGCTTCGTGCAGCGCGGTGCCGTAGAAGGCGCCCTTGCCGGGCTTGTCGATCAGCACTTCACCGGGCAGCGGCGCCAGCGCCGGCACGATGTCGTTGCCAGGTTCGCCACGCACCAGCAGCCGGCCCATGGGCCCCAGGTCGCCGATGCGCATTCCGGGGTTGCCCCGCTCGCGCTTGGCGGGCGGGCAGTCGTGCAGGTCGGAAGCATGGCTTTCGCGCGTGTGCACCACCGGCCAGCCCAGCCTGCGCCAGGCCTGCAGCAGCGCGCGCGTGGGCTCGATGGCCGACTGAAGCAGCGACACATCGTTGCCCAGCGCCGCGCCGAAGCCCCCGGGTTCGATGAAGTCGCGCTGCATGTCGATGATGACCAGTGCCGTGCGGCCGGGTGGCAGCTCGAGGGCAAAGGGCTGGGCGTCGACGGTCAGGGTGGTGTTCATCGTCTCGTTCAGGCGGCCTGCTTCAGGGTGGCGGCGGCAGCCGAAGCCGTGCGGGCCGCATGGCTGCCGTGCCCGTCGTGCCCACCGCCCATGTGCGCGCCGATGTCGTGCCGGCTGGCCCCGGCGGCGGCGCACTGGTGCACCAGGCGGCCGCCGCTCATGACGACGATGCGGTCGGCCAGCAGCAGCAGCTCGTCCAGGTCTTCGCTGACCATCAACACCGCGCAGCCGCGGTTGCGTGCCTCCACCAGCCGGCGGTGCACTTCGGCCACGGCCGTGAAGTCCAGGCCGAACACCGGGTTGCTCACCAGCAGCAGGGCCGCGTCTTCCGACAGTTCACGGGCCAGCACGGCGCGCTGCACGTTGCCCCCGCTGAGCGACTGGATGGGCGCCCCTTCGCCCTGTGTCTTGACGCGGTATTCCTTGATCAGCGCGCGCGCCCTGCCGGCCAGCGTGCCCGGCATGCGCAGGCCGGCACGGGCGAAAGGCGCCGTGTCGAAGGCGCGCAGACCGATGTTGTCGGCCACGCTCATGCCACCCACGCAGGCGTTGCGCAGCGGTTCCTCGGGCAGGCCGCGCACCTTCAGCGCGCGGTTCTGGCCGCGCGTGGCGGTGTAGGCCTGGCCGGCCACGTGCACGCTGCCGGCTTCGCGGGCGCGCTGGCCGGCCAGGGCCTCCATGAGTTCGCGCTGGCCGTTGCCGCTGACACCGGCGATGCCGACGATCTCGCCGGCGCACACGTCCAGGTCCATCGCATCCACGGCCATTTCGCCCCGGTCGCCCATCACACACAGGCCGCGCACCTGCAGGGTGACGGCGCCTGGCGGCCCGGGGTCTCGGGCCCAGCCGGTGCCGGCAGAAGGGGCTGCGGCCCCGGCGGCGTCACTGCCCGTCGCCGCGGGCATGTGGCCGCCGCCCACCATCAGCGCCGCCAGTTCGGCGGCGGGTGCCTCGGCCACCGCACGGCTGGCCACGAGCGCGCCGCGACGCAGCACGGTGACGTCGTCGGCATAGGCCGCCACTTCGCGGAACTTGTGCGTGAACATCACCACGCTGCAATGCCCGGCGTGGGCGCGCGCGCGCAAGGCGCCCAGCACCTCGTCGGCTTCCTGCGGTGTCAGCACCGAGGTGGGTTCGTCCAGGATCAGCAAGCGCGGCTTCAGGTACAGCTGCTTCAGGATCTCGAGCTTCTGTTTTTCGCCGGCCGACAGGTCCAGGGGCGTGGCGTCCAGGTCCAGCTGGAAGGGCGCACTGGCCATGAAGGCGGCCAACTCGTTGCGCACTTTCTTCCAGTCGATGACGGCCGGCAATGCGCCGCGCGCGATCAAGAGGTTTTCCGCCACCGTCATGCCCGGCACCACCGTGAAGTGCTGGTAGACCATGCCGATGCCCAGCGCGCGCGCCACGGTGGGGCTGTGGATGTCCTGCTCACGCCCGTCGATCAGCACCGCGCCTTCTTCGGGCCGGTAGTAGCCCACGATGCACTTCACCAGCGTGCTCTTGCCGGCGCCGTTTTCGCCCAGCAGGGCATGCACGGTGCCGGGGCGCACGGTCAGGCTCACGTGGTCCAGCGCCGTGAAGGCCCCGAAGCGCTTGGTCAGCTGGTAGGTCTCGAGCGACAGCGCGGTCATGACAAGGCCTCGACGAAAGCTGCAGCGGTGGCCGTGGCACCAAACACCCCGTGCTGCATGTGCACCATGCGGAGGGCCGCGGCGTGGTTGGCGGGGTCGGTGGCGGCGGTGCCGTCTTCCAGCAGCAGGCATTCGAAGCCGCGGTCGTTGGCTTCGCGCATCGTGGTGTGCACGCACACGTCGGTGGTGATGCCGGCCAGCACCAGGTTGCGGATGCCGCGGGTGTGCAGCAGCAGTTCCAGGTCGGTGGCGTAGAAGCTGCCCTTGCCGGGCTTGTCGATGATGGGTTCGCCGGGCAGCGGCGACAGTTCGGGAATGATTTCCCAGCCCGGTTCACCCCGCACCAGGATGCGGCCGCAGGGGCCGGCGTCGCCGATGCCCACGCCCTGCCCGTTCTCGCCCTTCGTGCCGATCTGCCGCGAGCGCCAGCGCTTGTTGGCCGGCAGGTCGGAGAGATCCGGCCGGTGGCCTTCGCGCGTGTGGATGACGTGGAAGCCCCGTTCGCGCATGGCCTGCAGCACGCGGCGGATGGGGCCGATGGGCGCGCGCGTCAAGCCGATGTCGTAGCCCATCTTGTCGACATAGCCACCGGGGCCGCAGAAGTCGGTCTGCATGTCGATCACGACCAGTGCGGTGTTGGCCGGGCGCAGGTCGCCGTCGAACGGCCAGGCGTAGGGGGTGGCGGCTACAGATGTCATTCGCGGGCTGGGCAATCAGGCTTCGGGCTCGAATGGGTTGGGCTCGGGCCCGCGATAGGGCCGCGTGGGCGCCGCGAAACCGCAAGGCGTGCCGTCGCGCACCTCGATGCTGGCGTCCCAGGGCAGCTGGTAACGGCCGGCCACCATGTCGTGCATGAAGGTGTAGGGGCAGTCCTGCGCCCCGCCCTTCACGGCCACGTAGCCGCGGTGCCACAGCTGGTAGGGGTTGTTTTCCACGCCCCAGCCGGCGCGGGCCTCGCGCACGAGATCGGGCCGCAGTTCGGCGGTGATGATCTCGTCGGGGCGGGCGCCGCCTTCGGTGATGACGCTGCCATCGAAGTTGCAGAACATGCCTTCGCCCATGCTGTCGAAGCTGCCGTCGCTGCCGCACAGGCACACGCTGGCGGTGATGGCCAGGTTCTGAAATGCATTCGCCTGGTTGGTGATCTTCCACGCGTGCCGGATGGGCGCGGTGTAGCCGGCGGTGCGCAAGATGATCTCGGCGCCCTTGTACGCGGCTTCACGCGCCATCTCGGGGAACATACCGTCGTGGCAGATGATGAGTGCCAGCTTGCTGCCGTTGGGGCCGTCGCACACGGGAATGCCCATGTTGCCGGGCTCCCAGGCTTCCACCGGCACCCAGGGGTGCAGCTTGCGGTAGTAGAGGCGCACCACGCCCTCGTCGTCGATGATCAGGCCGGTGTTGTAGGGGTTGCCGTGGGGGTTGAACTCCATGATGGAGAAGCAGCCCCAGATCTTGTGCTGGATGCATGCGGCCTTGAACGACGCGACCTCGGGGCCGTCCATCGACACCATCAGTTCAGGCGCGGTGCTCATGCTCAGGCCGTGCAGCGAATACTCGGGGAACACCACCAGGTCCATCGTGCCCAGGTTGCGGCGCGCCTTGCCCACCATCCAGCAGATGCGTTCGGCCTGTGCCTTGAGCTGCGCCGGCGTGTCCACCACGGGCAGCTGCAGCTGCACCAGGCCCACCACCACGCCTTGCGGCGACTTGTTCAAACCACCCAGACCATTCATCTCATGACTCCAAGTTCTTGCGGGGCACCGGCCAGGCTGCGGCGCGGCGAGCAGGTCCACACCAGGATGGCCAGCGTCAGCACGTAAGGCACGGCATTGAAGAGGTAGTAGCCGCCGGTGACGCCCACCGACTGCAGCGCCGGCCCCAGCGCCCCGGCACCCCCGAACAACAGCGCGGCCCACAGGCAGCGCATGGGTTGCCAGCGCGCGAAGATCACCAGGGCCACGGCAATCAAACCCTGGCCGCTGGACAGGCCTTCGTTCCAGCTGCCTGGGTAGTACAGCGACAGCGATGCACCGCCCAGACCGGCGATGAAACCGCCGGCGGTGGTGGCGGCAATTCGCACGCCGTTGACGCTGGTGCCCAGGGCGCGCGCGGCGTCGGCCGAATCACCCACCATGCGCACCTTCAGGCCCCAGGCGGTGTTGGCCAGGCCCCAGGCCAGCCCGATGGCCAACAACACGCCCAGCGGGAACAGCAGGTTGATGTTCAGCGCATTGGCCGCGCCGCCCGCGCCGCCCTGCGGGTCGAGCCAGGCACCGAGCTGCAGCGACGGGATCTGCGGCGCCTGCGGCTGGATGAGCGGCTTGCCCAGGTAGAACGCCAGGCCGGCGCCCAGTCCCATGATGGCGATGCCGGCCGCGATGTCGTTCACCCTCGGCAGGCTGCACACCAGGCCATGCAGAAGCGCGATCAAGGCGCCGCTGCAGCCCGCGGCCAGCACGCCCAGCCACCACACACCTGTGAGGTAGGACGCCCCGAACCCAGCCATTGCCGAGAAGACCAACACACCTTCCAGCCCCAGGTTGATGCGCCCGGCCTTTTCGGTGATGCACTCACCCAGGCTGACGAACAGGAACGGTGTGCCCACACGGATGGCACCGCCCAGCACGGCGATGAGCACGTCGATGAAGGCGTTGTCGCTCATGGCTGGTGTTGCTTCCAGGTGAGTGCTGGTGCACGCCAGCAACACGCCAGCTTGGTCCCTTGGGCTGGAAGAGCCGAGTGGCCCCTTCCGCTCATGTCCCCCGCCCGCGCCCGGTCAGGTGCCTGCGGCACCAGACCGGGCGCGGG
>JANOBX010000202.1:0-4461 GCA_031411875.1 Burkholderiales bacterium | reverse complement strand
CGAGGCATGGGCTTCGGCAATGGCATCTGCAAGCCCGCACGATCCGATCTCGAAACGCCGGCCGCCGATCTCGTAGATCGCGGATGGCGCCGTGATGCCGTGGGCCGACGTTTCCACCGGCATGGCCTCATCGCGCAGGTGCTGGCGCAGCTCGGTCGCGCGTGCGCTGCATCTCGGGCGTGGGGACGACAACCGGGCGCTGCGACGGCGCAGACTTGTCGTAGACCTTGATCTTCGGCGCCTGGCCGTCGCGGATGCGTTGCGCCAGTTTCTCGGTTGCGGCGGCCATGACGGCCGCGCGCTGCTTTTCGGGCACCTTCTTGGCGACCAGCACCGCCTCGATGGCGGCCAGCACGGCCTTGCGGCCACCGCCGCCGCGGGCGGATGCCTTCTCGGCCGGTGCTGCCGCTGCGCCGGTGCCGACTTCGCGAGCCGGCTCGATGCGGTTGACCAGGCGTGCCTCGCGCTCGCGCTTCAGCAGTTCCAGGTCGCCTGGGTTCGGCGCGTACCCCAGCGTCTTCACGCCACGCACCGAGGCTTCGAGCCAGACCATGCGCTTGAAGTCTTCGTTGCCCGACACGCGCAGCGACTTCCAGTTGCGCGCCTCGGCCACGTCGACCATCGATCGGGCGACCGACGGGCTGTTGGTGTCGGTGGCCAGGCGGAAGGTCGACTCGGTGAAAGCCACACGCGAGGTGTCGCCGCGGAAGCGGTATTCGGTCCGGCCGATGGTCACGTCGCCCATCGTCACCGGAGCCCGCTTGATGATGTAGCGGTCCATCAGCGCGGCTTCGAGGCGTGCGACGAGCGCGGCGCGTTCGGCCTGGGCGTCGATCTTCGCGATGGCCTTGGCGTCGACTTGCTCGGGCTGCGCGGGCGTCCTGGCGGTCCCAGGCATTGGGACCACATTTGTGGCCACGGGCACCTCGTCGCGCGCAGGCACCGGGTCCAGGAGCCGCTCGGGCGCTGCCGGGCGCTGTTGCCCGCGTTGCCATTCGCCATCAACCTTCTGGATGGGTGTGCGCTTGCCGTCCTCGGCCACCGCGACGAAGCGGGTGCTGCCGAGTTGATCGGCTTTGGCCACCATCTCCGGGAGGGTGTTCGCGCGGTACGTGACCTCCGCGAAAGGATCGCGCATCTCGTAGCGCTCGCCGGTGCTGTCACTGGGCGTCTGGAATCGCTCGATGGCCACCGGGGCGCGATTGGCGGGTTCGACGGTGCCGCCCTGGGCTGGTGCTGAACGTCGGACGGGGGAGTTGTCTGCATCCATGGCGACCTCGAGATGATGGGTGGGGTGGAAGCTCAGGGCTGGGCGACGGCGGTGGCGCTCAGTGCGACGGGCAGCGCGCGGTACAGCTCGATCTCGACACGGCGGTTCAGGCCGCGCCCGCCGGCGCTGGCGTTGTCAGCTACGTGGTCACCGGCCGGCTGGTAAGTCGCGCGAATGCGCGCCGGGTCCACGCCGGCCGCCACCAGGTAGTCGCGCACGGCTGTCGCGCGCTCCCTCGCAATGCGGCTCTCGGCCGGCGCGTCGGTGGTGCCGTCGGTGCGCCCCTGCAGCAGGACCAGGGGCGACGCCTTGGCATCCTCGACCAGGGCCGCCGTGACATCTGGCGGGATGGCGACGCGCGTGCTTCCGAAGTCGAACCGCACGGTGAAGACGCTGTTGGCCTTGACCTGCTGGCTGGTCGGTACCTGCATGGCGGCCAGCAATTTCTGGCGTGCCGCCAGGTTCGCCAGCGTGACGGCTGTGGTTTCCGCAATTCGGCTGGACTCGGTGGCCAGGATGCGCGTGTTCTGCAGGTCGTTCTTGCAGACCTGCAGCTCGACGGCCATCTGCGAGTTGACCGGCCGCTTCTGAGACTCGTCCACTGTCGGCGGTTTCGGGGGCGAGCTGCAGGAGGCGAGTACGAGCAGCCAGGGGACAAGTGGGGTGGTGTTGCGCATGGCAGGTCTCCCGCGTTCTCAGGGCACGATCTGGGTCTCTTGCGGGCCGGGTTCGACACCCGCCGCCACGTCGATGTCGGCGTCGAGTGCGGCCACGTCCAGCGTGATCACCGTCGCGTCGCTATCGGCGAGCAGGACGCCGTCCTCGTCGGCAACGGGCTCGATCGATCCGCCGATGCCCGGGATACCCGGCGCGCCCTTGTCGAAGAACGTCAGCAACTCGTCGGCGACCTTGTCCGGTGGACCCTCGAACGAGTCCGGCAGCAGCGTGTGGTCGTGGGCCAGCGCCTCCAGACTCAAGGTCTGCCCGGCAGGCAGTTCGTCGTCGACATAGCGCCAGCGTTGCTGGACCCGCGCCAGGTGCAGGTCCATGTTCATGCGCGGCACTGCCGGTGCCGGCAGCAGGCGAGAGGTGAAGGCGTTGTCGCGGTAGTAGCGGATCTTCTCGCCCAGGATCGGCTTGCAGTTCTCGAAGATCACCACCAGGCGCTCGCTGCCCAGTTCCTTGAACTCCTGCGGCAGCAGCAGCGCGCGGCGCTGCTCGCTCTCGTTGCGGCTGACGGTGCTGGACCCGTGGCCGCTGAAGGATCGGCTGCGCCCGCGCGAGGTGGCCCGCTCGGTGAAGTGGCCGAGCATGGCGCTGTACTCGTCGGCGTCCCGCTGTTCGCGCGGCGCATAGAGGATCTGCAGACCGTGGTTGGTAGCAAAGGTGCGGGCTTCCTTGTCGCCATAGACGGCGTCGAGCTGCGACATGGCCTGCACCACCGTCAGCAGCCGCAGGTTGTAGCCGGCCAGGAAGGCCGCGGCAGTGGTGATGACGCCCACCCGCCCCATCGCTGTGAATTCGTCGTTGACCAGCAGGCAGTGCACCTTCAGCGATGGGTCCTGTTCTGGCAGGTGCTGGGTGTTCAGGCTGACGAGCTGCGAGAAGAACAGGTTCAGCAGCGGACGGGCATTGGCCAGCCGGTTCGGTGGAATGCGCACGTAGACCGATATGCGGCGACGGCGCACGTCCTCGAGCCGGAAGTCGTCGGCGCTGGTGGCGGCATCGACCACCGCGTCCGCGAAGATCGTCAGCGGCGCATTGAATGTGGCGACCACGCTGGACAGCGTGTTCTCCGAGTTCGACAACAGGCGCTGCAGGGCGTCGGTGCACTCGTCAGAGAGTGGATTGCTTTCTTCGCGACGCTGGGTGATCAGGCCACTCAAGTGGTCCTTCAGCGAACGGCCCTTGCCCGAGGACTGGCGCAGCATCTCGCCGATGGTGCGGGGGAGCGAGGGGGTTTCGAGGAGGACGAGGCCCAGACCGAGGAACAAGTTGCGCGCCTGGTCGTTGAAGAAGGCCTCCGACGACGTGCCGCCGCCATCGTTGGGGAAGTAGACCTGGCCGATGGTGAGCAGGTCGCCCACGCGGTGTAGCGGGCTGGATCGCACGGCCGTCAGCGGGTTCCAGCGGTGGCTGCGCGCGTCTTCGTCGAAGGGTGAGAAGGCATAGACCGCCTGGCCGTGCGCGGCGCGATAGCCGGCCGTGATGTCGTAGTTCTCGCCCTTAATGTCGAGCACCACGACGGAGTCGGGCCAGTTCAGCAGGTTCGGGATGACGACGCCAACGCCCTTGCCGCTGCGGGTGGGCGCGGACAGCATCACCGAGAGCTGGCCGGGCAGCGAGAGGAACTTGCCGCGATGCCGGCCGATGAGGATGCCGGGCTGCCCGTTGCCGTCGGTCAGCCCCGCGCGATCGACTTCAGCCGGGCTGGCGAACCGGGCATCGCCATGCAGCGCTCGCCGTGGCCTGGCGGCGGCGACCAGGCCGGCCGGCAGCAGGATCAGCAGGCCGATCCCCGAGACGCCGATCGCGAGCTGGAGCTTCTTGCGCAGCTGGGCATCGTCCGCATACAGGTCCCAGTAGTGGACGATGCTCGCGAACTGGGCCTGCTTCGGGTTCGCCTTGTTCAGCAGCAGGAACAACACACCGGCCAGGTAGACCGCCGCGCAGGCCAGAGCGACATAGCCGACGACCGCGAAGACGCTCGCTGCGACCTTGCGACCCGTGGGCCAAGCCGAGAACGGCAGGGCTGCAACGGTGCTCATGCTGCCGCCGCCTGCTGGTCCCAGCGGCCGAGCCGCTGGCGCCGGGGTTCGTAAAGGATCTCGGAGATGAAGCGCCCGCGCTCGTCACGATCGAACTGCACGATCACGTCGACAACGACGCTCAGCAGCCACTTGATCTCGTCCATGCGCAGACCGCTGCCAGCGCCGGTCTCGCGGATCATCAGCGACAGCTGCTCGAAGGCGAGAGCGCAACTGCCCGCGTGCACGCTCGTGATGCTGCCCGGGTGGCCCGAGGCCGCGAGGCGCACGAAGTAGAAGCACTCGTCGCCGCGCACCTCGGCCAGGAAGATGCGGTCAGGCTTCATGCGAAGGCAGGCTTCCAGCAGCGACTTCGCCGTGACGCGGGCCGTGCCCTGGGCATCCTTGCTGTAGAACAGGTGCACCACGTTCGGGTGGTTGGGC
>JANOBX010000201.1:0-9942 GCA_031411875.1 Burkholderiales bacterium | reverse complement strand
GTGAACACCAGCACGCCCGCGGTGTCGAGGTCGATGCGGTGCATGGGCACCAGCGTGGCGATGCCCAGCAGGCGCTTCAGCCTCACCAGCACGGTCTCCTGCCGGTGGCGCCTTCGGGCCGCTTCCTGCACGAGACCGTGCTGGTGAGGCTGAAGCGCCTGCTGGGCATCGCCACGCTGGTGCCCATGCACCGCATCGACCTCGACACCGCGGGCGTGCTGGTGTTCACGGTGCAGCCCGATCAGCGCAATGCCTACCAGAGCCTGCTGCGCGAACGCCGGGTGCACAAGGTCTACGAGGCCGTGGCGCCCTGGCGCGAGGAACTGGCGCTGCCGCTGACCTGCCGCCACCGGCTGCAGGACGGGCCGGGTGATGCCTTCATGCAGATGCAGGTGGTGGCCGGCGTCCCGAACACCGAAACCCGGGTGGAATTGATCCGTCGCCTGAATGCGCGCTGCGAAGCAAACCAGCAGGCGCTGGCGCTGTACCGCCTGACGCCGCGCACAGGGCGCCGCCACCAGCTGCGCGCGCAGATGAATGCGCTGGGAGCACCCATCGTCGGCGACCGCATCTACCCGCAGCTGCACCCGGCGCTGCCGCCGGGTGGCGTGCCCGACTACACGCGGCCGCTGCAGCTGCTGTCGCGCGAATTCAGTTTCATCGACCCCATCGACGGCGAAACGCGCCAGTTCCTCAGCCGTCGGCGCCTGGGGTGCGCCTGAAGCAGTGCACGAACGGGCCAGCTGGCCAGGGCTGCATTGGAAATGAAGCGTCTTTCTGCCTCAAGTTCAGGTTCCAGATGCCGAAAAAACGGCCAGCTCCGCTGGGACGTCGGATGACGCCCCTTGGCAACGCTGGCTCGAAAACACAGAGACATGAAACGATTTCCATCATGGCCCTTCTCAGCTCACTGAGCATCACGCAACGACTTTATGGCGCGATCGCTGTGCTCAGCTTCGTGTTCATCGGCGCCGCCGCCATCGCCACTTTCGAACTCGACGGCATCGGGGGCAAGGCCAGCAGCACCGCGAACATGCGCGTGCCGCAGCTCACCCAGATGGCTCAGCTGGAGCTCAACATCACCCGCGTCTCGCTGCAGGTCCGGCACGCGATGCTGGCCCGCAACCCTGAAGAACTGGCCACGACGCTGGCCGACATCGGCGCCAAGCGCAAGCACATCGAAGACATCCTGGCCAGTTACGAGAAAGGTCTGTTCACGCAGGCCGGTCGCAACCGCTTCGCCACCGTGCCGCCGGCCATGGAAAACTTCTGGCGCGTGGGCGGCGAAAACATCGCCCTCATCCAGGCCGGAAAGAACGCCGAGGCCTTCGTCTTCCTGAACGACCGCACCATCCCCGCGCGCAATCAGTTGCTGGAACAGCTGACCAAGACCGTGGACTATCAGATCGAAAGTCTGAACAAGGACCTGGGGCAGATCTCGAAAGACGCGAAGCGCACCGAATACACGGTGCAGGGCCTGCTGCTCGTCAGCGCGTTGCTGCTGGCCTTGCTGAGCTGGCACATCGTCAGCCTGCTGCAGCGCCGCATCGGCCAGGCCCGCCTGGTGGCCGAACAGGTGCGCGACGGGGACCTGGCCACGCGCGCGGTCGACCAGGCCCGTGACGAGATCAGCCCGCTGCCGAGTGCTCTGGGCGAAATGCAGCAGAGCCTGGCCCGCGTGGTGGGCAGCGTGCGCAACAACGCCGAGAGCGTGGCCACGGCCAGCGCCCAGATCGCACAGGGCAACCAGGACCTGTCGGGCCGCACCGAGCAGCAGGCCAGCGCCCTGCAGCAGACCGCCGCCACGATGGAGGAACTGGGCACCACGGTGCGCAACAACGCCGACAGCGCCAGGCAGGCCAACCAGCTGGCCAAGAACGCCTCGACCGTGGCCGCCCAGGGTGGCGAGGTCGTGGGCCAGGTGGTCAGCACCATGCAGCAGATCAACGACAGCAGCCGCAAGATCGCCGACATCATCAGCGTCATCGACGGCATCGCCTTCCAGACCAACATCCTGGCGCTGAACGCCGCGGTGGAGGCCGCACGCGCAGGCGAGCAGGGCCGCGGCTTCGCCGTCGTCGCTTCTGAAGTGCGCAGCCTGGCGCAACGCAGCGCCGAGGCCGCCAAGGAGATCAAGGCACTCATCGGCCGCAGCGTCGAACAGGTCAAACAGGGCAGCGCCCTGGTCGACCAGGCGGGCAAGACCATGGGCGAGATCGTGGGCAGCATCCAGCGCGTCAGCGACATCGTGGCCGAGATCAGCTCGGCCAGCGTCGAGCAGAGCTCGGGCGTGCAGCAGGTGGGCATGGCCGTCACCCAGATGGACCAGGCCACGCAGCAGAACGCCGCGCTGGTGGAAGAAAGCGCCGCGGCTGCCGAGAGCTTGCGCGGCCAGGCCCAGCACCTGGTGCAGGCCGTGGCGGTGTTCAGGCTGGCGGCGCAGCACTAGGGCCAGCCCCGGCCCGGGGCGGCACCAGCCTCAGGACAGGACGGCCCAGAGCCCGATGCCCAGCAGCGCCAGGCTCATGGTGATGCCGTAGAGCAGGCTGACCAGCACGGCACGCAGCAGCCGCGGCCACCAGCGCCCGCCGTAGACACGCTTCATCGCCAGCAGCGTGTAGACCGGCGTCGCGACGACCGCAGCGAAGACCACCGGGCCCAGCTCGGTCAGCATCAGCGCCAGCATCAGGAAGCCGAAAGCGTGCACGTGCAAGGCGAACACCAGGTGTTCGGTGTAGCGCAGCCGGCGGTTGCGATACACCAGTTGCAGCCACAGTGCAAAGCTCGGCAGCAGCACGAACATGGCGGCGCCGACATTGCCCATGAAGCGCTCGCCCAGCGCCGCGACCTCGCCACGAACGGCCTTCGGGTCGACGTCGATGCGGCGTTGCAGCCGCTTGCAGACCCACTGCGGCAGGTCCTCGCAGAAGTAGACGCCGTCGCGCAGCCCGGCCTTGCCGCTGCCGATGTTCATCGACATCGAGGTCGGGCGCTCTGTCGGCAGATCGTCGTCGGACACCCGGAATTGCACCGCCGACAGGGTGCGCATGAGCAGCAGCACGACGACGCTGATGGTCAGGTACAGCCGCAGCGGCAGCACGTAGTGTTTGCGCCGGCCGGCCAGGTACTGCCTGGTCAGTTCACCGGGCTTGAGCAGCAGCAGCTTCAGCGTGCGCCACAGCGCGCCTTCGGTGGCGAGGTAGGCGCCGCCGAACTGCTGCATGAATTCACCCAGCCGCGGCGGCCGCACGTTGCTTTCCTGGCCGCAGTCGGGGCAGAACTTCGGCCGTGGGTCGGCAAAGCCGGCGTTGCAGTTCAGGCAGTGGTCCGGGGGGTCCGTCATGGCGCGGCGCATGATGTCATGGCCGGCTGCCGATGCTTCGAGTTGAACGACAATCGCTCGACCCGGCGTTTGCGGCCAAGCGACATCGCCTTGCCAGCAGTCACCGCGTGAGGTCCGCACCCCTGGTCGCCTGCCGAGAGGCTGCGCCAGACTGGCGCATGCAGCCCCACACCGCCCCCGCGTCAAGCGCACGCACCACGCCCGACGTGGCCTTGATCCTGCTGGCCCTGGCCGCCTTCATGGCCCTGCTGGCGCACCTGCTGCCAGCGGGCCAATTCAGTGTCGAGACCATCGACGGCAAGGCGCGGCCTGTGGCGGGCAGCTACCAGGCGGTCGAAGGCTGGACCGGGCCGCCGCTGTTCGGCAGCGGCGACAGCGTGGGTCTGCTGAACCTGCTGTTCGAAGGCCTGGTCAGCGGCGGCCGGCAGGGCAGTGCGGTGGGCGTGATCGCCTTCCTGCTGGTCATCGGCGGCGCCTTCGGGCTGGTGATGCACACGGGCGCCATCCAGCGCGGCCTGGAAGCGCTCATTCGCCGCGGCAGCACCCGGCTGCACCTGTTGCTGCCGCTGCTGTTCATGCTGTTCTCGCTGGGCGGCGCGGTGTTCGGCATGGGCGAGGAAGCCGTGGCCTTCTGCCTGATCCTGGCGCCTTTGCTGGTGCGGCTGGGCTACGACAGCCTGTGCGCGGTGCTGGTCACCTACGTGGCCACGCAGATCGGTTTTGCGACGAGCTGGATGAACCCTTTCAGCGTGGCCGTGGCCCAGGGCATCTCGGGCGTGCCCGTGGGCTCGGGTGCGGGGCTGCGCATGGCGATGTGGGCGCTGTTCACGGCCTTCGGCATCGCCTACCTGATGCGTTATGCCGCCCGGGTCAAGGGCGACCCCACGCGCAGCCTGACACGTGCCGCCGACCTGCGGCACTTCCCGCCCATGGCAACCGCGAACGCTGACGCGCCCGGCGCGAGCCCGGGACCCGCGGCCCTCGGCCGCGCCGACCTGGCCATCCTGGCCGTGGTCGCCGGCTGCATGCTGTGGGTGAGCTGGGGCGTGCTGGCCAGGGGCTGGTACATCCCCGAGATCGCCAGCCAGTTCTTCACCATGGGCCTGGCCTGCGCGCTGCTGGCCTGGCTGGCGCGGCTGCCCGGCTGCGACGCCAACAGCCTGGCCTCGGCCTTCCGCCGGGGCATGGCCGACATGCTGCCCGCGGTGCTGGTGGTGGCCCTGGCCAAGGGCCTGGTGCTGCTGCTGGGCGGCGACAACCCGGGCCGCCCTTCGGTGCTGAACACGATGCTGTTCCACATGGGCCAGGGGCTGGACGGCATGCCGCAAGCCGCGGCGGCGTGGGGCATGCTGGTGCTGCAGTCGGTGCTGAACTTCTTCGTGCCTTCGGGCTCGGGCCAGGCCGCGCTGGTGATGCCGCTGCTGGCGCCGCTGTCGGACCTGCTGGGCCTGTCGCGACAGATCGCGGTGCTGGCCTTCCAGCTCGGCGACGGCCTGACCAACATCATCATCCCCACCTCGGCCAGCCTGGTGGCCTGCCTGGGGGCAGCGCGCATCGACTGGGCGGTGTGGCTGCGCTTCGTCTGGCGGCTGCAGCTGTGGCTGTTCGCGATGGCCAGCCTGTTCGTGCTGGGCGCGGTGGCCGTGGGCTACCGTTGACCGGGCGACGACGGCCCTTCGGCCGGGTCGGCGGCGCGCCGGGGTGCCGCCAGCACCGGGCCGCCGTCGTCGATGCGGCAATGCCGCCAGTCGACGAAGCCGGCACGCTGCAACGCGGCCAGCCATGGCTCGTGGCCCGGGGCACAACGGCCCAGGGCCTGCTGCGCTGCAGCCGGCAGGAAGGCGGCGTGGATCAGCTGGCGCGGCAGCATCGTGCCCAGGTGCGTGGCGAAGGCCGGGCCGTGACGCCGCAGGCCTTCGGCGCGGTCGCCGCTGCCGGCGGGCAAGAAGTGGCGCACCAGGCCATCCCAGAAAGGGCTGCGACCGGCAGCGTCGTGCCATCCCGGCAGTTCCACGGTGACCCAGCGTGCCGGTGTGTCGGCCTCGGCGAGCGCGGCCAGGGCGGCGTACAGCAGGGTGTCGCAGACAGCGGCTTCGGCCCCAGCATCGGGTGCGCCGGACGGCGCGGCGAGCCACAAGCCGCTGAGCTCGGCCTCGCCCGTGCTGTCGTGGCCGAGCTGCAGCGTGGTCTGCACCTGGTGCAGGCCGAGCTCCGGCGCGCTGTGCACCACCCGACCCAGGTGGAAGCTGCAGCGCGCCCGGCTGCGACCCTGTTCGGGCAGGCAGTGGACGGCGCCGAGCGTGCGCCCTTTTTCGTCCAGCGCACACAGCCACCAGCCGCCCGACTCGTGGGCCGGGGGCGCCGATGCCGGTGCCGCGGGCGTGCGCGATATGGTGAGCGTGTTCTTCATCCGGCCTCCGGCAGCTGCAGTGGCGTGGCCAGCGCGTCTGCGCCCAGCTCGGCCAGCGCATCGGCAGCTGTTGTCCCGGCTGCGATCAGGCGCGCGCGGAAACCGTCGCGCCGGGGCGTACAGGCCAGCAGCGCCGGCAACACAGGCGTCGCGACGTCCCCGGTGGCCGCGAGCCGGGCCCATTCGCCCAGCGGCCGCGCGGCGCGCACGCTGTGCAGCGCCTGCAGCCGGCCCTCGGCGGTGGGCCCGCCGTCGAAGATGTCGATGCAGCTGTCGGCGTCGAAGCCTTCGTCGAGCAGGATCTGGAAAGGCACCAGCCCGTCCGGATGCAGCTGGCCAATGGCGCGCTGCGCGGCCTCGGGCAGCAAGGGCACGTACAGCGGCGACTGCGGCATCAGGTCGGCGATGAAGGCCTTGCTGCGACCGCCGGCCAGGGCCTCGGCCTGCGGATAGCCCATGCCGAAGAAACGCCGGCCCACCGCGTCCCAGAACGGGCTGGCACCGTCGGCGTCGAGCAGGCCGGGAAATTCGGCCACGATGCGCTCGGAAAAGCGCTGGGCGTGCAGGGCCAGGAACAGCAGCCGCGCACGCGACAGCAGCTGGGCAGCGGCCGGCGGCGCGCCGGGCACGATGTAGAAGGCGGTGAGCAGCGTGCTGCCGGTCAGGTCGTGGCTGAGGTGCAGGGTGTGGGTGCGGTGGGTGAGGCCCAGCGCCGGGCTGCTGGCCACGACGAACTCGTTGCGGTAGCTGTAGAAGCGGCTGCCGAAGCCGGCACGCGCGGTGATGCCGGCGCAGCCCAGCAACGGGCCGGCCGCGCCAGGCCGGGCATGTTCCAGCACGAAGAGATGGCTCTCTTCACCACTGGCATCTTCGTCGTCCACCGCAAAGCCGTGCAGCGACTGCTCGATGCGCCGGTGCAGGCCGGCGCGGTCGTTGCGCAGCGACCCGATGCCCGGGGCTGCGCCGGCGGCCAGGCCTTGCAAGCCGTCCAGGTCGGCTGCGGCCACCGGGCGCAGCAGCAGCTCGTGGGCGGGGACGAGAGGCGATGGGGTCATGGGTGCGAATGGGCCTGGCGCTCAGCCTGCGCTCGGGTTCGTGAGTGTGCCGTCTGCTGCGCGCATGTCGCCCGTGGCCAGGGCAGGCGCCGCCGTCAGCGCCGGCACCGCCCCGCCGCCCGCCAGCTCACCCCGCAGGCCGGCCAGTTCACGGGCCCGCTCCTCGCGAGGCGTGCAGCCGAAGGCGGCCCGGTAGGCATTGGAGAAATGCGGGCCGCTGGTGAAACCGCAGGCCAGCGCCACCTGCAGCACCGACTGCCCGCTGCGCTGCAGCAGTTCACGGCTGCGCTGCAGGCGCAGCTGCAGGTAGTGGCGGCTGGGCAGGCTGTCCAGGTGCTGCTTGAACAGGCGTTCGAGCTGGCGGCGCGACAGGCCCACCAGGCGCGCCACGTCGTCGGTGGGCAGCGGCTCGGCCAGGTTGGCCTGCATCAGGGCCAGCGCTTCGGCCAGGCGCGGCGGCACCAGCGCGTGGACCTCGGGCTGTTCACCCAGCCGCTCGTCGTGCCCGCGCAGGCCCGACAGGCCCAGCCGCGTGGCCAGCCTGCGCGCCAGGGCCGGCCCGTGTTCGCGCGCCAGCAGGGCCAGCAGCAGGTCGGGCACGGCCAGGGGCCGTGCGCTGCTGGCCAGCGGTGCCTGGCCGGGCTGCGCGTCCAGCTGCCACAGGCCCGGCGTCCAGATGACGCCGGGCCGCTGCTGCTGCAGCTGCGGCAAGAGCCAGTCGGCACCGCAGGCGCGCCGCCCGTCCAGAAGCCCCGCCGCGGCGAGCCACAGCACACCCCCTTCCAGCCCGCCCAGCAGCACCCGGCGCGAGGCCAGGGCACGCAGACCTGCCGGCAATGGCGCGAGCGCGGCGCTGTCGACCAGGGTGCGCCAGGGCGCCACCAGCCAGAACTGGTCCCAGGGCCGGGCCAGGTCGGTGCCGGCCAGCGGCGCCACCTGCACCTGGTAGCGCGGGCCGCCGAGCAGAGTGTTGGCAGCTTCCAGCAGTTCGGCCACCAGCTGCGCCGTCAGGCGCGAAGCGCCGGGCAGCATGCAGACAGCAACCTGCTGGGTGTCCATGCGATTGGTTTCTGGCGAGGCTCGGCCTCAGGCCGACAGCAGCTTGCCGCTGCGCCGCGCTTCCTGCCCCGCCACCTTGGCCACCGACTGCCCGGCCCGCGCCCAGCGCTGCAGCTCACGGGCGAAGAGCAGGCCGTCGACCGGGCTGAGCAGGGTCTCGCTGCGCCCGCTGACGGGGCAGACCAGATCCACCAGCGGCTGCCCGGCACCGACCCAGGGCCCCACCGGCAGCCGCCAGACCAGCAGGCCGGCAAAGGGCGCCAGCAGCGGCATGCAGCCGGCCAGCGGGCGTGCGACGCAGTCGCCCGGGGGCGACGCGGGCGGTTCCGCGTCGGCCAGATCGCGCACGAAGCCCTGCTGCTGCAGGAAGCGCAGCAGGCCGTGGGCGTCGGCCGCCGCGAGTTCGTGCGCGACATCGGTCTCGCCGCGCAATTCGACCGTGGCCGCGAAGCACCCCGGCGGCACCTGCGGCCCGAGCTGCGCACGCAGCTGCGGCCAGACCCCGGACAGGGCTTCGTCGAAAGGCGAGTCGCCGCTTTCGGCGGCCAGCAGCAACAGGGGCGCGCCCAGGCAGCGGCCCAGCTGCAGCGCGGTGCCCTCGTGTTCGGGGGTGGCGTACAGGTGGAGCACGGCTTCGTTGTCGCAGTGCAGGTCCAGCACCACCTCGGCCGGCAAGGCCAGCCGCAGCAGCGTGTGGCGCAGCTGCTGCAGCAGGCCGTGCGCGGGCTGGTCGGCCAGCTCGTCCTGCAGCGCGGCGCGCAGGGCCGCGCGCAGGGCATCCGGGCCGTTCTCGAATTCGCCGGCCAGCGGGCCATGCGCCGCCGCGAAGCGCCGCGCCGCGCCTTCGGCCAGGGCCGGATAGTGGCGATTGAAGTTCTGCCCGCTGGCCAAGTCGAAGCGGCCCTGCAGCCGGCCCCAGACCTGCTGCGCCAGGCCCAGCGGGTTGCAAGCCGGCAACAGCACGACTTCGCCGCACAACTGCCCGGCTTCTTCCAGGGCCTGCAGGCGCTGGCGCAGGTGCTGCGCCACCAGCATCGGCGGGATCTCGTCGGCGTGCAGGCTGCACTGCAGCAGGGCCCGCCGGCCCTTCGGACCGAAGTGCTGGCTGACGACCGTGGGCGTGGCGCCGCCCGGGCCGGCGTCGAGGGGGTGGTGCTGGGTCTGCATGCGGGGTGGACGTGAGTGGACGGCTCCGGGCCTTCAGCGGGCCGGCTCGGCCGCCCAGCGACGGTACAGGGGCTGTGCCATGCGCACCGGGCTCACGTCGAGCCGCATGCGCCAGACGCTGTAGTCCTCGGCGCCGCGGGCGCTGGTGAACC
Source organism: Burkholderiales bacterium (assembly GCA_031411875.1). Classification (GTDB taxonomy): domain Bacteria; phylum Pseudomonadota; class Gammaproteobacteria; order Burkholderiales; family Burkholderiaceae_C; genus Rubrivivax. The sequence goes on along the minus strand of JANOBX010000201.1, from coordinate 756 downwards.
AGGCCAGCGTGTCCGGGCCCTTGTACAGGCGGAACTCGAAGCCCAGCGCGGGCTGTTCGTCCTGCACGTCGGCACCCGTGAGGGCGCGGCCATTGAAGGCCAGGCCGCGCACCTCGCGGTCGGGGCTGTCGACCAGGCGCGTCATGGCGTGCACGATGGCGTTGTCGCCGAGCAGGTCGGGGTGGAAGCCGGCGTGGGCGTGGTAGGGCTTGAAGCCCGGGGCATTCGGGTCGATGCGGCCGGCCAGCTTGTCGGTCGCCGGCAGCAGGCTGCCGTCGCGCAGGTCGAAGCGGTCGCCACGGTCCAGGAAGCTGAGCGCTGCGCCCTGCAGGCCGAAGGCGCCGGCGCGGGATGCTGGGGCGGCGCTGCGCAAGTCGACCAGCAGCGCGCCGCGCGCACCGATGACTTCGATGTCGTCGCCGCGCACGATGGCGGCGCTGTCTTCCTCGACGCCCAGGCCCCAGCGGTAGCCCTTGGCCAGCATCACCGGCAGCAGCCGGCCGATGCGGCCGCGGCGCAGGAAGTGCTGGTCGACGAACAGCGCGGGGCCGGCAAACCCCAGGCCGTGGTCGATCTCCTGGCCCTGGCGCATGTGGCCTTTCACCCCCCGCCGGGGTTCTTGCGCGTCGCGCAACAACCACTCGCAATTGAGGGCCGCGCCGGCACTGGTCCCGGCCACGACGCCACCGCGCGCCTGCATCTGGCGGATGGCCTGCAGCAACGCGGTCTCGCGGCCCTGGGGGCGCAGCGTGTCGA
>JANOBX010000200.1:0-22255 GCA_031411875.1 Burkholderiales bacterium | reverse complement strand
CATCACCGCCGACGGCGGCTATCGCAACGCGCAGATCGTGCCGTTCAAGACCGCCTACACCGACCCGGCGCTCGACGACTACGTGCCGGTCACCACCGTGCAGGCGGTCATCGCGCCGCGCCTGGGCCAGCTCGGCTTGGACGAGGCCGATGTGCAGCAGGTGCTGGCCACGGTGGCCGACACCCTGGCCGGCGAGGTCACGGTGCAGCGCAGCGACGCCATGCGCGGCGTCGGCCGGGCGCTGGGCGAGCTGGGCCGCACGGGCCGGCTGAACGCGGCCCAGGCCTCGCGCGTGCGCACGGCGGTGGCCGAGGCCCTGGTGTCGACGCCGCAGCGCGTGCAGACCGTGGTGGTGGTGCGCCACACGGCGCAGGCCGACCTGGTCTGGCGCGCCGAGCGCGACCGCTGGAGCCATGAACTGACCGACGCAGCCACGGCCGAGTTGCTGCGCGCGGCGCGCGCCGCCGGCTTTGCCGTCGACAGCGAAGCCGCGCTGATGGCACTGCCCGATGCCGATCTGGTGCGTGTCGTCTGGGCCTGCGTGCCCCCAGTGGCGCTGGACGCCGAGTTCCCGCTGTTCTTCATCTACACCTCGGGCTCCACCGGCAAGCCCAAGGGCGTGGTGCACGTGCACGGCGGCTACACCGCCGGCGTGGCCTGCACCATGGCGGTGGCCTTCGACGCGCGCCCCGGCGACGTGGTCTACGTCGTTGCCGACCCCGGCTGGATCACCGGCCAGAGCTACATGCTCAGCGCCACCATGACCACGCGCTGCACCGGCGTGCTCGGCGAGGGCGCGCCCACCTTCCCGCATGCCGGGCGTTATGCCTCGATGATCGAGCGCTACCGCGTGCGCATCTTCAAGGCCGGCGTCACCTTCCTGAAGACGATCATGGCCGACGCGCAGAACGCGCGCGACGTGCAGCAGTACGACCTGAGCACGCTGCGCGTGGCCACCTTCTGCGCCGAGCCCACCAGCCCGGCGGTGCAGCAGTTCGGCATGGACCTGATGACGCCGCAGTACATCAACAGCTACTGGGCCACCGAACACGGCGGCATGGTCTGGACGCACTTCTACGGCAACGCCGACTTCCCGCTGCGCGCCGACGCCCACACCTACCCGCTGCCCTGGATCCACGGCGACGTCTGGATAGAGGACGCCGGCGCACCGGCCGAGGCCGTCACGCCTTTCGGCCGCCCGCGTGCTGCCGGCGGCGTGGCCTGGCGCCCGGCCGAGGAAGGCGAAAAAGGCGAAATCATCATCGCCGCGCCTTACCCCTATCTGGCGCGCACCGTGTGGGGCGATGCCGACAACTTCGAGGTGGTCGACGGCCGCGTGCAGAACGGCTGGAAGGGCGACGGCCAGCGCTGGCACAGCACCTACTGGGCGCGCTGGCGTGGCACCTGGGCCTACACCCAGGGCGACTTCGCCGTGCGCTACGGCGACGGCAGCTTCAGCCTGCATGGCCGCAGCGACGACGTCATCAACGTCAGCGGCCACCGCATGGGCACCGAGGAGATCGAAGGCGCGATCCTGCGCCACAAGTCGCTGGACCCGGACAGCCCGGTCGGAAACGTCATCGTCGTCGGTGCGCCGCATCGCGAAAAGGGGCTCACGCCGCTGGCCTTCGTCAAGCCCACCGCCGGCCGCAAGATCACGCAGGACGACCGGCGTCGGCTCAGCGAGCTGGTGCGTTCCGAGAAGGGCGCCGTGGCCGTGCCCAGCGACTTCATCGAGGTCACCCAGTTTCCGGAAACGCGCAGCGGCAAGTACATGCGCCGCATGGTGCGGGCGCTGGTCGAGGACTCCGAGGTCGGCGACGCCTCGACGCTGAAGAACCCCGAGTCGATCGATGAGCTGCGCCGCGTGATCGGCGACTGGAAGCGCAAGCAGCAGCTCGCCGACGAACAGCAGATGTTCGAGCGCTACCGCTACTTCACGGTGCAGTTCAACAACATGGGCACGCAGCGCGTGGCCACCGTGACCGTGACCAACCCGCCCGTGAACGCACTGAACGAACGCGCGCTCGACGAGCTGACGGTGGTGGTGGAACACCTGTCGCGACGCGACGACGTGGCCGCCGTGGTGTTCACCGGCCAGGGCACGGCCAGCTTCGTGGCCGGCGCCGACATCCGGCAGCTGCTGGAAGACATCCGCACGCTCGACGAGGCCCGCGCGCTGCCGAACAACGCGCACCTGGCCTTCCGCAAGATCGAACGCATGGGCAAGCCCTGCATCGCCGCCATCCAGGGCGTGGCGCTGGGCGGCGGCATGGAATTCGCGCTGGCCTGCCACTGGCGGATCGCCGAACCCACCTCGCGTTTCGGCCAGCCCGAAATTCGTCTGCGCCTGCTGCCGGGCTATGGCGGCACGCAGCGGCTGCCGCGGCTGCTGGCCGCCAAGCGCGGTGCCGAAGGCCTGCGTGACGCCCTCGACATGATCCTGGGCGGGCGCAACGTCGGCGGCGACGAGGCGCTGGCCATGGGCGTGGTCGACGAACTCGCCGGCGCGTCCAGCGACGTGCTGTCGGCCGCGCATGCGCGCATCCGCGACTATCTGCTCGACCGCGAAGGCAGCACCCTGGGACGGGCGTTGCGCGAGCGCCAGGACATGCTGACCGAGTGGTCGCAGCCGGGTCCGCCCGTGCTCGACGCCGTGCTCGCCGACGCCCACCTGCAGCAGGTGCACTCGCAGCTGGAATGGGCCGGACGGGCCGGCGCGCGCGACCGTGCGCTGCAGGCCATCCGCACCGGCTGGACGCAGGGGCTGGACGCCGGCCTGGCCATCGAGGCCGAGCTGTTCGCGCAGGCCGTGGTCGACCCCGAAGGCGGCAAGACCGGCATCGAGCAGTTCATGCAGAAGAAGAGCCCGGCGCTGCCCACGCGGCGCGGCACCGTGCGCATCGCAGAAGAGCAGGGCGGCTGGATCGACGAGCAGCTCGCCCATGGCAGCCTGCTGCCACGCGGTTCGCCATTCTTCCCCGGCATCACGCCGCTGCCGGCCTGGCAGTTCGGTTTCGGCGTGCCGCGCGACCCGGCCACCGGTGAACCGCGATTCGGCGAACCGCAGAAGAGCGAGGTCGAGCTCATCGTGCCGGTCGAGCCGCCGTTGCCCAACGAGGCCCTGGTCTACATGCTGGCCTCGGAAGTGAACTTCAACGACATCTGGGCGCTCACGGGCATTCCCGTCTCGCCCTTCGACAACCACGAGGAAGACGTGCAGGTCACCGGCTCGGGCGGCGTGGCCCTGGTGGCGGCGCTGGGCAGCGAGGCCAAACGCGAGGGCCGGCTCAAGGTCGGCGACCTCGTTGCGGTGTATTCCGGCCAGACCGACCTGCTCAGCCCGCTGGCCGCGCGCGACCCCATGTACGTGGGCTTCTCGATCCAGGGCTACGAGACGCGCACCGGCAGCCACGCCCAGTTCCTGGTGACGCAGGCGCCTCAGCTGCACCCGCTGCCGCCCGACCTGACGCTGGAGCAGGCCGGGTCCTACATCCTGAACCTGGGCACGATCGTGCGCGCGCTGTTCACGACGTTGCGCATTGCCCCGGGCAAGTCGCTGTTCGTCGAAGGCGCGGCCACGGGCACCGGGCTCGAAGCGTTGAAGAGCGCCATGCGCGCGGGCCTGGCCGTGACCGGTGGTGTTTCCAGCCCGGCGCGTGCCGAGTTCGTGAAGACCCAGGGCGCGCAGGGCGCGCTGGACCGCACCGACGCGCGTTTCACCGGCCTGTACACGCCCGTGCCCGAGGACGACCCGGCCGCCTGGGAAGCCGCGGGTGCGCCCTTGCTCGACGAATACCGCCGCCAGAACGGCGGACGGCTGGCCGATTACGCCGTCTCGCATGCCGGTGAAACCGCCTTCCCGCGCAGCTTCCAGCTGCTGGGCGAAGGCGGCACGCTGGCGTTCTACGGCGCGTCATCGGGCTACCACCTCACCTTCGTGGGCAAGCCCGGCAGCGCCCCGCCGGAGACCATGCTGCAGCGCTGCGGCGCCCGTGCGGGCGAAGCGGTGCTGCTGTACTACGGCGTCGATGGCGACGCCCTGCTCGACGCCACCGGCCTGGAGATGGTCGAAGCCGTGCGCGCCATCGGCGCGCGTGCGGTGGTGGCCACCGCCACCGACGCGCAGCGCGAGTTCGTGCAGTCGCTGGGCTTCGAGGACGCCGTGGCCGGCGTCATCTCGCTCGAGGACATCCGCCGTCGCCAGGGCCAGGCCTTCGACTGGCCGCGCACCATGCCGCGGCTGGCCGATGCCAAGCGCGACATCGAAAGCTTCCGCCACGGCGTGCGCGACTTCCAGGACCGCACGCTCAAGCCTTTCGGCGCGGCCGTGGGTGCCTTGCTGCGCAGCCCCGACAACCCGCGCGGCGCGCCCGACCTGATCCTGGAACGTGCCGGCCACGACGCATTGGGCGTCAGCACCGCCCTGGTCAAGCCTTTCACCGGCCGTGTCGTGTATTGCGAAGAAATGGCCGGGCGCCGCTATGCGTTTTATGCGCCGCAGGTGTGGACACGGCAGCGCCGCATCCTCATGCCCACGGCCAGCATCCTGGGCACCCACCTGTGCAACGCCTTCGAGGTGACGCGCATGAACGACATGGTCTCGGCCGGCTTGCTGGACGTCACCGAACCCACCGTCGTGCCCTGGCAGGACCTGCCCGGCGCGCACCAGGCGATGTGGGACAACCGCCACCAGGGGGCGAACTACCTCGTCAACCACGCCTTGCCCACGCCGGGGCTGCGCAGCCGCGACGCCCTGTTCGAAGCCTGGGCCGCGGGCGAACGGGCCTGACCCCGCCGACCTGCCCAACCCCCCCATCAGAAAAGCACCCGGAGATTCCCATGGCCAACAAGAAGGCAGCCTCAGCACCTGCATCTGCCACCACCGCCAACGGCCGTCTGGCCGGCAAGGTGGCGCTCATCACCGGCGCCGCCGGCAACCTGGGCAGCGAGATCGTTCGCCACTACCTGCGCCAGGGTGCGCTGGTCGTGCTCTCGGGGCGCACGCAGTCGCGCCTGAACACCGCGCTCGACGCCGCGCTCACTGAAACCGGCGTGCCGCCGACGCAGGCCGACAGCGTGGTCATGGACGGCGCCGACGCCGACAGCGTGCGGGCCGGCATCGCCCAGATCATCGCCCGCCATGGCCGGCTGGACATCCTCGTCAACAACGCCGGCTCGGCCGGGCCGCGCCAGCCCCTGGAAAAGGTGCCGCTCACCGACGAAGAACTGGAAGAACTGAAGGCCGCCGGTTCGACCGACACCGAGACCCTGGCCCAGGCCACGCGCAACATCCTGGGCGTGTCCTGGAACATGCTGCGTGCGGCCGCGCCCGTGCTGCAACCGGGTGCTTCGGTCATCAACGTGTCGACCATCTTCTCGCGCACCCAGTACTACGGCCGCACCGCCTACGTGGTGCCGAAGGCGGCGCTGAACGCCTTGTCGCGACAGCTGTCCGAGGAACTGGGCGAGCGCGGCATTCGCGTCAACACGGTGTTCCCGGGTCCCATCCGCAGCGAGCGCATCCGCAGCGTCTTTGCCAGCATGGACCAGCTGAAGGGCGCCGAAGCGGGCAGCACGGCCAATGAATTCTTCGGCCTGATGACGCTGCAGCGGCCCATCGACGGCGAGCCGCCGCGCAAGGACTTTCCGGTCCCCACCGACATCGCCCACACCTGCGTGTTCCTGGGCAGCGATGAATCGGCCGCGTTCAACGGCCACGACTTCGAAGTCACCCACGGCATGCGCGTGCGCAAGGAAAGCCGCAGCACCTGGGTGAGCCGGCCCACCATGCGCAGCGTCGACGCCCAGGGCCAGACCGTGCTGGTGGCCGCCGGCGACCAGGTCGACGACGCCGTCGGCATTGCCCTGCTGCTGGCCGAGGTGGGCGCGCACGTGGTGCTGGGCCTGGCGCGTGAGTCCAGCTGCGCCGCTGCGCGCGAACGCCTGGCCGGCCGCCGCAGCGACCAGCGCATCGACGTGCGCCGCTTCGACCGCGTCGACCCCGGGTCGATGGAAGCCGCGCTGAGCGAAGACCATGGTGGCCCGATCACCGGCGCCGTCATCCTGCCGGCCCATGGTGCCGACCGCTTCACCGGCAGCCTGGGCGGTGCCAGCGACGCCGACATGGAAGCCTTCGTCGACGAGGAACTGGGTGGCGCCATCGCCGTGGCGCGCATGCTCAGCCGCTACTGGAAGGAGCGCAAAGACCTGCGGCAGGAACCGCGCTTCGTGTTCGTCACGAACGGCGGCAGTCCCGGCCCGATGGGCAGCGACGTCGACGGCGACAACGCCGACGTCGAGGGCGGCCTGCCCTGGGCCAACCTGCTGCGCTCGGCGACCGAGGAACTCATCCGCGTCTGGCGCGACGAGAGCGAGGTCGACGTGCGCCTGGGCCGCCGCAGCTTCCGCGAATGGGGCAACCAGATCATCCGCTACGACAACCGCGAAGCCGAGAGCCTGCCCTTCACCGCCGGCCACGCCGCGCGGCTGCTGTTCAAGGAACAGCGCATCCGCCAGGTCAACCTGTACCTGCCCACGAGCATTGCCGAGGCCAGCGGCGCACGCCGCGCCACGGTGGGCTTCACCGAGAACCTGGCCGGCCTGCACATCGGCAAGGTGGCGCTCATCACCGGCGGCTCGGCCGGCATCGGCGGCGCCGTGGGCCGCCTGCTGGCCCTGGGTGGTGCGCGGGTGATGCTGGCCGCACGCCGCGAAAGCGAGCTGCAGGCCATGCGCGAGCGCATCGTCGGCGAGCTGGAGGACATCGGTTACTCCGCCCCGGGGCGGCGCGTGAGCATCCTGCCTGGCGTCGACGTGGGCCAGCTCGAGACCCTGGCCCCGGCGGTGAAGGCCACGATCGCGGAATTCGGCCGCATCGACTACCTGATCAACAACGCCGGCGTGTCGGGTGCCGAGGAGATGGCGGTCGACATGAGCGTCAAGGCCTGGACGGCCACGCTCGACGCCAACCTGGTCTCGAACTACGCCCTGCTGCACGAGGTGCTGCCGATGATGAAGGCGCAGGGCAGCGGCTATGTGCTGAACGTGTCCAGCTTTTTCGGCGGCGAGAAGTACCTGGCCGTGGCCTACCCGAACCGCAGCGACTACGCCGTCAGCAAGGCCGGCCAGCGCGCGCTGGTGGAGAGCCTGGCGCGCTTCCTGGGCCCCGAGGTGCAGATCAACGCCATCGCGCCCGGACCGGTGGAAGGCGAGCGCCTGAAGGGCGTGGGCACGCGCCCGGGCCTGTTCGAACGCCGCGGTCGTCTGATCCTGGAAAACAAGCGGCTCAATTCGGTGCACAGCGCCGTCGTCAAGGCCCATCGCCGTGGCCAGAGCGTGGACACCCTGCTGCGCCGCCTGGCCGCGAACGACGTGGCCGAATTGGCGATGGACGGCGACGCCCCGCGCGAACTGCGCGACCTGGCCCTGGCCTGCCACAAGGAACGTGTCGAGCATTGCAACTGGGGCAGCTACCTCGTCAACGAATCGATCGCGCAACGCCTGCTGGCGCGGCTGCGGCTGGGGGGCCTGCTGCTGGACAACAGCGACTGGCAGGACCGTGTCGACACCGGCTGGCTGAAGCGGCTGCCCGGCGACGACAAGCCTTACCTGCCGCCGCAAAGCGTGCAGACCGAGGCGGCCAAGGTGCGCAACGGCGTGCTGTCGTTGCTGCACCTGGGCAAGATGCCCACCGAGACCGAAGTGGCGCTGGCCACCGTCTACTTCCTGGCCGACCGTGCCGTGAGCGGCGAGACCTTCATGCCTTCGGGCGGACTCAGCCTGGAGCGGTCGATCACGGAACGCGAACTCTTCGGCAGCGCCAAGCGCGAACGCCTGGAGATGATGCGCGGCCGCACGGTGTGGCTGGTGGGTGAACACCTGGTGGAGTACATGGCCGAAGCGGCGCGGCAGCTGGTGTCGGAATGCCAGGTCGGGCGCGTGGTGGTGCTGACGCAGACCGACGAGGGCGCTGCCGCCGTGCGCGCCGCGCTGCGCGATGTGCCGGCCGAACTGCTGCACACCGCCACCGTGGGTGCCGATCTGGAAGCCGGCATCGACCAGGCGCTGCGCCAGCATGGCTACCCGGCCACCATCGTCAGCACGCCGTTTGCGCCCCTGCCGGAAAAGCTGCTGGGCGGTGACGCCGGCAGTGCGCTGGACGCGGGCGAGTTCCGGCAGATGGTGCAGGACCAGCTGACGCACCACTTCCGAGTGGCGCGCAAGGCCAGCCTGATCGACGGCACCCAGCTCGTGCTGGTGTCGCCCGACGTGCCGGCCGGCGCCGACCCCACGGGTGCAGGTTTTGCGATGGCCAACTTCGTGAAGACCACGCTGCATGCCTTCACGGCGACGCTGGCGGTGGAAAACGAACGCCTGGTGCACGACGTGCCGGTGAACCAGATCAACCTGACCCGGCGTGCGCGCAGCGAAGAACCGCGCAAGGAAAGCGAGCATCTGGAAGAGGTGCGGCGCTTCGGCCGCGCCGTGCTGTTGGCCGGTGCGCCGCTGCCCGACGCGGAAGACTCGCGCTACCGCTCGCGCATCTACCGCGGCATGGCCATCACCGTCTAGGCCGGGCGGCGCGGTCGGCGGGTGCGGCCAAGTGGTCGCAGGGCCGACCGCATAAACTCCCGGGTGAGCAGCGCAGCCCGTTCACTGGTGTCACCGTCGACGCTCGTGAACGGGCGGCCACCCCGGTCGGAGGCCGGTTGAACCCATGGACCCAGCGCTGTCGGCCCCGGCCGGAACCTTGCACAATTTTCTGGACTTGCTGCAGACCAGCGGTCTGAGGTCAGCGCTGCGCAACCTGCTGCTGCAGACGGACTACCGCTTCATCGCAATCTTCCGCTTCGATGGCGAGCGCGCCCGGCCCGTCGTCTTCTACGACCGTGAGCATCCTGAGCTTGCAAGCTCGGACGAAGTGCCGGCCAGTGCCACCTACTGCTGCTATGAGCGCGACTCGCGTGGTGCCTTCGTCACTGCAAATTCGCTCCTGGACGAACGCCTCACCGGCCATGTGAAGCGCGAACAGGTGATGGCCTATTGCGGCGTGCCGGTGATGACGCCTGAAGGCGAGATCCTGGGCACCCTCTGCCATTACGACGTCGTGCCGCGCGACCCCGCGCAGATCGACCTGGCGTTGATGTGCGAAGTGGCCAGCGCCATCGAACGCGGGCGCCATCTGCCGCCGTATCCCACGGCGCGCTGAACCGGGCCCCGGCCGGCTCCGTCAGTCGTCGGCCACGGCCGCGCGGTAGGCATGCCAGCTGGCATGCCCCACCACCGGGCCGACGACCAGCAGTCCGGCGAACCAGGGCAGCAAGGCCAAGCCCACCAGCGCGGCGATCAGGAAGGCCCACCACAGCATCACCCCAGTCTGGGTCAGCACCAGCCGCAGGCTGGTCAGGCCGGCCGTGACGGCGTCGGTCTGGCGATGCAGGATCATCGGGATCGAGACCACGCTGATGGCGTAGATCAGCGTCGCGAAGACCGCGCCCACGCCCGCCCAGGCGACGATGAAGCCGATGTTTTCCGGGTCCAGCAGGGCCAGCAGGGAACCCTTGAAGTCGGGCATGCCGTCGAAGCTGACGGCGAAGATGACCAGGGTGGCGCGGCCCCACAGCATCTCCAGCACCAGCAGCACGAAGCCGAAGATGCCCAGGGCGCCGATGCGCTGGTCCCAGGCCAGCAGCGAATCACCGAAGTCGGGCTTTTCACCGGCCTCCAGGCGCTGGCTCACGCGGTAAAGGCCCAGGCACAGGAAGGGCCCCATGAGCAGGAAACCGGCCGAGAGGGCCAGCGTGTAGGCCGGCGCGTGTTCATAGACCTTCAGCAGCGCCCAGCCCATGACCATGAAGCACAGGCCGTAGAACAGGCCGATGGCGGGGGCCCGCCGGAAGTCGTGCCAGCCCAGAACCAGCCAGCGGAGCGGGTCGCGCCAGTGCAGCGTGTTCAGCCGCGGGCTGCTGCTGGCGGGCGTTCCCGGGTCACGAACAGGTGGGTTGGCAGGCGTCTCCATCCGCAGCATTGGGCCCTTGGCAGGCGCACGGGGCCATCGGGAACTGCCCCCACAAGCGGCTGTTCAGCGCCCGCGCCGCACCCGCAGGATCTCGTCTGCGATCAGGCAGACGGCACCCAGCGTGATGGCGCTGTCGGCGATGTTGAAGCTGGGAAAGTAGCCCCCCGGAAACATCGGCGCCAGGAAGTCGAAGCGGAACTGCAGGAAGTCGATCACGTGCCCGTGCAGCAGCCGGTCGATGACGTTGCCCAGCGCCCCGCCCATGATCATGCTGACGGCAAAGCAGAACAGTTTCTGGCCGGGATTGGTGCGGATCATCCAGACGATGAAGCCCGAGACGACGATGCCCAGCGCCGTGAAGAACCAGCGCTGCCAGCCGCTGGCCCCGGCCAGGAAACTGAAGGCGGCACCCGGGTTGTGGGCGCGCACCAGGTTGAAGAAGCTGGTGACGGGCCGGCTGTCGCCGAGCTGGAAGTAGCCCACGATCAGCGTCTTCGTCACCTGGTCGGCCAGGATCACCACCACCGCCAGCGCCAGCCAGAAGGCCAGCGATCGCGTGTCGCTGCGAGTTGCGGCCATGCTCAGGCGCAGCAGCGGGCTTCGCCCATGCCGAACAGGTTGCTGCTGCAGCGGCCGCAGATCGTGGGGTGTGCGGCGTCGCTGCCGACGTCGTCACGCCAGTGCCAGCAGCGGTCGCACTTCGCCATGCCGGCGCGGCCCTGCAGGCTGGCCACCTGCACCTGCAGGCTGCTGCCGGGCAACAGGGTGGCGCCAGAGGTGATCAGCACGTACTTCAGGTCGTCGCCCAGGCTGGCCAGGGCGGCGTGGTCTTCCGGGCCGGCGGTGATGGCCACTTCGGCCTGCAGGGAAGAACCGAGCCCGCCGGTGCTGCGCAAGGCTTCGATTTCCTTGTTCGCCACGTCCCGCACCGCTCGGATGCGCGCCCAGCGGGCCAGGCGATCGCTGCCGGGCTCGGCCTCGGCCAGCACGGCTTGGTCGAAGCGCCAGAAGGTCTGTGTGAACAAGCTGCCAGGCTGGCCCTGCGCGTTCACCACGGCCCAGGCTTCCTCGGCCGTGAAGCTGAGGAAAGGCGCCATCCAGCGCAGCATCGCGTGCGTGATCTGCCACAGCGCCGTCTGCGCGCTGCGCCTGGCATGTGAGCCCGCGGCGGTGGTGTAGAGGCGGTCCTTCAGCACGTCGAGATAGAAAGCGCCCAGGTCTTCGCTGCAGAACACCTGGAGCTTGCCGACGACTGGGTGGAATTCGTTGGCGCCGTAGTGGCCGCCCGTGAACGCGCCTTTCACCGGGTCGAACCGACCGGCCAGCTCGGCCTGCAGTTCGGCCGCGCGCGCCAGGGCCCAGCGGTCGATGTCCAGCATCTCGGCCACCGGCACGGCCTGCGTGGCGGCGTCGAAGTCGCTGGTGTTGGCCAGCAGGAAGCGCAGCGTGTTGCGGATGCGGCGGTAGCCGTCGACCACCCGCGCCAGGATCTTGTCGTCGATGCCCAGGTCGCCTGAATAGTCGGTGGACGCACACCACAGGCGGATGATCTCGGCCCCCAGCTGCTGCGTGATCTTGCCCATCTCGATCACGTTGCCCAGGCTCTTGCTCATCTTGCGGCCCTGGCCGTCGACCGTGAAGCCGTGCGTGAGCAGGCCTCGGTAGGGGGCGCGGCCTTCCAGCGCGCAGCCCAGCAGCAGGCTGCTGTGGAACCAGCCGCGGTGCTGGTCGTGGCCTTCCAGGTACAGGTCGGCCTCGGGGCCCTGGGTGTGGAAGCCGGGGTTGGCGCTGGTGCCGGCGTGGCTGCCGCGCAGCACGTGGCTGAAGGTGCTGCCGCTGTCGAACCAGACGTCGAGGATGTCGCTGCTCTTGGCGTAGTGGGCTGCCGAGTGGTCGCCTTCGGTGCCCAGCCAGTCGGCCGGGTCGAGCTGGCTCCAGGCCTCGACACCGCCTTGCGCCACCAGCTCCGCGGCGCGGTCCATCAGCGCCAGGGTGTCGGGGTGCAGTTCGCCCGTCACCTTGTGCAGGAAGAAGGGCAGGGGCACGCCCCAGCTGCGCTGGCGGCTGATGCACCAGTCGGGCCGGCCGGCGATCATGTCGCGCAGCCGGGCGCGGCCGTTTTCGGGGAAGAAGTTCGTTTGCTCGATCGCGTCCAGCGCAGTCTGGCGCAGCGTCTTCGGCGCCTTGTCGACCGTGAACACGCCTTCGCCCTCGTCCATGCGCACGAACCACTGCGCCGCGGCGCGGTAGATCACCGGCGTCTTGTGGCGCCAGCAGTGCGGGTAGCTGTGGGTGAACTCTGTGCTGGCCAGCAGCCGACCCGCGCTGCGCAGGGCCTCGACGATCACCGGGTTGGCCTTCCAGATGTGCAGGCCGCCGAACAGTGGCAGCGCGGCTTCGTAGGCGCCGTTGCCCTGCACCGGGTTCAGGATCTGGTCGGCCTTCATGCCGTGGGCCAGGCAGGAATTGAAGTCTTCCACGCCATAGGCCGGCGACGAATGCACGATGCCGGTGCCGTCGTCGGCCGTGGCGTAGTCCGCCAGGTAGACGGGCGACAGGCGGTCGTAGCCGGCGTCGACGGCGCTCAGCGGGTGGCGGAAGTTCAGCCCGGCCAGCGCCCGGCCTTCGGCCGTGGCCAGCACGGTGCCTGTCAGGCCGTAACGTGCCAGGCAGGCGGCCACCAAGTCTTCGGCCAGCAGCAGCACGCCGCGTTCGGTGTCCACCAGCGCATAGCGCAGCGCCGGGTTCAGGTTCAAAGCCTGGTTGGCGGGCAGGGTCCAGGGCGTGGTCGTCCAGATCACGACGAAGGCTTCGCGCGGCAGCGCGGCCAGGCCGAAGGCGGCGGCGAGCTTCTCAGGTTCGGCACTCGCGAAGGCCACGTCGACCGAGGTGCTCTTCTTGTCGGCGTATTCGATCTCGAACTCCGCCAGCGAAGAACCGCAGTCGAAGCACCAGTACACCGGCTTCTGGCCGCGGTAGACGAAGCCGCGCTCGACCAGGCGCTTGAGCACGCGCATCTCGCCGGCCTCGTTGGCGAAGTCCATGGTGCGGTAGACATGGTCCCAGTCGCCCACCACGCCCAGGCGCTTGAAGTCGGCCATCTGCTGGGCGATCTGCTGCGTGGCGTAGGCGCGGCTCTTGGCCTGCACCTCGCTGCGCGGCAGGCCGCGGCCGTGGTCCTTTTCCACCTGGTTCTCGATGGGCAGGCCGTGGCAGTCCCAGCCCGGCACGTAGCGTGCGTCGAAGCCGGCCAGCTGCCGGTTCTTCACGACCATGTCCTTCAGGATCTTGTTCACGGCGTGGCCGATGTGCAGCTTGCCGTTGGCATAGGGCGGGCCGTCGTGCAGCACGAACAGGGGTGCGCCGATGCGGGCGTCGCGCAGGCGCTGGTAGCTGCCCTCCCAGTCGTTCAACCAGCCCGGTTCACGCTTGGGCAGATCGCCGCGCATGGGAAACGGGGTGTCGGGCAGGTTCAGGGTGCTGCGGTACTCACTGCCGGGCGTGGCCTCGGCGGGCGCGGACTTGGCGGGGGTGTTCACGGGTGCGTTCATGACGTGGAGGCCGCTGGCGCGGCAGGCAAGGCGTGTGCGGCTGGCTTCAGGCGGACGGGGTGTCCGCCGGCCAGGCTGTTCGGGGTTGCAAGCAGGCCCTGCACGCGCCAGGCATGCCGGCGCGGTGCTGGAAGGCCTACGCCCGAATAATTCGGTCCCGCGTGGCCTGACGGCGCGTGGTCGCGTGCCAGCGCGCGAAGCCGTTCAGCAGGTGTTCCGGCGCCTTGTGCTCATTCATGCCACGGATTCTATCCACGGCCCCGCCTGGCGGGGCCTGCATGCAAGGGGCCATCACAGCCCGAACCAGCGCCTGGCTTCGGCCGTGTCCCGGGCGATGCCGTCCCGCAAGGCTTCGAGCGACTCGTACTTCAGCTCGTCGTGCAGCTTGTGCAGCAGCTCCACGCGCAGGCAGCGCCCGTAGCCGCCTTCGATGCCCAGCGATGCCGGCCACTGCAGGCAGTGCACTTCCAGCAGCACCCGCCCGGCTTCTTCCACCGTGGGCCGCACGCCCAGGCTGGCCACGCCCGGCACCGGTGCGGCACCTGCCGGCCCCAGACCGTGCACCTGCACGACAAAGATGCCCATCGTCGCCGGCTTGGCATGGCCGAAGCGCAGGTTCAGGGTGCGAAAGCCCAGCTGCCGCCCCAGCTTGGCGCCGTGGATGGCGTGGCCGGAGATGCTGTAGGGCCGCCCCAGCAGTTCGGCCGCCCGGGCCATGTCACCTTCGGCCAGCGCCTCGCGCACCGCCGAGCTGGACACGCGCAGCCCGTGCACCTCGTAGCTCAGCATGCGCGCGACGTCGAAGCCGCCGGCCGCACCGGCCGCGTCCAGCGTGGCGTAGTTGCCGGTGCGGCGTGCGCCGTAGTTGAAGTCGTCGCCCACCAGCACCACGCGCGCGCCCAGCCCCGCCAGCAGCACATCATCGACGAAGGCCTGCGGCGACAGGCTCGCCAGCCGGGCGTCGAAGCGCTGCACCACCACCTGGTCGATGCCGCAGCGTTCCAGCTCGGCCAGCTTGTCGCGCAGCGTGGCGATGCGCGCCGGCGCGGTCTCGGGCCGGCCGGCCAGGCGCGCGAAATGGTCTCGCGGATGCGGCTCGAAGGTGAGCACGCAGCTGGGCAGCTTGCGGTGCCGGGCCTCGTTCGTCAGCAGTGCCAGCATGGCCTGGTGGCCACGGTGCACGCCATCGAAATTGCCGATGGTGAGTGCGCAATGCGCCGGCAGCATGCCGGCAGCACGTGCATGGGCCTGACCCTGGTAACCGCGAAAGACACGCATCCGGCAGATTATCGCGGCGGCAGGCCCAGCAGCTGGCGGTAGAGGTCGAGGTAGGCGGCGGCCGCGCGGTCCCAGTCGAACTGGGCGGCATGCGCTCGCACGGCGTCGGCGCGGCCGGGCTGGGCCGCCTGGGCCAGGCCGTGCTCGACCACCCGGCGCATGGCCGTCGGGTCGAAGCCGTCGAAGTAGTGCGCCACCGCGCCGCCGATCTCGGGCAGGCTGGTCAGGCGCGACAGGAACACCGGCTTGCCGAAGTGCATGGCCTCGATCGGCGGCAGGCCGAAGCCTTCGGTCAGCGAAGGAAACAGGAAGCCGCTGCAGTGGGCATAGGCCCAGGCCTTCTGGGCGTCGCTGATGCCCAGGTGGAACTGCAGGTTGGGCAGCTGCACCTGGCTGCGCAAGGCCTTCGCGTCCTGGCTGGGCGGGCCGCACAGCACGAAGCCCATCTCCGGCCAGGCCCTTGCCAGTTCAATGATGGCTTGCGGATTCTTCGATGGCGACATCCGGCTCAGGTGGAAGAGGAAAGGGCGGCCTGTGCTGCCTTCCCAGCCCGGCAGGGGCGTCTGCGGCTGGTCGACAAAACTGCGCGCGCCGTTGTGGACGACCTGCATGGGGCCCTGCCAGCCCAGGTGTTTTTGCACGTCGCCCGCCGTGTGGCGGCTGATGGCGACCAGATGGTCCGTGCGCGACAGCAAGGCGCGTGTCCGCCGGCCGTGGCGCCAGGTGGAAAAGGCGTTGCGGCCGTACAGGTAGTTCAGGTCGTGCACCGTGACGAGCCGCACCCGCGTGCCCACCGGCGGGCGGTTCTTGTTCAGCTGGTGCAGCGAATGCCAGAGCGTGTAGGACTCGGGCTGCAGGTGGCGCAGGCGGTGCCAGCGGCTGACGTGCAGGTAGCCGACCTCGGGCCCGAACAGCGCACCCAGTTTTTCCTGCAGATGGAAATCGATGGCGATGTCGTACTGGGCGCGCCACTGGGGGGCCACGGCGGCGATGCGGGTGCCGATCTGCAGCGCGAATTCACCCAGGCCGTCGTGCAGCGCGCCGATGTTGCCCAGGCTGATGCCGACGCGTCGGGTCATGGCGTGGCCGGGACGGCCCAAAAGGGAGCCGAGCCCAGGGCAGGGAAGAGGACGGACGTCGGGTCGGCCATGGCGCGCGCAGTGTAGCCAGCCGCCGGGTCGTGCAAGCCACAATGCCGCGTGCAAAGACTCCAGCTGCCCCAGGTCACCCTGTGCGCCGTCGACGGGCGCAGCCCGGGTCTGGCGACGCAGGCGCTGCGCCTGTCCATGGCCCGGATCGACTTCGCCCGTGTCGTGCTGCTGACCCACGGTGTGCAGGCCGGCGGCGCCGGGCCCGGCATCGACATCGTCGACGTGGGCCCCATCGACAGTGGCGCCGCCTATTCGCACGTGGTGCTGCGCCGTTTGCCGGGCGTCGTCGACACCTCGCACGTGCTGGTGACGCAGTGGGACGGCTTCGTGCGCGACGCCAGTGCCTGGCAGCCCCAGTTCCTGGAGTGGGACTACATCGGCGCGCCCTGGCCAGAGCAGCCCGCGGCATTGCAGGTGGGCAACGGCGGCTTCTCGCTGCGCTCGCAGAAGCTGCTGCAGGCCGGGCTGGACCCGCTGATCACCGAGGAACACCCCGAAGACCTGATGCTCTGCCGCATTCACCGTGCTGCGCTCGAAACGGCTCACGGCCTGCGTTTTGCGCCCCCCGAACTGGCGCGCCGTTTCGCCTTCGAAAACAGGCGGCCGGATGTCGCCTGCTTCGGCTTCCACGGCCCCTACAACCTGCCGCAGGTGCTGGACGAGACGACCCTGCAGTCGTGGTTGGCCCAGCTGCCCGACCCCTTCTTCCGAAGCCGTGACGCCCGCCGCCTGGCGCGTGCTTTGCTGGCGCGGCGCATGCCGCGTGCTGCGCAGCAGCTGATCGCCAGGCGCCGGGCCGCCGGCCGCAACGACCCGAACACGCAGCTGCTCGGGCTGGCCGCGAGACTGCTGCGCGTCCTGGCCTGACATCGCCTGCTTCGGCAGGCCGTCCGACAGTCTTCTCCTACGACGGGTCGTCCCTTGCGCCGATGCCCGAGGCCAGATCTGCTGAATAAATTCGTTTCATCGGGCTCGAGCCCAGCATCGCTTCGGAGATGGACGAATGAGATTTCAGGAACAACCCAGCAAGGACATGCAAGGACTGGCGGAGCGCCTGGAAGGGCTGCGCACGGCGATGGTGACCTTGCGCGACCCGGCCGGTGTGCTGGCTTCGCGCCCCCTGACGGCGCTGGAGCTGGACAGCCAGGGTGCGATCTGGTTCATGGTGTCGCGCAAGTCGATGGCCGCGCAGTTCGCAGCCGGCGAGCAGCCGGTCAACGTGGCCTTCAGCGACGAGCCCAAGAGCCTGTACGTTTCCCTGGCCGGCACCGGCCGGCTGGTCGACGACATGTCGCGGAAGCTTGAACTGTGGTCGGCCATGGCCCGCCCCTGGTTCAGCGGTGCCGACGACCCTGACCTGACCCTGCTGTGCGTGCAGGCGCGCAGCGCCGAGGTCTGGGACGGCCCGGACAGCACCGTCATGCGCGCACTGGCGATGGCGACCTCGGTCGCCGCAGGCCGCCCCATCGGCATGGGCGATCGCGAAACCATCACGCCCGTTGCTGCGACCAGCCCTTCCATCCTTCCCAACACCTGAACACTCGAGGACCCCCATCATGAACACCACCATCAAGTCGATCGTCATCGCCTGCACCCTGGCCACCGCCGGCTCGGCCGCACTGGCGCAGACAGCGCTGTCCAACAACGCCTTCGGCCTGGCACGCGACCAGATCAAGCAGGTCTACCAAGCAGAACGCGACAGCTGCAAGACGCTGGCGGGCAACGCCAAGGACATCTGCGGCAAGGCTGCCGAAGGCGGCGAGGAAGTGGCCATGGCCCATCTTCAGGTTCAGCGCACCGGCTCGGCCGACGACCGCCGCAAGCTGGCCGAAGTTCGCCTGGAAGCTCGTCATGAGCTGGCCAAGGAAAAGTGCGATGACCTGTCGGGCAACGCCAAGGACGTCTGCGTCACCCAGGCCAAGACCACCCTGGACAAGTCGAAAGCCGACTTCAAGATGAACAAGGCGGTGACGGAAGCGCGCAACGACGCCGACGAGACCAAGATGAAGGCCGACTACAAGCTGGCCGCCGAACGTTGCGACACCATGTCGGGTGACGCCAAGGACAGCTGCGTGGCCACGGCCAAGGCTCGCTACGGCATGTAAGCTCCGGGCCGGTTCGGATTTCCGGACCGGCCCGCTTCCTTTCCCAATTCTCTCCGGCGTTTCATGAAAATCTGGCTCGCAGGTTACGGCGCCGCACTCCTCGTCATCGGCCTGCTCGACGCGCTGTGGCTGGGCTTCATCGCGAAGGACTTCTACCGGCGCGAGCTTGGCCCCTTGATGGCCGATCCCATCCGCATCGGGCCCGCCGCGATCTTCTACTTCGGCTTCCCGGCTGGCCTCATCGCGCTGGCCTTGACGCCCCTGCCCGCCGGTCTCGGCCAGGCGGTACTGCGTTCGGCCTTGCTCGGTCTGGTGGCCTACGGTGTCTACGACATGACGAATCTGGCCACCCTGCGCGGCTGGACCGTGAAGCTTGCCCTGGTCGACATGGCCTGGGGCACGGCCATTGCAGCCAGCGCCGGTGCCGCAGCCTTCAGCGCGATGCGCTGGATGGCGGCGCGTTGAGCCCGAGCTCCGCCACGTCCACCCACGACCAGCCCGTCTGAGGCAGGTTTTCTGGCAGCGACAGTGCACCGAAGCGGCTGCGATGCAGGGCATCACATCGGTTGCCCACCGCCGCCATCATCCGCTTGACCTGGTGGTAGCGGCCTTCGGCCAGGCTCAGCTGCACATGGCATTCGGCCGTCCGCAAGGCTTCCAGGGCCACGGCCGGCCGCGGATCGTCCTCCAGAACCACCCCCTGGAGCAGCATCTCGATCTGCGCGTCCGTGACGGGGTGCTTGGCCGTCACCTCGTAGATCTTGGGCACGTGGTGCTTGGGGCTGGTCAGGCGGTGGATGAGGCTGCCGTCGTCGGTGAACAGCAGCAGCCCCGTGGTGTCCTCGTCGAGCCGGCCCACCGGTTGCAGCCCGCGCGTGCGCAGCGGCGTGGGCAGCAGGCTCATCACGCTGGGGTGGTGCCGGGGCTTGGCCGAGCATTCGTAGCCGGCGGGCTTGTGCAACATGACCAGCGCCTTGTCATGAAACGGCCAGGCGCGACCCTGCACGGTGAAAACCAGGCCAGCGGTGTCGAAAGCCTCGTCGGGGTCGTCGACGACCCGGCCGGCCACGGTGACGTCGCCGCGCAGCACCAGACCCTGGCAATCGCGGCGCGTGCCGAATCCCTGGCTGAACAGGATCTGGCTGATCCGCAAGGCCGGCATCGGTCTACAGGCCGTTGGTGGCGATGACGGCATTGCGGATGGCCCGCGCCACCACCTCGGCCGCCAAGGCCCCCAGCGCGCTGATGTCGCCGCCGTGGCCGGCGCCGCCCGTGGCCAGGCCGAACAGGGTGTCGCCGTCGTGTGCGGTAAGCGGGCTGACGGCACGGGACAGGCCATGTTGGGCAAGCTGCGCCAGTTGCGTGACGGCGGACTTGTCGAGCAGGGCGTCGGTGGCGACCACGCCGAGCGTCGTGGCCGTGCCGGCCGACAGGGCGCTGCGCCAGCGCGCCGGGCCGGCGCCCCCGTGGCCGTCCGGGTTCGCCGCTGCGTCGGCAAAGAGCGAGCCGCTGGTGTCCTGCAGCCCGGCGCCGTCGGACGTGCGTGCCCCGGCCAGCACGCGGCCCTGCGCGTCGATCACGTCTCCCAGTGCGTTCACGGCCACCAGGGCGGCCACGGTGATGTCGCCCAGGCGCAGCGAAGCCGTGCCGATGCCCCCGGGCATGGCGCGTTCGATGCCGTAGAGCTTGCCGCAAGTGGCCCCGGCACCCGCGCCGACGCGGCCCTGGTGCGGTGCTGAAGCACGCGCCGCCTCGCATGCGGCATGGCCGGTGCTGGCGTCTGGGCGGATGCGGGCATCGCCCTGCCACAGGTCGAACAGCACGGCGGCAGGCACGATCGGCACGCGCACACCGGCGCTGCCCACCGGCAGGCCGATGCCTTGCGCTTCGAGCCAGCGCATCACGCCGCCCGCAGCGTCCAGCCCGAAGGCGCTGCCGCCCGTGAGCAGCACCGCATGCACCACGTTCACGGTGTTCTCGGGGCGCAGCAGGTCGGTCTCGCGTGTGCCGGGGGCGCCGCCACGCTGCGCCACCCCGCCCACGGTGCCGGGCGGGCAGAGGACCACGGTGCAGCCGGTCTCGCGCCCGGGGGCCTGCGCGTGGCCGGCCAGCAGCCCGGACACGTCGGTGATCGAACCCGGCGCGAGCTTCAACCGGCGCAACTAGGCAAACACACCGGCGCTGTCCTGCATGTGTGCCGAGACCTCGCCCAGGTGGTGCAGGCTGTCGCCCCAGCTCAGTTCCAGCATGGTCAGGCGCTTGAAGTAGTGGCTGGCGATGTACTCGTCGGTGACGCCGATGCCGCCGTGCAGCTGAATGCACTGCTGGCTGACCGTGCGCATGCTCTGCCCCAGCTGCACGCGGGCCTGACTGATGGCGCGGCGCCGCTGCGCCGGGGGTTCGCCCAGCTTCAGGCTGGCGTAGTAGCTCATCGAACGGCCCAGTTCCAGTTGCATCTTCACGTCGGCCATGCGGTGGCGCAGGGCCTGGAAGCTGGCGATCGGCACGTTGAACTGCTTGCGCGTGTTCATGTAATCGGCGGTGATGGCCACCAGCGCGTCCATCAGGCCCACGGCTTCGGCGCAATGGGCTGCCACGGCGACGTCGGCAGCAGTCTGCAGGCTGGCGAAGGCGTCGCTGCTGATCAGCTGCGCCGGTGTCAGCGCCATGCCCAGTTCGGCGGCGCGGGCACCGTCCTGGGTGGGGAAGCCGCGCACGTTGGCCGCGCCGCGTTCCACCAGGAAGAGGCCGATGCCGGCCGCGTCGTCGGTCTTGCCCGTGATCCTGGCGCTGACGATGAAGGCGTCGGCCTCGTCACCGGCCGGCACCAGGGTCTTCACCCCCGTCAGGGCCCACACGCTGCCTTCCTGGCGGGCACTGGCGTGCACGTGCTGCAGGCGGTAGCGGGAGCGGGCTTCCCAGAGCGCCGGCACCACGAGCACGTCGCCGCTGGCCATGCGCGGCAGCCAGGCTGCCTTCAGCACCTCGGGGGCGCCGGCCAGCAGCACCGGGGCGACGAGCGCGGCTTCGGCAAACGGTGCGTTCACCAGGCCGCGGCCGAGTTCCTCGCACACCACCATGGCCTCCACGGCGCCGAAGCCCATGCCGCCCTGGGCTTCGGGGATGGCCAGGCCGGTCAGGCCCAGGTCGGCCAGTTCGCCGTAGACCGCGCGGGTGGCGCCACCGGCCTTGGCCAGCGCATGTCGGCGGGGGAAGCCGAAGCCTTTTTCCACCCAGCGCTGCACGGCGTCGCGCAGCGAGATCTGGTCGTCGGTGAAGTCGAAGTCCATGGTGTGTTTCCTTCCGCTGTGCCAGCCGCTTCAGCCCAGCACCGTCTGCGCGACGATGTTCTTCTGGACTTCGTTGCTGCCGCCATAGATGGTGGTCTTGCGCATGTTGAAGTAGGTGCCGGCCAGGGGCAGCAGGCTGGCGTCCAGCGCGACGTCGCCCTGCCAGCCGGCTTCCATGGCTTCCCAGATGAATGGGCGGGCCAGCGGGCCGGCGGCCAGCATCATCAGCTCGGTGTAGCGCTGCTGGATCTCGCTGCCGCGGATCTTCAGCAGGCCGGCCACGTCCAGGCTCTGCTTGCCGTTCTTTTCAGCCGACAGCACGCGCAGCACCATCATCTCGAGTGCCACCACGTCGACCTCGAGCAGGACGATCTGGTCGCGGAAGCGTGCTTCGTCGTAGACGCCTTCGGCCTTGGCGATGCGCTTCAGGCGTTCGAGCTCACGCTTGGCGCGGTTCACGTCGGCGATGTTGGTGCGTTCGTGCGCCAGCAGGTGCTTGGCATAGGTCCAGCCCTTGTTCTCCTCGCCGATCAGGTTCTCGGCCGGAACCTCGACGTTGTCGAACCACACTTCGTTGACCTCGGGCTCGCCGTCCAGCAGCACGATGGGGCGGACGGTGATGCCGGGCGACTTCATGTCGATGAGCAGGAAGCTGATGCCCGCCTGCGGCTTGCCTTCGTGGCTGGTGCGCACGAGGCAGAAGATCCAGTCGCCGTGCTGGCCCAGCGTGGTCCAGGTCTTCTGGCCGTTGACGATGTACTTGTCGCCCGTATTCGTCGAAATTCGTTCGGCCTTGCACTTCAGGCTGGCCAGGTCGCTTCCCGAACCCGGTTCGCTGTAGCCCTGGCTCCACCAGACC
>JANOBX010000199.1:0-39722 GCA_031411875.1 Burkholderiales bacterium | reverse complement strand
CACGCAGGCGTGCGGCAACCACAGCAGGTCGTCGGAAAAGTGGGTGCGAACGCCGGCACCGGTGGGTGCATGCCACCAGAGCTGCACGTCGCCTTGCGGGAACTGGCGCGATGCGCACACCACGATCTGCGCCCGCAGCATGTCAGGCGCCGCCCAGACCAGGGCCATGGCGTCCTGCAGTTGGTCACGAAAGCCGGTGGCGCCGCCTGCCTGGTAGAAGGCGGCCTTGGCCCACAGGCGGCAACTCACGGTCTGGTAGAGCAGCCAACGGTTGACCATCACGTCGAACAACGGGTCGGGGGTCTTCACCGCGGTGGCGCCGAGCAGGGAATCCCAGCCCGCGCGCACCGCTTCCAGCCGCGCCAGCGGCGGCACGGCCACCGCCAGCGCAGCCAGCTGGCGGGCCGCCGCGGGGTTGTCGGCATAACCGATCAGGAAGACGCATTCGGCGCTGTCGCCAGCCACGAGCTCGAGCGTTTCGGACAGCGCCGCGCACGGGTCCAGACCGGCGCCGGCGCGTCGCAGCAAGGCGCCCGGCAGCTGCAGCCGGCCGGCGCTGTCGAAGAATTCGCGGCGGTCGCAGGTCCAGTCGACAGCGCTGTGGCCCTGGCCCGGCTCGCCGGGCGGGCGTTCGGCGGGCGTGGCCAGCGCGAGGAAGGCCGTACCCTGGCCGAAGCCCGCCGAGGCTTCGCGTTGCGTGGCGTGCAGGGCAGTGAAGCCGGCGGCCCGCTGGTGGGCGGTGTGCACGGTGGCGCGGTCGCTGCGCTGTGCACCCATCAGCCATTCGACCATGCCCAGCACGCGCAGCGACACCGCACGATGGCCCCGGTTGACCAGGCGCAGACGCACCTGCTTGACGGCGGTCTGGGGGTCGACGCACCAGCTCGCGTTCACCTCCAGTTCGCCCAGGCGGTGGCCGATGTGGCTGCTGCCCTGGCCGTGGGCGACGTGGTAGACGGCGTCGGCGCGGCCCCAGGCCGAGGGCGTCACGCTCCAGCTTTGGCCGGTGCGGCGGTCCTGCAGCACGAACCACTCCGAAGGCGGGTCGGCCACCGGGTCGTTCGACCAAGCGGTGAGCTGGTTCAGCCGACTGTTGCGGGCCCAGGTGTAGCCGCCGCCGGCCTCGGAGATCTGCGCGCCGAACTGCGGGTTGGACAGCACATTGATCCAGGGCCGCTGCGGGCGCCTGCCGGTGTCGACCGGGAAGCGGAACTCGCCCGTGCCGGCATCGAAATGCCCTTCGCTGGGCTGGGGCGCTGTGCGGCCCGCAGGGGCTTGCGTGAGCGGACTGGCCGCCTGCGCGCCGCGCAGCTGGCGCGCCTGCTCGTGCAGTGCACACCAGGCCTGCACATGGTGAGCCAGCGGCCGGCCATCGGCGCGCAGACGCACCCGTGCCAAGGTGTTCAGCGTGGCGATTTCAGCGGGGCTCAGGTCGCCGGCGCTCAGCAGATGCATGGCGGTGGCGCCGTTGCCGGCATGCGGCATGGCCGCGGTGTCGGCCGCGTGGCGGTCGCGCAGCGCCACCGCTTCACGCTGGAGTAGCATCTGGTAGGACGTGGCCTCGGCATTGATCACCACCAGGTCGCAGGCGAGGCCGCCCCAGGCCCACAAACGCAAGGCGTGTGCCAGCGCGCGCAGCATGCCCAGTCCCTGTTCGCCCGAGGCCGACACCAGCAGCAGCGGCCTGTCGCCCGAGATGCCGAAGCGCCACAGCAGCCGCTTGTCGCACTGTGCCGGCGCGTCGTTGGGCGCAACCAGGCTTGCCGGTGCCGCGAGCGTCGGCCGAGACAGGCTGAGTGCCAGCGCCGTGCTGAGCATCTGCACGGCCAGCAGGTTCTCGGTGCTGACCCGCAGGCTGCGCAGGCGGATGCCGGTGAGCGTGGCCGACATCAGCGAGGCGCGCTCGACATGGCTGGGCTGGCGGTACTTGTCGACCACCGCACGCAGCGTTGCCGCGTTGTCGGAAGCGGCGGTGGCGAAGGTGAGCTGGATCTTCGCGCCAGGCGGGATCTGCAGGCGCACGGCCAAGGCACAGACCGGGTCCAGGCCGGTGTCGGGCACGGGTCCGTCCAGCCCCGCCAGCGGTGCATCTGCCGCGCGGTTGCGCCCGGCCCAGTGCTGGCGGTCGGTCTGCGCCCGCAGCTGCAGGCGCGACGCGCTGCTGGCGGTGATGAAGTGCGCCATCTGCAGGGACGCTTCGCTGGGCAGGCGCGGCCGGCGGCTGAAGAGCAGGGTCTGCTGGTCGGCGTCCCAGTCGGCGCGCACGAACATGTTGGTGAAGGCCGGGTGGGCCTCGTCGGCCCGCGGGTCGGACAGGGTCACCTCGAAGGCCGAGACGAGCTCGAGGTCGAGCACGCCATGGCCCTGGTTGCGCAGTTCGATCTGGCGGAATTCGATGTCGTCTTCCGGGCTCACCCAGACCGTGATGCGGCTGTGCAGCTGCGGCCAGCGGGTGTCGAAGCAGACCCGGTCGGCGTGGAAGCTGCAGGCGTAGCGGGCCTGGGCGTCGGGCGCAGGGTGGCTGGTCAGCGACACCGTCGGCCCCGCGCGCAAGGGTCGCAGGTAGAAGAAGCTGCCGTAGCTGTCGCGCAGTGCGTCGTCGCGGCTGCGGGTGATGCCCAGCCCACCCCAGCGGCTGCTGCCGGCGCCATTGGCTCGCAGGCTGACGCTGTAGCGCCCGTTGCCCAGCAGCTGCGTCGGTTCGACCGCGTGGCGGGCGGGCTGCAGCTCGCGCAGCAGGCCGGGCGTGGGCCGTTGCAGGCCCTGGGGCGGCGCGCTGGCCGGGGGCGAGGCCAGGGTGGACACCTCGCGCGGCGGGCGTTCGTGCAGCAGCGATCCCACGGCTTCCAGGAGTGGTGGCGCCATCCCCCAGCGCTGCGCGCAGCCTGCCAGCAGCACATTGGCCAGGGCGACGATGCTCATGCCCTGGTGGTGTGCCATGTAGGTGCTGACGAGCGTGCAGCGGCCACCGTTCAGCTGGCGCGCGGGCGAATAGTCCACGGCCTCGATGAACCCGTAGCGCCCTCGGGCGCCCAGGGCCTGCAGCGCTGCGAAGTTGCGACAGGCGCGCCGCGGCGCGATCTGTGCCGCCAGCGCCGTGGCATACGGTGCCACGACCAGTTCGTCGCCCGGGGTGCGCCGCAGCGCCAGGCGCGGCACGCCCTGCGGTGCGTACTGGTAAGCCAGCGTGTGGTCGCTGCCGGCGTAGGCCGATTCGGAGATGCCCCAGGGCACCTGCATGGCCTCGGCGAAGGCCATCTGCTGGTCCAGCGCCGACTGGCAGGCGCTGTGCAGCACGCTGCCGGCAGGTTCGTCGAGCACCAGCGTGGGCATCAGGTACTCGAACATCGAGCCCGACCAAGAGCGCAGGCCGACCCCGGCGCCGACGGCGAAGAACGGCCGTCCCAGTGCCGCCCAGTGACGCACCGGCACGTCGCCCTTCGCCACGGCCAGCAGGCTGGTGAGGCGGGATTCCGATGCGAGCAGGTCGTAGAAGCTGCCGTCGAGCGTCTGCTCGGCGACGCGGTAGCCGATGTGCAGCAGGCGCCGGCGCGGGTTGTAGAGGAAGGCGTAGTCGGGCTCGACGGCGAGGCGTTCGCAGCGGTCTGCCAGCGCCAGCAGACGTAGGCCGGCCATGGCGGCGTCGGCCTGGGCGTCGAGCGCGTTCGACTGCTGCATGGCGCGCGCGTCGGCCAGGGCCCAGCGCAAGGCTTGGCGGCCTTCGGGCTGACGTCGAGTCGCCAGCGGCAGCAGCGTGGCCAGGCGCCGGCGTGACGCGGCGCGGGCCGCCTTCGCAGCGGCCGGGTCCAGGGGGCGCGCGCCCAGTTCCCGGCACGCCTGCGCCACCGCCAGCAGGTGGCCGCTGAGGTTGCCGCTGTCGACGGTGGACACGTACATCGGCAGCAGGGCGGTGGCGGTCTCGGTGTCGTACCAGTTCAGGAAATGGCCGCGGTGGCGCGGCAGCCGGTCCATGGTGTCGAGCGTGGCTTCCAAACGCGCCATCAGATCCTGCACACCGATCCAGCCGAACTGCCGGGCGCAGGCCGAGGCCAGCAGGTACATGCCGATGTTGGTGGGCGAGGTGCGGTGCGCCAGCATGTCGTGCGGCGCGGTCTGCAGGTTGTCGGGTGGCAGGTGCTGGTCGCGCGCCGTCACGACACGTTCGAAATAGCGCCAGGTGTCGCGTGCGATGTCATGCAGCGCAGCGGATTCAGCGGCGGGCAGTGCCTCGTCCTCGCCGTTCGGCCGCTGGGGCGCGTGGCGGCTGGCCCACCAGGTCAACAGGGGCGACGCCGCCCACAGCGCGCACAGGCTTACCGCGAGCGCTGGCGTGGGTGTGCCGGCAGCCAGCAGCAGCAGGGCCAGGAGAGAGGCCACGATCGGCATCGTCCAGTGCTGGCGCATGACCGCGCTCAGGCTGGACCTGGCCTGGGCCGCCGCCGCGGCCGCGGTGGTCCATTGCAGCAGGTGGCGGCGGCTCACCGCCATGCGGTAGAGCGCACGCACGATGGCGTCGGTGGCCATGGTCGCTGCCTGCAGCATCTGCGCCAGGTGCCACAGCCCGCCCAGCAGCGCCCGGGCGAGCTCGACGCCCGCCTGGCAATAGAAGTGCTGTTTCGCGACGTCGTCCCGGCTCGGCGACAGCCCGGCCACGGCGCCCATCAGCGGTCCGGCCGTGAAGGCCGCCAGCACCAGCGCCAGCACCACCCAGGGCGACGGTCCGATGCCGGCCAGTGCCAGCAGCAACAGCCCCAGCGCCATCGGTGCGACCAGTGAGCGGCGCAGGTTGTCGAACATCTTCCACCGGTTGACCGCACTCAGCTGCGGCCTGTCGCCGGCGGGTTGACGGCGCAGCAGCGGTGCGATCAGGAAGGGCAGCAGCTGCCAGTCTCCTCGGGTCCAGCGGTGCACGCGCGCGGCGGCGACGTCGGCGTGGAAAGGCGCGTCCTCGGCCACGGCGATGTCGGTGACGGTGGCGCAGCGGGTCAGCGCGCCTTCGAGCAGATCGTGGCTCAGCACCAGGCCTTCAGGCAGCCCCCCGGACAGCACGGCGTGCATGGCGCGGACGTCGAGCAGGCCCTTGCCGCTGAAGCTGCCTTCGCCGAAGAGGTCCTGGTAAAGCTCTGAACTCGCGGCGCTGTAGGGGTCGATGCCGCACTGGCCGGCGAACAGCCAGTGATAGCGCGTGTACTCGCGCGGGGCGGGCAGCGGCGTGACCACACGCGGCTGCAGGATGGTGTAGCCGCGAACGACGCTGCGGCCGTCGGCGGCGAGCTGCGGCCGGTTCTGTGGGTGGGCGGCGACGCCGACAAGTTCGCGCAGACGGCCCGGCGGCAGCTGGGTGTCGCTGTCCAGCGTCACCACGTAAGGGGTGCCGGCGGCGATGCGCGACACGGCGCCCAGCGCCACGAAGGCCGAAGGCGCGATGGCCAGGCCCGGCGTGACGGGCTGGGCCAGGGCGGCCATCAGCAGCTCGAGTTTGCCCCGCTTGCGTTCCCAGCCGATCCAGCGACGCTCAGTGGGGCTGTAGTCGCGTTCGCGATGAAGCAGGATGAAGCGGGGTACCGTGTCGGCGCCCGTGGCGGGTGTAGGGTAGCGGGCGTTCAGTGCCTCGATCTGGCCCACGGCGTCGGCCAGCAGGGCGGCGTCGGTGCTGAGTTGGGGGCTGTCCGCGTCGGCCCCGTCGGTGAGCAGCGCGAACTGCGCGTTCGTCTCCGGGTTCGCCAGGTGGTGCAGGTGCAGACGGTGGACGAGGTCGCGGGTCGAGGTCACGTCGGTGAGCAGGGCAGGCACGACGACCAGCACGCGATGCTCCCGCGGAATGCCTGCGGCCAGCACCAGGCGTGGCAAGTGTGCCGGGCGCACCGATTCGCTGATCAGCCGGGCGACGACGGCGATCACGGTTTCCGAGGCCGGAAAGACCATGAGCAGTGCCACCAGCACCACCGTCGCTGTCCCCAGTCCCTGGGCCGCCAATGCCATGGGGGCGAGCAGCCATGCCACCAGGAGCAGTGTGCCGAGCAGCAGCGTGCCCAGGTAGGCGGGCAGCACGGCCTGGCGCCAGAACTCGGGCTGGCGCCAGGCCGGGCGGGGGGCCTGGCCCAGGGCCAGCAACAGCGCCGGCCGGCCCTCGCCGAGCAACCAGTGGCCGGCGCAGGCGGTCCGGTTGGCGTCGGTCGCGCCAGCGCCGACACCCGGGTCGGCACCAACATGGGCATCACCGCCGGGCCGCGCTGGTGCGGCGATGCCATCCTGCCCTGAGGGCGTCGCCGGCGACTGCGCCATGTGCAACAGCAGGGTCTGCGCCACGTCCTGTTCGCTCAAGCCGGTGCGCCGCGCGAGGGTCTCGATGGCGTGCAGCGAACGGTCGCGCGTGGCCGGGTGTTCGGCCTTGAAACTTGCGGCGCCCAGCATGGCCTGCATCAGCAGGCTGATGCGGCCGACGATCTCGGGCCAGTCGGCTTCACCCACCTGGCGCAGCGAGCTCAGGGCATTGCTCACGCTCAGGTTGTCGGCGGCCTGATCGGCGGTCTGCTGGGCCAGGGCCGCTGCCGCGTCCGGCAGCACGGCGTGAAGCCAGTCGCGGGCCACGCTGGCTGGCGCTTCGGCGCCGGCGTCCAGCCGCAGCGCCATCTGCGCCAGGAAGATTCGGTCGACGCCGCGTCGGGACAGATCGGCCAGCATCTGCTGGAGCAGGGGCGCTTCGAAACGGCCGATCTCGTCGCAGCAGCGGTTGGCGAGCTCGCGCGCCGCCTTGTTCGTGGCCACCCGTTCGGCCAGACGTCGCAGGTTCTCGACGAGCACGACACGCAGTGTCGTGGGCAAGGCCCAGATCTCGCTGAGCTCCAGCGGGCGTGGTTGCTGGTAGGCGTCGAGGAAGGCCGCCAGCAGGTCGGCGTCGAAGGCGCCGTCGGTGTGGGCGACGAAGGCCCAGGCCACGCCATAGATGCGCGGCAGGCCGGCCAGCGGTTCATCGAGCAGCCGCGGAAGCGCGCGGAAGTAGCTGCGCGGCAGGCCGGCGTGGACCTGCTCGAGCTGCGCTTCGATGAGGTGAAAGTTGTCCAGCAGCCACTCGGCGGCCGGGCTGATGTCGTAACCGGTGGCCGCCTGCGTGCCGATGTAGCGGTGTGCCTCGCGCAAGACCGCAATGTTGTCGCGAAGCTGCGGGAAGAAGCCCGGTCCGCGCCAGGGTCCGCGTGCCGCACGGTGACTTTCGCCCAGGCTGCGGCCGTGTTCGGCGAAACGCTGCGGTCCGAAGATCTCGGCACGCAGCGGTGCCTGCAGGCTGCCCCTCGCGGGGTCGAGCAACTCGCCCAGCGCAGCAGGCGCATTGGGGAAAAGCCTGGAAATGGAGCCCTCGGTCGCAGCCCGCGCCATGTCCTAGAAGAACACTGCAGCAGCAGCCAGGACGGCCGTGACCGCGGCCAGTGTCGTGATGACCCTTGGCGCCGCGAAACCGTGCAGGTGTTCTGCTGCCGCTCGCCAGCTGCCCGCGCCCGTTTTGCAGCAGGCCAGGTGATCACCCAGCATCGTCAGTTCGCCTGGCGACGTTTCTGGCGCCGAGCCGTCGGCGGCAGTGGCCCAGTGCGAGGCCGTCTGGTGCAGGTTCTTCATGGCAATCTCCTGGTGGCGCGTGACATGCCGACCCAGGGAGGGTCGGCACGGGAATCAGGTTGGTCAGCGGCGCTGGCGAACCGGCTGGTCGTTGTCGGCGATGTAGACCTCGACGCGACGGTTGAGGGCCCGGTTCGTGTCGGTGTTGTTGTCGGCGATGGGGTAGTCCTTGCCATAACCCACCGTCGTCACGCGTTCGGCGGGCACGCCAAGGCGCTGGAGGGCGTTGCCCACGGCCTGCGCACGCCGCATCGACAAGGCGTCGTTGGCTGCAGCCGAACCCACGCTGTCGGTGTGGCCCTCGATCAGGATGCGGCGCGTGGGGTTCTTTTGCAGGAATTCGGCCAGCTTGCGCAATGCGTTTTCGGCACCGGGCTTGACGTCCGCGCGGCCAAACTCGAACAGCACGTCGCCCAGTGTCACGAGCATGCCGCGCTCGGTCTGGCGGGCCTGCAGCTCGGCCAGTTGCTGCTGCAGTTCCGCGTTTTGCTGCATGGCCGCAGCCGCACTGGCTTGCGCCGCTGCAGCCTGGGCTTCGGCGCCGGTGGCGCGTTGCTGCGCCGTCGCCGTCTGTTGGCGCGCGGCCTGGGCCTGGGCGGTTGCCGCATTGGCCTGGTTCGTCGCCGTGTTGGCCTGCGCCAGGGCACGTTGCGCTTCGGCGGTGCGGATGTCGGCGCGTGCACGTTCACGCTCGACGTCGGCACTGGCGATCGCAGCGTCGTTGGTCTTGGCCTGGGCAATGGCCACGGCGGTGCGGGCCTGCTGACCGGCGATGTGCGCTGCACTGGCGATGTCGACCAGGGGCTCGCCCTGGGTCAGCAGGCTGTTGGCGCGGTTCAGCGAATCGGTTGCCTTCTTCAGCTCCAGCGGTGCCATCGACAGCACGGCCGGGTCCAGTTCGGCGGTGCGCACGGCCGTGCGTGCGGCCACGAGTTCGGGCGGCGGTGCCGTGGTGGTGGCGCAAGCGCCGAGCAGCAAGCTGGCGAGCACGGCGCCAGCGATGTGGGTACGGTTCATGGAGTTCTCTTGATGTAGGGGGTTCGGTGCGACGATCGACGCTGGGGTCGGAAGCGTTGCAAGCGTCGGACTCAGGACGGGGACATCGGCTTGCGCGACATTTCCTCGCGCAGCATGCGGATGCCGTCACGCACCTCGGTCAGGGCACGCGCCGAGCGAACGTTTCTCGAGCGCGCTTCGGCCAGGGTTGCGTCGGCTTCGGCTTCTTCAGCCAGGCGCTTGGCCAGCGGGAAGTCCTTGGCGGCCAGTGCCGCGTTGGCGCGATTCAGCTTGTCGCGGGCCGCCGCCATCTCGATGGGCGCCTCTGCGGCCGCCGGGCCGGTGGCTCGTTCCACCGAGGCGCGGGCCACGGCCATCTGTGCCGTCGGCGGGGGTGTGCTGGCGCAGGCCGTCAGGACAACAACGCCGGCCGCTGCCAGCAGGCCCGTCAGAGTGCGCGAGTGCTTGTTGAGGCCCTGGGGCACGAAAGTCCGATCGGTCTTGTTCATTGGGTGTTCCATGGCGATGGAGAGTGGTTCGGCGCCCACGTCGAGGCGGCGCAATGGCGGCACAAAGCAACCGATATAGCCAGTCTGGCGGCCCGTGGCCGCCGTGTCGCTCGGACAGCTGCGCCTACGCCTGTGGGACAAGGCCGACACCGCCGAGCGCACCCGCAGTTGGATCAGGGCGCGCTCGTTACAGTCGCGCCATGCCTGAACCTCGCCTCCCCATGAACCGTCTCGCGCGCGAAATCCGCCGTCTCTACGTGCTGCCTGAAATCGACGGTCCCGCCCCTGGCGATTCGCCGACCCGGGTGCTCGTCCTCGAGCTGGCGCGTCCGGCCGATTGGGACGCGTTGGCTGGCCTGTGGCGCGGGGTGCAGGCTGATCTGGACTTGCCGGCCCCGGCGATTGCGGCGAATGGTGTCGACGGCTTGCAGCTTTGGTTTTCGCTGCAGCAGCCGATCGATTCCGAACGGGGTCGCTTGTTCCTGCAGGCGCTGTGTCGCCGCTATCTCCCGGAGCTGCCGCCTTCGCGCCTGGCCGCTGTTCCGGCGCGCCTGCCGGGTCAGCCCGAGGGCGATGGCCGGTGGTCGGCCTTCATTGCGCCTGACCTGACGGCGTTGTTCGCAGAGACTCCCTGGCTCGACTTGCCTCCGAACGACGATGGCCAGGCCGACCTGCTCGCGCCTTTGGCTTGCATCCGTCCGGCCCAGTGGGATGCCGCCCTGGCGCTGCTGCAGCCTGCTGCCCCCGGTCCTGCGCCTGCGCACCGCACGCAGGCCGACTCGACCACCTCATCCGAACCCGCGGCACGCCAGTTCCTGCTGTCGGTGATGAACGATCCCACGGCGCCGCTGGCCTTGCGCATGGAAGCGGCCAAGGCACTGCTGTAGGCGAATGCCCGGATCCTGTGCCACGGCGGCGGGGCTGCCCTGCACTTGCCGGATCAGTGCTCAGCCGGCTGCGGCAGACCAGGCCATGCTGGCAATGCGCAGCCGCCGCGCCAGGTAGGCGGCCAGGTTGCGATACAAGCGGCTGCCCAATGCAGGATGTTCGCGCGCCAGGGCTTCCAGCGCGGCCTGGTCCAGCCGCAGCAGTTCGGTGTCGACATCGGCCACGGCATCGGCGGTGCGGCCGCCGCCGTCCAGCAGCGCGGCTTCGCCGAACATCGTGCCCGGCGCCAGGCTGGCGTAGCGTGGCCCGGCGCTGGCACCCATGCGTGGCGCCTGGATGCGGATCGAGCCGCTCACCACCAGGTACACCGCATCGGCGGCTTCGCCATGACGGAACACGGTTTCGCCGGCAGCGACGCGGCGCGCCACCAGGCGGTCGTAGACGAGAGCCTGCTGGGTGGGGTCCAGGCCTTCGAGCAGGGCGTTCACCGGCGCCTCGAAGCTGGCGGTGGCCTGGTGTTGGGCCGCCGCCAGCGCGGGTCGCAGCAGGCGTTCCTCCGCGGCTTCGATCGCGTGGTCGGCGTCCACGAACCACTCGATGCCGTCGTGGCCGGCCGCTCCGAACAGGTTCAGCCGCAAGCCCATGGCCATGTCCGACTGCACGCTGGCCAGCAGCAGGGCGATGCCCCGCTGTCGCAGCGAATGCGCCAGGCGCGCCAGCGACTGCGCGCCGGACTCGTCGACGGCGCTGACCCGGCGCAGGTCGAGCACGAGCACGCGGGTCGTGTCGGGCAGGGCGTCGCCCAGCGGGCCCAGTTGCTCGGCATTGCCGAAGAACAGCGGACCTTCCAGTTCCAGCACTTCGATGTGCTGGCGCAGCGGTGCCAGCAGCCCTTCGCTGGACGCCGGGTAGACGCGCCGCGACGGGCGCTGCGCCGCGCTGCAGCGCCCCCGTACCAGCGAACGGCCGAGCAGCCTCACGAAGTTCAGCACCGCCAGGCCAATGCCCAGCAGCACGCCGAACAGCGGCCCTTTCCAGACCGTGGTGACCAGCACGCCGAGCACCACCGCCAGGCTTTGCCAGAGGGCCGCGGAACGCTCGCCGCCCAGCAGCTTGGCCAGCAGGCTGCGGGTCCACGGGTCGAAGAGCGTCCAGGCGACGCTGACCATCACCCCGGCCAGCACCGCAAGCGGCAGCCAGTTCAGCAAGGGCGCGCCGGCCACGAACAGCAGCAGCGACGTGGCGCTCGAGGCGAGCGCCGCGGTCTTGCGGTGGCCGCCGGCCTGCACCGTCGCAGCCGTGCGTGCGCGGGAGGTGCCCAGTGGCAGCGCCCCGCACACACTGCCCAGCAGGTTGGCCAGCCCCAGGGCCGCGAGCTCGCGCCTGGCGTTGGTACGGTGCTGGGTGCGCTGGTCCATGTCCAGCGCCACGAGCAGCGATTCCAGGGCCCCCACCACGGCCAGCGCTGCGCCCGTGCCGACCAGGGTGGTCCAGTGCCGGTGCACGAAGGACTGCAGTGCCCCCCCGATCGGGTCGGCATCGGTGTGCAGCGCGGCCCAGACCTGGGTGATGGGCAGGTCGAGCGTGATCGTGCCCACCGTCGGGCCCAGGTTCAAGCTCGGCAGCCAGTGGCCCGCGGCAGCATGGACGAGCGATCCCGCCAGCACTGCCAGCAGCGCGGTCGGCCAGCGTGGCCGCCAGGTCAGCATTGTGCCCAGCAGCAGCGCGGTGCCCAGCCCGAGCAGCAGGGCGCCCGGCTGCAGGCGCGACAGCGCGCCCCAGCCGTCGCGGACCAGGGCCGACATTTCGGAGCCCAGCAAGGGCTGGAACTGCGCCATCAGCACCAGCACTGCAATCGCATTGGCAAAGCCCGCCAGCACCGGCTGTGGCACCTTGCGCACCAGCTCGGCCCAGCCTGCGCCCGCGATCAGGAGCTGGATCGCGCCCATCGTGGCCACGGCGCAGGCCACGGCGGCCAGCGCGCAGGCCAGTCGTGCCGGCAGGGTGACGGGCAGTGCGGGGTCGAGCAGCACGCCGGCCAGCATGGCCGCGATCATCACGGTGGTCGTGGTCGACGCGCCACCGCAGGGCAGGCGCGAGGCTGCCGCCAGCGCGTAGATCACGCCGCCCACCGCACTGGTGGTGAACGCCGCCACCGCACCCACACGGGCGGCTTCGCTGCCCAGGGGTGAAAAGGCCAGCGCGCCCAGGCTGAGCAGCAGGGCCAGCGTGACCAGTCCGCCTACGCCACCGGCCAGGAGTTCCTGGTGCCAGCCCGCAGAGGGCGACGTCGTGCTTGAAGAGAGGTTCTTTGAAATGATGAGACTGTGACGGCGTCGTCTGCCGAGCTTACTGGTACCGGATGTCTTTGCCATGGGGTAGAACACGCAGCGCACGGCCGGCCCTGGCCGCGTACTCACAAGGACAGGGGTGGACTCATGGCGGCAGCGGGTGGCGAACAGCTCGTACAGGTGGTGGCCTTGCTGGCGGCCGGGGTCGTGGCCGTGCCACTGTTCAAGAAGCTCGGGCTGGGCTCGGTGCTGGGCTATCTGGCCGCCGGGCTGGTGATCGGGCCGCACGGGCTGGCGCTGTTCTCGGACCCCGCCGCCGTGCTGCACGTGGCCGAACTCGGCGTGGTCATGTTCCTCTTCATCATCGGCCTGGAGATGCAGCCCACGCGCCTGTGGAGCCTGCGTCGTGACATCTTCGGCCTGGGGCTGGCGCAGGTGCTGGTCTGCGGCGCGCTGCTCAGCGGCGTGGGCATGGCCTTCGGCCTGAGCTGGAAGATCGCCTTCGTCGCTGCCATGGGCTTCGTGCTCACGTCCACGGCGACGGTGATGCTGCTGATGGACGAGCGCGGAGAAACCGTGACGCCGCGAGGCCAGAAGGTGGTGTCGATCCTGCTGCTGGAAGACCTGGCGATCGTTCCGCTGCTGCTGGTGGTCGCCTTGATTGCGCCCGTGCACGCGGCTTCGACCCAACCGCTGTGGCAGGTGGTGGCGGTGGCCTGCGTGGCGGTGGCCGCCGTGGTGGCGGCCGGCCGGTGGCTGCTCAATCCGATGTTCCGGGTGCTGGCAGCGGCCAAGGCGCGCGAGGTCATGACCGCGGCAGCGCTGCTGGTGGTGCTGGGCTCGGCGCTGCTCATGCAGTCGGCCGGCCTGTCGATGGCGATGGGGGCTTTCCTGGCCGGTGTGATGCTGTCGGAATCGAGCTTTCGTCATCAGCTCGAGGCCGACATCGAGCCTTTCCGCGGCATCCTGCTCGGCCTGTTCTTCCTGAGCGTGGGCATGTCGCTGGACCTGGGTGTGTTCGCCAGCCACTGGCAGCAGATCGCCGGCGGCGTGCTGGTGTTCATGCTCGTCAAGTCGGTCGGCATCTACCTGGTGGCGCGGGCCTTCGGCAGCCGCCATGCCGACGCCGCCCACCGCATGGTGATGATGGCCCAGGGTGGCGAGTTCGCCTTCGTGCTGTACACCGCAGCCCTGGCCGCAGGGCTGGTCGACGGCACGATGAACGCGGTGATGACGGCGATCGTCATCCTGTCGATGGCGCTGACGCCGCTGGCCGTGGGTTTGTTGCGCTGGCTGGCGCCCGCCAAGTCGGCATCAACGGCTGGCGCGCAAGCGCCTGAGGGCTTGCGTGGCAGCGTGCTGCTGATCGGATTCGGGCGTTTCGGCCAGGTGGCCAGCCAGGCCCTGCTGGCGCGCGGCGTCGACGTCTCGATCATCGACCGCGACGTCGAGATGATCCAGAGCGCCGAGAGCTTCGGCTTCAAGGTCTATTTCGGCGACGGCTGCCGGCTCGATGTGCTGCACGCCTCGGGCGCTGCCACGGCACAGGCCATCGCCGTCTGCGTGGACGACAAGGCTGCGGCCCTGAAAATCACCGAACTCGTACGGCACGAATTCCCGCAGGCCAGGCTGCTGGTGCGCGCGTTCGACCGAGAACATGCCCTGAAGCTCATCGCCGCGGGCGTGGACTTCCAGATGCGCGAAACCTTTGCTTCGGCAGGTGCATTCGGCGAAGCTGCACTGCGAGCCATCGGCGTGCCGGCCGACGAGGCCGCACAGACCGCGGCCGACGTGCGCCGCCGCGACGAGGAACGCCTGGCCCTGCAACTGACCGGTGGCAAGTGGGCCGGCGTCGAGCTCATGCACAGCAACCGCATGAAGCCCAGTCCGCTGACGCCCCCGAACCGCGCCGGCGAGGCGCTGAGCGAAGAGACCGCCGCCGTGACGGCGGCCCGCAGCGCCGGGCGCTAGCCCGAGGTCAGGCTGGGCTGACGCTCGGCCAGCCGTTCCACTTCTTCGACGGCGCGTATGTTCTGCGCCAGGTCGCCTTTGGGGCCCTGCGTCAGTTCGTACTCGACCCGCCCGCCTTGCTTCAAGGTGCGAAAGCCTTCCATCTGAACCGCCGAGAAGTGCGCAAAGACATCGGCGCCGCCTCCTTCGGGTTCGATGAAGCCAAAGCCCTTGGCATCGTTAAACCACTTCACTACACCGACAGCCATCGCACACCTCCGAACAACATGCCCGTGCCAAATTCTGGGCTCGCAGCGATCCGAGTGTCAAGATAAATTTACACCCAACCGGCGGTTTGAGTGTCAACCTAAGCAGACACTTTGATCTTTGCAGCGTGGTGGCTGCATTTCGCGACGCTGCCGATTTCACGCCGCAACAGGGCTGGAGACTGGCTGTCAAGCGCGAAGATGTCATCTCGATAGAATGAGCCATGCCCGATGAACAGTCACCGGCGCCGCCAGCGCCGCCGCCCATGGTCCAGCCGCCCCGCGAGGGCGGCAACGGGGCCGTGGTGGCCGAGCGCAAAGTGGCGCGCACCAAGCCCCCATCCATGTATCAAGTGGTGCTGTTGAACGACGATTACACCCCGATGGAGTTTGTCGTCATGGTTTTGCAGCAGTACTTTCAGCGTGATATCGACTCGGCCACGCACATCATGCTGAAGATTCACCACGAGGGGCGCGGCGTCTGCGGCGTGTACCCGAAGGACGTCGCCGCGACGAAAGTCGAATTGGTGCTGACCGCCGCACGTCGCGACGGCCACCCCCTGCAATGCATTATGGAGGCCGCATGATCGCGCAAGAGCTTGAAGTCAGCCTGCACATGGCGTTTGTCGAGGCGCGCCAGCAGCGCCACGAGTTCATCACCGTCGAGCACTTGTTGATGGCCCTGTTGGACAACCCCAGCGCTGCCGAGGTGCTGCGTGCCTGCGCAGCCAACATCGAAGACCTTCGGAAGAGTCTGGCCACCTTCATCAAAGAAAACACGCCTACCGTGGGCGGCAGCGATGAAGTCGATACCCAGCCCACTCTGGGCTTCCAGCGCGTCATCCAGCGCGCCATCATGCATGTGCAGAGCACGGGCAATGGCAAGAAGGAAGTCACCGGCGCCAACGTGCTGGTGGCCATCTTCGGCGAGAAGGACAGCCATGCCGTCTACTACCTGCACCAGCAGGGCGTGACGCGCCTGGACGTGGTGAACTTCATCGCCCACGGCATCAAGAAAAGCGACCCGCCGGAACCCGCCAAGGGTGCCGAGGGCAACGCCAGTGGTGGCGAGGGCGAGAAGGAAGACGGCGCCGCCGGTGACGGCAAGTCGCCGCTGGACCAGTTCACGCAGAACCTCAATGCGCTGGCCCTGCAGGGCAAGATCGACCCGCTGATCGGCCGTGAACACGAGGTCGAGCGCGTCATCCAGGTGCTGTGCCGCCGCCGCAAGAACAACCCCCTGCTCGTCGGCGAAGCCGGCGTGGGCAAGACGGCCATCGCCGAAGGCCTTGCCTGGCGCATCACCGAAAAAGACGTGCCCGAAGTGCTGGCCGACGCCACGGTGTACAGCCTGGACATGGGCGCCTTGCTGGCCGGCACCAAGTATCGCGGCGACTTCGAGCAGCGCCTGAAGGGCGTGCTCAAGCAGTTGAAGGACCAGCCCGGTGCCATCCTGTTCATCGACGAGATCCACACGCTGATCGGCGCCGGCGCCGCCAGTGGC
The DNA here is from genome assembly GCA_031411875.1 of Burkholderiales bacterium. Taxonomy (GTDB): domain Bacteria; phylum Pseudomonadota; class Gammaproteobacteria; order Burkholderiales; family Burkholderiaceae_C; genus Rubrivivax. Next base: position 23,704 of record JANOBX010000199.1, on the reverse strand, counting down.
GGCACGCTCGATGCTTCGAACCTGCTCAAGCCCGCGCTGAGCAGCGGCGCGATGAAGTGCATCGGTGCCACCACCTTCACCGAATACCGCGGCATCTTCGAGAAAGACGCGGCGCTGTCGCGGCGCTTCCAGAAGGTCGACGTGGTCGAGCCTTCGGTCGAGCAGACGGTCGAGATCCTGAAGGGCCTGAAGACGCGCTTCGAGGAACACCACAGCGTCAAGTACGCGGTGGGTGCCCTGCAGGCCGCAGCCGAGCTGTCGGCCAAGTACATCAACGACCGCCATCTGCCCGACAAGGCCATCGACGTCATCGACGAAGCCGGGGCTGCGCAACGCATCCTGCCGCCCAGCAAGCGCAAGAAGACCATCACGCGCAGCGAGGTCGAGGAGATCGTGGCGAAGATCGCCCGCATCCCGCCGCAGTCGGTCAGCAACGACGACCGCGGCAAGCTGAAGACCCTGGACCGCGACCTCAAGAGCGTGGTGTACGGCCAGGACCCGGCCATCGACGCACTGGCAGCGGCCATCAAGATGGCCCGCAGCGGCCTGGGCAAGCCCGACAAGCCGATCGGCAGCTTCCTGTTCAGCGGCCCCACGGGCGTAGGCAAGACCGAGGTCGCCAAGCAGCTGGCCTACGTGCTGGGCATCGAGCTCATCCGCTTCGACATGTCGGAATACATGGAGCGCCACGCGGTCAGTCGCCTGATCGGTGCGCCCCCGGGCTACGTGGGCTTCGATCAGGGTGGCCTGCTCACCGAGGCCATCACGAAGAAGCCGCATGCGGTGCTGCTGCTCGACGAGATCGAAAAGGCGCACCCCGATGTCTTCAACGTGCTGCTGCAGGTCATGGACCACGGCACGCTGACCGACAACAACGGGCGCAAGGCCGATTTCCGCAGCGTCATCATCGTCATGACCACCAACGCCGGTGCCGAGACGATGAACAAGTCGACCATCGGCTTCACCAACAGTCGCCAGCAGGGCGACGAGATGGGCGACATCAAACGCCTGTTCACGCCGGAGTTCCGGAACCGCCTGGACGCCATCGTCAGCTTCCGCCCGCTGGACGAAGAGATCATCCTGCGCGTGGTCGACAAGTTCTTGCTGCAGCTGGAAAGCCAGCTCACCGAGAAGAAGGTCGAGGTCACCTTCACCGACGCGCTGCGCAAGCAGCTCGGCAAGAAGGGTTTCGACCCGCTGATGGGTGCGCGCCCGATGCAGCGCCTGATCCAGGACACCATCCGCCGTGCGCTGGCCGACGAACTGCTGTTCGGCCGCCTCGTGGATGGCGGGCGCCTGACGGTGGACGTGGACGACAAGGGCGAAGTCCAGCTGGACATCCAGCCGCCGAAGCGCAGCGACAAGCCGCGCGCCGAGACCACGGCTGCCTAGGCCGGCCGGCGGGCTGGCAGCGTGTCCTGCGCCGGGTCCTGGCGGTAGAAGCGCTGCAGCAGGGCGTAGAGCGCCGGGTAGGCGCCCTTCAGCCTTGCAGGGCTGACGAAGAAGGCTTCGCTGGCGACGGCGAAGAACTCTTCTTCGGCGCTTGCGCCGTACGGGTCGAGGGACGGCTCGGTGCCTGCCGCCTCGGCCGTTTCGACTTCTCCAACGAAGTCCTCGAAACTGCATTGCAGGGTCGCGGCCCAGTCCGCGCGGCTCAGGTCGGCAGGCAACAGCGGAACGCCGTCCGCGAGGCCATCGGCCATGTCGAGCACATGGGCGAATTCGTGGATCACGACGTTGTAGCCCTGTGCGGCCATCGGCCCGGCGGCTCGTACATCCTGCCATGACAGCATGATCGGCCCGCCTTCCATGGCTTCGCCGGCCAGCACCTCGTCATAGGCGTGCACCAGGCCGTCGTCGTCGGCCACCTCGCGTCTTGCCACCACCTGCCCCGGGTGGACGACGATGCCGACGAAGCCATCATAGCGGTCCAGCCCCAGGCGCAGCACCGGCAGCACGGCCTGTGCCGCGATCGACACCACGAGCGCGTCGGTCAAGCGCAAGCCGCCGGCGACGCTGAATTCCTTGCGGTCCAGGAACAGGCTCGTCAAGCGTTTCAGCTCGGCCTCGTCGGCGGCCGAGCGTCGTCGCAGGAAAGGATAGCGGACCAGCGTGCGCTTCCACAGGTCCTGCGGGATCTCGCGCCGCGCCACCGCGGCATCATCGCGCCGCGCCTGCAGCCTTTGCCACCAGTGGCGCAGCACGGGCGGGTCAGCCGGGCGCCAGCCGCACAAAACCGTCCCGGTTCAGGCGCAGGACCTCGGCGCGGCTGCCGCCGCCGTCGAGGTCCCAGTCGCTGAGCACGTGGCGCTTGAAGCCGGGTGCCAGCAGGTTGCTGCCAGGGCGGTGGGTGTGCCCGTGCACCAGCTCCGCGGTGCCCATCGCATGCATCCAGCGCACCGCCTCGGCCACGTCGACATCGGCGTCCTGGTCGCCGTCGAAGCGGCGCCGTTCCTGGCTGGCCTGGCGCATCTGCGCGGCCAGGGCCAGGCGCTCGTCCAGGGGCTTGGCCAGGAAGGCCTGCTGCCAGGCCGGGCTGCGCACTTCGGTGCGAAACGCCTGATAGGGTCGATCGGCCAGGCACAAGGCGTCGCCATGGCTGAGCAGCACACGCTGGCCCCAGGCCTTCAGCACCGTGGGGTCGGGCAGGGCCATGGCACCGCAGTCGCGCAGCATGGCCGAGCCGAGCAGGAAGTCGCGGTTGCCGACCATGAGGCCTACCACGCGCCGGCTCGATGCCTCCGCCAGGATGTCGACGCAATGAGACTCGAAGCGGCGCGTGCGGGCGTCGTCACCAACCCAGACCTCGAAGATGTCGCCAAGCACGAACACCGCGTCGGCCGGCGTGTACATCAGATGCGCCTCGAAAGCTTCTGCCGTGCGCGGCATGGCCTCGCACAGGTGCATGTCCGAGATGAAGTCGACCGCCGCCCAGTGGGTCGGCGCCTGGAATTCGAAGAACGCCGGCAGCGGGCGCGAAGCGACCTCGGCAGCCGGGCCGGCTGCGCCCGCAGCGTTCATCAGTCCACCACGGTGACGTGTTCGATGCACACGTCGTCGACCGGCACGTCGTCGTGGAAACCCTTGCGGCCGGTGCGCATGCGCTCGATGGCGTCGACGACCTCGGTGCCTTCGACGACGCGGCCGAACACCGCGTAGCCCCAGCCCTGGGCGTTCTCGGCGCGGAAGTCGAGGAATTCGTTGTCGGCGGCGTTGATGAAGAACTGCGCCGTGGCCGAGTGCGGGTCGTTGGTGCGGGCCATGGCCAGCGTGTACTTCTTGTTCTTCAGGCCGTTGTTGGCCTCGTTGGCGATGGGGGCGAGCGTGCCCTTCTGCTTCATGCCGGGTTCGAAGCCGCCGCCCTGCACCATGAAGCCCTTGATGACGCGGTGGAACACCGTGTTGTCGTAGTGGCCTGCGGCCACGTAGGCCAGGAAGTTGGCCACGCTCTTCGGTGCCTTCTCGTCGTCGAGTTCGATGCGCAGGCTGCCGGCGCTGGTCTGCATCTGTACGGTCTTCGTCATGTCACTTCTCCAGGGTTGCCTTGATGATGACCACCGGTGTGGTGGGCACGTTCTGATGCATCGGGCCGGCCGCAGTGGGCATGGCGCGGATCTTGTCGACGACGTCCATGCCTTCAATCACGCGGCCGAAGACCGCGTAGCCCCCGCCGGCAGTGTCCAGGCGCACGTTGTCGACCAGGTTGATGAAGAACTGGGCCGTGGCCGAGTTCGGGTTGCTGGTGCGCGCCATGGCCACCGTGCCACGCAGGTTCGACAGGCCGTTGCCGGCTTCCAGCACGATGGGCGCGCGCGTCGCGCGCTCCTTCATGTCGGGCGTCATGCCGCCGCCCTGGATCATGAAGCCGTCGATCACGCGGTGAAAGATCAGCCCGTCGAAGTGCTTGGCACTGACGTACTTGACGAAGTTGTCGACCGTCTTCGGGGCCTTCTCGCGGTCGAGGTCGAGCACGATGTCGCCCTGGCTCGTGTTCAGTCGAACGATGTCGGCGAAAGCCGGCAGGGAGGTGGCCACCAGCACGGCGGCAACGATGAGGCGGGGCAGGGTGGGCATCGGCGCGGCTCGAAGGCGTAGGTTGACGAAGCTGGGGCGGCAGTCTAGCGGGCCGGCAATGCCAGCAATGCGCGCGCCCCTTCCAGGCGCCGCAGCAGGGCCGCGTCGGGCATGCCGGCGGTGGCCAGCTCCCAGGCCTGCACCGCCAGCATCAGGTAGACATGGCCGAGGTTGGCGCGCACGGCGCGGTGCTGCGGGTCGGCGCGCAGGGCGTCCTGCAAGGTCTGGCGCGCGCTGTCGAGCTGGCCTGCGCGGGCCTGGAGCAGGCCGATGTTGTTCAGTGGCTCGGGCAGTTCCGGGTAGGCCTGGTGGAGCTGGCGAAAGACGTCGAGCGCCTGCGCGTCGCGGCCCAGGTCCATCAGCGCCACGCCCTGGAGAAAACGCAGCTGCGCGTTGTCGGGTTCGCGAGCCAGCCCCTGCTGCACCCGCTCGAGCGCCCCGGCCGTGTCGCCGCGGGCCAGCCTGTCGCGTGCCTCGCTCAGCTCCGCGCCGTGGGCCATGCCGCAGGCCATGAGCAGGACGGCCATCCAGCGGGTGCGCAGGCTCGGCATGGACTGTGAGGGCTCTTGGAGGTTTCGGGGGGCAGCGGCGGCCGGTGGGCCGCGATGCCGCCGCTATACTGAATTCCATTCTATCGGGGGGTCGGCGACGCCGCAGTCCTTGCCCCGCACTCCCGCCCGACGTCCGGCATGACGCTACGCATCCACAATACCCTGACGCGCCGGCTCGAGGCCTTCGCACCCATCGAACCTGGTCATGTCCGGATGTATGTCTGCGGCATCACGGTCTACGACCTGTGCCACCTGGGCCACGCCCGCATGATGCTGGCCTTCGACGTGGTCTATCGCTGGCTTGTGGCCAGCGGCCTGCGCGTGACCTATGTGCGCAACATCACCGACATCGAAGACAAGATCATCCGCCGCGCGCTCGAGCGAGGCATCACGATCCGTGCGCTGACCGATGAGATGGTGTCGGCCATGCACCGCGACCTGGGCGCCCTGGGCGTGGCCACGCCCACCCACGAGCCCCGCGCCACGGAATACGTGCCGCAGATGTGCGCGCTCATCGGCCAGCTGCAGGCCAAGGGGCTGGCCTACCAGGCCAGCGGCGGCGACGTCAATTTCGCGGTGCGCCGCTTCGAGGGCTACGGCAAGCTCAGCGGCAAGTCGCTCGACGAACTGCGGGCCGGCGAACGCGTGGCCGTGGCCGACGACAAGCACGACCCGCTCGACTTCGTGCTGTGGAAGAGCGCCAAGCCGGGCGAGCCCCCCGAAGCGCAATGGGACAGCCCCTGGGGCGCGGGCCGCCCCGGCTGGCACATCGAGTGCTCGGCCATGGCCTGCGCCTTGCTGGGCAAGCCCTTCGACATCCATGGCGGCGGCATGGACCTGCAGTTCCCGCACCACGAAAACGAGATCGCGCAGAGCGAAGGCGCCAGTGGCGCGCCCTTCGTCCGCACCTGGATGCACAACGGCTTTCTCAACGTCGACGACACCAAGATGTCGAAGTCGCTGGGCAACTTCTTCACCATCGCCGACGTGCTGCAGAAGTTCGACGGCGAGACCATCCGCTTCTTCATGCTGCGCACGCACTACCGCAGCCCCTTCAACTTCAGCGAAGTGGCGCTGGAGGAAACACGCAGTTCTCTGAAGCGGCTGTACACCGCGCTGCAGGCGGCCGGCGACGGCTCGGCCCTGCCGTCCATCGACTGGCAGGAGCCCCGCGCGGCGGCCTTCAAGTCGGCCATGGACGACGACTTCAACACCCCCGCTGCGGTCGCGGTGCTGTTCGACCTGGCGGGCGCTGCGAACCGCGGCCACACGGCCGACGCCGCCCTTCTGAAGGCCCTGGGTGGCGTGCTCGGACTGCTGCAGCAGTCTCCCCAGGCTTACCTGCAGGGTGGCGCCACGCTGGGCGAAGACGCCATCCTGCAACGCATCGCCGAGCGTGCCGCGGCCAAGGCAGCGCGTGACTTCGCAGCAGCCGACCGCATTCGCGACGAGCTGCTCGCGCAGGGCATCGTCCTGAAGGACTCGGCCCAGGGCACCACCTGGGTCAAGTCCTGAAACCCGCGATGGCCAAGGCCCTCACGGCCCCGGCGCCGGCCGACATCGAGGGGCTGGCGTGCACCGTCACGCCGGCCTACTGGGACGAGGCCTGCCGGCACCTGTCGCGCCGCGACCGGGTGCTGAAGAAGCTCATCCCGCGCTTCGGCGTGTCGCGCCTGACCAGCCGTGGCGATGCCTTCACCACCCTGGCGCGCAGCATCGTCGGGCAGCAGATCTCGGTCAAGGCGGCGCAGTCGGTCTGGGACCGCTTCACCGCTCTGGCCGCACCCGACGGCGCCGCGCTGCTGGCGCTGCAGGTGCAGGGTCTCGAGGTGCCGCACATGCGCGCGGCCGGCCTGTCGGCACGCAAGTGCGAATACCTGCTCGACCTGGCCCGACACTTCGCCGGCGGGCAGGTGCATGAAGGCGACTGGCAGACGATGGACGACGAGACCATCATCAGCGAACTGGTGGCGATCCGCGGCATCGGCCGCTGGACCGCCGAGATGTTCCTCATCTTCCACCTGATGCGGCCCAACGTGATGCCGCTGGACGATCTGGGGCTCATCAAGGGCATCAGCCTCAACTACTTCAGCGGCGAGCCGGTCTCGCGCGCAGAGGCCCGGGAAGTGGGCGAAGCGTGGGCACCTTTCCGGTCGGTGGCCACTTGGTATATTTGGCGCAGCCTCGACCCGGTGCCCGTCGACTACTGAGAAAGGCGTCATGAGCAAGAGACACTTCCTAGAATTCGAGCAGCCCATTGCCGAGCTCGAATCCAAGATCGACGAGCTGCGCTATGTGCAGAACGAGTCCGCGGTTGACATCTCCGACGAGATCGAACGCCTGTCGGCCAAGAGCCAGCAGCTCACGCGCGACATCTACTCAAACCTGACGCCCTGGCAGGTGACGCAGATCGCCCGCCATGCCCAGCGGCCCTACACGCTGGACTATGTCAACGAGATCTTCACCGACTTCCAGGAACTGCACGGCGACCGGCATTACGCCGACGACCTGAGCATCGTCGGTGGCCTGGCCCGCTTCAACGGCCAGGCCTGCATGGTGCTGGGCCACCAGAAGGGCCGCGACACCAAAGAGCGCACGCAGCGCAACTTCGGCATGAGCCGGCCCGAGGGCTATCGCAAGGCGCTGCGCCTGATGAAGCTGGCCGAGAAGTTCGGCCTGCCTGTCTTCACCTTCGTCGACACGCCCGGTGCCTACCCTGGCATCGGTGCCGAGGAACGCGGCCAGAGCGAAGCCATCGGCCGCAACATCTTCGAGATGGCGCAGCTGGAGGTGCCCATCATCAGCACCATCATCGGCGAGGGCGGCAGCGGCGGGGCCCTGGCCATCAGCGTGGCCGACCAGGTGTTGATGCTGCAGTTCAGCGTCTATTCCGTGATCTCGCCCGAGGGCTGCGCGTCGATCCTGTGGAAGACCGCCGAGCGGGCTTCGGAAGCCGCCGAAGCCCTGGGCGTGACCGCGCACCGGCTGAAGGCCCTGGGCGTCGTCGACAAGATCGTCCCCGAACCGGTGGGTGGTGCGCACCGGGACATCCCGTGGATGGCGGCGCAGCTCAAGCGTGCGCTGGCCGACGCGCTGCGCCAGACCGCCGACCTGAAACCCGAAGCGCTGCTGCAGCGTCGCTACGAGCGTCTGCGCAGCTACGGCAAGTTCACCGACACCAAGGACCGGTGACGCCCCGCGTCGTCGCGGTGGCCACCAGCGGCGGACGCGATTCCACGGCCCTGCTGCACTGCACGCTGCGGGCGGCACGGCCTCTGGGTCTGACGGTGATGGCACTGCATGTGCACCATGGGCTGATGCCCGAGGCCGATGCCTGGCTGACGGCGGTCCGCCGCCAGTCCAGGCGCTGGGGCGCGGGCTTCCTCAGCCGCCGGCTCGAGAGCCGGCCACCCCCTGGCGCCAGCGTCGAGGCCTGGGCACGCCGCGAACGGTATGCCGCGCTGTCCGCGATGGCCGGCGAAGCCGGGGCCGGGCTCGTGCTGCTCGCCCATCACCGTCGCGACCAGGCCGAGACCTGGCTGCTCCAGGCGCTGCGGGGTGGTGGCCCGGCCGGTCTTTCGGCGATGCCCCGATCGGCCAGCCGCGACGGCCTGGTGTGGGCCCGCCCCTGGCTGGACCAGCCGCGCCAGGCCATCGACGATTACCTGCGCCGCCACCGACTGGCGGCGGTGGACGATCCGAGCAACGCCGACCGGCGCTATGCCCGAAGCCGCCTGCGTGTCCAGGTCTGGCCGGTCCTGGCCGAGGCTTTTCCCGACGCCGAAGCGGCACTGGGCCTGTCCAGCCGGCGTGCGCAGGAGGCCGCTGCGCTGGCCGCCGAAGTGGCGGCACTCGATCTCCCGGCCTGCACGGCGGGGCCTGAGCTCCTGCTCCCGCCCTGGCTGGCGCTGCCACCCGCGCGGCAGGCCAATGTGCTGCGCCACTGGCTGGGGCAGGTCGTCGACGGCCCGGTGGCGGAAAGCCTGGTGCAGCGCCTGCTGGCGGAACTGCCGCGCGCGCGAATTGCGCGCTTTCCTGCGGGTGGGGCCGAACTGCGCTTGTTCCGCGGCCGGCTCGGCTGCGCCCTGCCGAACCCGCGTTTGGCACTGCGGGCCCCGGAGGTGGTGCTGGATCTGTCCCGGCCCGGCCTGCACGCCGTGCCGGGCTGGGACGGCGTCGTCGATGTGCAGCCGTGCGAGCAGGGCGGCGTGGCGGTCGAGCGTCTGCGCGCCGTGCGGGCCGGCGCCCGCCAGGGCGGCGAACAGTTCCAGCGTGTCGCGCGGACGCCGCCGCGCAGCCTGAAGAAGCAGGCCCAGGGACTGGCCGTGCCCGCTTGGCAGCGCGACGGCCCGTTGTTCTATGCGGCGTCTGGCGAGCTGCTGTTCGTGCCCTGGCTGGGGCTCGACGCCCGCTGCCTGGCGCACCCCGGGCAAGCGCAGCTCAGCCTGACCTGGCGGGCCGCGACAGGTCCGGGTCAGGCCACGAACTAGAATTCGAGGCTTTGCGTCTTCCGGGCTGCGGCCGGCGAAGCGCGTTTCGACGATCCACTTTCAGCGATTCCGATGGCCCTGATCGTTCACAAGTACGGCGGCACCTCGATGGGCTCGACCGAGCGCATCCGCAGCGTGGCCCAGCGCGTCGCCAAGTGGGTCCGTGCAGGCCACCAGCTCGTGGTCGTGCCTTCGGCCATGAGCGGCGAGACCAACCGCCTGCTCGGCATGGCGAAGGAACTGCTGCCCGACGGCGCGCGCGCCAGCAGCCCCGAGGCGCTGCGCGAACTCGACGCGATTGCCTCCACGGGCGAACAGGTGTCGGTGGGCCTGCTCGCGCTGGCGCTGCAGGCGCAGGGGCTGCAGGCCGTCAGCTATGGGGGCTGGCAGGTGCCTATCCGCACCGACTCGTCCTTCACCAAGGCGCGCATCACGAGCATCGAGGAAACGCGCGTGCGTGCCGATCTCGCCGCGGGCAAGGTGGTGGTGATCACCGGCTTCCAGGGCATCGACGAAGCCGGCAACGTCACGACTTTGGGCCGTGGTGGCAGCGACACCTCGGCCGTGGCGGTGGCGGCGGCGCTCAAAGCCGACGAGTGCCTGATCTACACCGACGTCGACGGCGTCTACACCACCGACCCGCGCATCGTGCCCGAGGCCCGGCGCCTGCCCGCCATCAGTTTCGAAGAGATGCTGGAGATGGCCAGCCTGGGCAGCAAGGTGCTGCAGATCCGCTCGGTGGAATTTGCGGGCAAGTACCGCGTGCCCCTGCGCGTGCTGAGCAGCTTCACGCCCTGGGACATCGCGCTGGACGAAGAGGCCCGTTCGGGCACGCTGATCACGTTTGAAGAGGACGAGAAGATGGAACAAGCCGTGGTGGCCGGGATCGCTTTCAACCGCGACGAGGCCAAGATCAGCGTCATCGGGGTGCCCGACAAGCCGGGCATCGCCTTCCAGATCCTGGGGCCGGTGGCCGACGCCAACATCGACATCGACGTGATCATCCAGAACATGTCGCACAGCGGGCGCACCGACTACTCGTTCACCGTGCACCGCAACGACTATGCGCGCACGATGGACGTGCTGAAGAACCAGGTGCTGCCCGCGCTGGGCGCCACCGACGTGCAGGGCGACCCGAAGATCTGCAAGGTCAGCATCGTCGGCATCGGCATGCGCAGCCATGTGGGCGTGGCGAGCAAGATGTTCCGCACGCTGTCGGAAGAGGCGATCAACATCCAGATGATCACCACCAGCGAGATCAAGACCAGCGTCGTCATCGACGAGAAGTACATGGAGCTCGCGGTGCGCGCCTTGCACAAGGCCTTCGACCTGGACCAGCCCGTGACGCTGGGCGCCACCAACGTGTCGGCAGGCGCCGCTGAAAACGGGGCGCAGGCAGGCTAGAATCTTCGTTCTTCGCCGGAGTCGTGACCGAGTGGCCGAAGGTGCTCCCCTGCTAAGGGAGTATGTGGGCAAAACCTGCATCAAGGGTTCGAATCCCTTCGACTCCGCCAGTACAGACTTGAAACGGGTTCCTTGATTCATTTCGCGGGGCCTTTTTCTTTTCCCCGGGCTGCTGCAGGCAGGCGCTAGGATGGTTCGGTGCTCCGATGACCACCCAACGCTCCGAAAGCCTGCCATGTCGACCTTTCCCCGCTTGCTCTGCGCACTGTCCGCCGCGGCCGCCCTCTCGCCTGTCCATGCCGCCAACGGCTGGATCGAATCGGTCTCGGGCGACCTGTCGAACATCGGCACCGCGCCGACGCCAGTGACGCTGGGCCTGGTCTCGAACCTCATCGCCGGCACCACCGGGCGCACGGCCGGCGTGGTCGACCGCGACTATTTCAGCTTCACGCTGCCGGCCGGCACCCAGCTGCAGTCGCTGAACGTGCTGACCGGCTCCACCTTTCTCGGCCAGTCGGCCTTAAGCTTCATCGCCGTGCAGGCCGGACCGCAACTCACCGTCAGCCCCACCGGCGGCAGCTCGGCCGGCCTGCTGGGCTGGTGGCATTTCGGCGAGAACGACGTCGGCACCGACATCCTGGGGCTCATCGGCAGCGGGTTTGGTGCCATCGGCTTCACCGACCCCCTGCCGGCGGGCAGCTATGCCTTCTGGGTTCAGGACACCGGCACCGGCATCGCGCAGTACCGGCTGGACTTCGGCGTGACGGCGGTGCCCGAGCCTGCCGCGGCCCTGCTGCTGCTGGCGGGCCTGGCCGGCATCGCAGCCCGCGGCGCTCGGCGCATGGCCTGAGTGACGGCAGCCGCGGCGGCGAAGGACAATCGGGGATGAGCTCATTTTCTTCGCCCATCTCGCGCCGCCGTGCCGGCACCTTCATCGCCACCGGCCTCGCTGCGGGGCTGATGCCTTGGCCTACGGCGCGGGCACAGACGGATGCCGACGCCGGCCTGCTGGCCGCCGCCATCGCCGCCGATCACCGCGCCGCGGCCAGGGCCCGCGACGGCGCCCGCAACCCCTTCGAGACCTTGCGCTTCTTCGGCGTTGCCAGCGGCCATGCGGTGATCGAACTGTCGCCCGGCGGCGGCTGGTACACCGAGATCCTGGGGCCCTACCTGCGGCCACGCGGGCAGTTGCTGGTGGCCCATTTCGCGGCCGACTCGCCGGTGGACTACGAACGGCGCGGCCGCGAGCGCTTCGACGTCAAGCTCGCGGCCCAGCCGCAGCTGTACGACCGGGTCCGGGTCGGCACGCTGCCGGGCCCCAAGACATCGCCCGGCTTTGGTGGCCTGGCCCCTGCCGCCAGCGTCGACCGTGTGCTGACCTTCCGCAACGTGCACAACTGGCTCGACGGCGACACCTTCGACATCCTGCTGCGCGCCAGCTTCGAGGTGCTCAAGCCCGGCGGTGTGCTGGGTGTGGTGGAGCATCGCGCCGCACCGGGCAGCACGCTGGCGCAGGCCATCAAGACCGGTTACGTCACCGAAGACCTCGTCATCGAACGGGCCCGCGCTGTCGGCTTCGGCGCCGTCCAGCGCAGCGAGATCAACGCCAATCCGCGCGACACGCGTGACCATCCGCGTGGCGTGTGGTCCCTGCCGCCGTCGCTGGCTGGCAAGGACGTCGACCGTGACCGCTTCCTGGCCATCGGCGAATCCGACCGCATGACGCTGCGTTTCACGAAGCCGCAGGTCTGAAGCGCTGGCGCGATGCGGCCGACGCCTGCGACGGCTTCCCGCCGCGCAGCTGGTCCCGCCGCAACGTGGTCCGGGTGGTGCGCAGCGTCGCCCGTCGGCCGCTGCACCATCCCGGCGAAGGGTCCGGCAGACTGTGCCGCATGCCCGACCACCCTTCTCATCGAATCGTCCGCCAGTGACCCCGTCCCCCCTCAAGCCGCGCGGCTGGCGTGCGATGTTCAGCTGGCCCAGGCTGCGCACCACAGCCATCGCCTGTGCCATCGTGGCCACGCCGTTCAGCTTCACCTGGCAGCTGGCGCTGTACAGCTTGTGGCTGCAGGTCTTCGCCATCGGCTTCGGGCTGCTGCTGGTCTACGGGCTGGCCGAACAATGGCCGCCCAGCCTGCCGCGCTGGTTGTCGCGCTGGGCAGTGCAGGTGGCCGCGGTGTGGCTGGCAGCGCCGCTGCTGGTGTTCATCGCGTACACCGTGCGCACCGAAACGGGTGCGCCTCCGTTCTGGGAGGAACCGGCGCGGCTGGAGGGCTTCTTTGCCTTCAGCTTCATCGCCACGCTGTTGCCGCCCTGGATCGCCCTGGCGGCGCTGGTGCGCCAGCGCGAGGCCTGGGCCCGGGAACAGGCGCTGGCCTTCGAGCTGGAACGCAGTGAACTGGCGCGTCAGGCGCTGGACGCCCGCATGCGGCTGCTCAGCGCGCAGATGCAGCCGCATTTCCTGTTCAACACCCTGGCCAACGTGCAGGCGCTGGTGGAAGCCGGTTCGCCGCGGGCGGCGCAGCTGCTGCAAAGCCTGACCGCCTACCTTCGGGCCGCCTTGCCCCGGCTGGACGACCCGACTGCCACGCTGGGCCAGGAAGTCGAACGGGTGCGCGCCTACCTCGACCTGATGCAGATGCGCATGCCCGACCGGCTGCAGTTCGCGCTGGAGCTCGACCCCTCCGCCGCCGGCGTGCATTGCCCGCCCATGACGCTGCTGACCCTGGTGGAAAACGCCGTGCGGCACGGCATCGACCCCAGCGAGGAAGGCGGACGCATCGACGTCGACGCACGCCGCGACGGCGCACGCTGCCGCCTGCGCGTGGCCGACACCGGCGTCGGCCTGCGCGCCGCCCCGGGCGTTCAGGGCACCGGCCTGGCCGCGCTGCGCGAACGCCTGCAGCTGCTGCACGGTGGCGATGCGACACTGAAGCTGAGCGCTGTCGTCCCCCACGGTGTCTGCGTCGATCTCGACTTCCCCGCCCGCACATGACCCCCAGCGCCCTGATCGCCGACGACGAACCGCTGCTGCGCGAAGCGCTGCAGGCGCGGCTGGCCGCGGCCTGGCCAGCGCTGCGCGTGGTGGCGCAGGCGCGCAACGGTCGCCAGGCCATCGAGCAGTTCGACCTGCTGCAGCCCGACATCTGCTTCCTGGACGTGCACATGCCGGGCCTGGGCGGCATCGACGTTGCCCGCCACGTCGGCAAGCGCGCCCACCTCGTGTTCGTCACGGCCTACGACCAGTACGCGCTCCAGGCTTTCGAGCACGGCGTGCTCGACTACCTGGTCAAGCCGGTGACCGCAGAGCGCCTTCAGGAAACGGTGGCCCGACTGCAGGCCCGGCTGCAGCAGGCAGCGCCCGCCGTCCACACCGAAGACCTGCTGCAGCACCTGGCGGCCCGGTTGCAGACGCCGGCAGCCGGCCCCTTGCGCTGGGTCCGCGCCAGCGTCGGGGCTTCGCTGCGCCTGATTCCCGTGGAAGACATCGACTACCTGAAGAGCGACACCAAGTACACCCTGGTGGCCTACCGTGGCGACGAGCAGCAGCCGGCCGAGGCGCTGATCCGCACGCCCCTGAAGGAACTGCTGGCCCAGCTCGACCCGCTGCACTTCGTGCAGGTGCACCGGTCGGTGGTGGTGAGCCTGCATGCCATTCGCCGCGTCACGCGCGGCGCCCACGAAACCGCGGACATCGAGCTGAAGCACCGGCCGGAACGCCTGCCCGTCAGCCGCAGCTTCCTGGCGCAGTTCAAGGAGATGTAGATGCGTCGTCCCTGCTGCGGTACGTGCCACGGCGCGAGGCGCTGAACGGTTCGCGGCCCGACACAAGGGATGGGGCCAGACGTCGTCGGCCGACGAAGAATGTGGTCTGTCTCTTGCGTGCGGGCCGAGGCGCTCAACTTTTCCTGCGCCGGCCCGATACCCCTGTTGCACGAGCGATCGTTGAGGTCGAGGAAGTCCGCCCGTCCCGCATCGGCCCGCCCTGACATCCGCCCCATGACCATGCCTCTCAGTTTCCACCTGCCGTCTCCGAACGCCCCAGGGCCCCGCTGCCGATGATGGGTGCCTGGATCATGGCGGCCGGCATCGCGGCGCTGCACGCGGCCTTGCTGCTGCTGGCCGGCGCCGTGGTGGCCACAGGCCGCGGCCGGCCTGCCGCGCTGGAGTATTCGCTGATGGCCGCCGGCGCCGGCCTGGTGGCCAGCGTCGCAGCTTCGAGCATGGCGCTGGACGGCACGCCGCCGCCCGTGCTGGCGGCGCTGGCGGCCTGTGTGTGGGCGGCAAGCACGGTCCTGACCGCACACTGGTGGCGGTCGACCGCCCAGCATCTCGCCCTTGCCGCAGCGGGCATGGCGCTGTTTTCGGCCGGCCTGTCGGCCTTGCTGGCCTGGCCGCAGTTCTTCCGCGCGCCAGGCCCGCTGGACATCGGCCTCACCGGCTTGCTGCTTGGCCTGGCCACCGCCGGTGCCGTCGGCGTGCATCTGGCGGCACCCAGCAAGGTGCAGCAACGGGTGCGCCACTGCGTTGCGTCGCTGGTGGCGGCTGCGGCGCTGGCCTGGCCGGTGCTGGTGGCCGAGCCCGGTGTGGCGATGCCAGCGCTCACCCCCATGCTCGGCCCACTGGCGGGCCTGGTGTTCTGCCTGCTGCTCACAAGCCTGCTGTTGCTGGCCGTGACCGATGTGGCGCCGGCCCAGTCACCCCACAACGTTGCGCGCAGCTCGCCGCGCGATGCGGCCGCACTCGACAACCTGACCCAGCTGCCCACGCGCGTGTATTTCGAAGGCAGGCTGGCCGCGGTGGCCCGGGCCTGCCAGAAAAAGCAGCGCCGGATGGCGCTGTTCTTCATCGACCTGGACGGTTTCAAGCCGGTCAACGACAACTTCCACCACCAGACCGGCGACCAGGTGCTGGTGCAGGTGGGCAAGCGTCTGCGCCAATTGGCTGGCCGCAAGGGGCTGGCGGCACGCATCGGTGGCGACGAGTTCCTCCTGCTGCTCTCTGCTGCAGGTGACGAGGCCTCGGTGGCCGAGGCCGCCAAGAGCACCATCGCGGTGCTGTCGCAGCCGTATTCGGTGGACGGTCGGGAAATCGTCATCAGCTGCTCCATCGGCGTGGCGATGTACCCCGACACCTGCACCCCGGCCGAGCTCATCGTTCGCGCCGACGCGGCGATGTACGTGGCCAAGCGCGCCGGCGGCAGCCGTCACTGCTTCTACACCCCCGAACTCGACGAAGCCGCGCGCAGCAACTTCGACCTGCTGGCCGACCTGCGCAACGCTGTGGCCCGGGAGGAATTCGAACTGCAGTACCAACCCAAGATCGACGCCCGGACGGGGCAGGTCACCGCGGCCGAGGCGCTGCTGCGCTGGCGCCACCCGAAACGCGGCACGCTGGCCCCTGCCGCCTTCATCGAGGTGGCCGAGCGCTTCGGGCTCATCGGTGCCATCGGTGACTGGGTCATCAACGACGCCTGCCGCCAGGTGCGCGAATGGTGCGAGAAAGGCCTGCGCATGCGCGTGGCCGTCAATCTGTCGGCTCACCAGATGCGCCAGGACGACATTGCCGACCGCATCGCCCAGGCCTTGAACCGGTACAGCGTGCACCCTTCGCTGCTGACCTGCGAAATCACCGAGACCACGGCCATGGAAGACACCCAGGCCACCCAGGAAACGTTCCGCCGCCTGGGCGCACTGGGAGCCCATGTGTCGATCGACGACTTCGGCACCGGCTACTCGAGCCTGGCCTACCTGCGCAAGCTGCCGGCCTCGGAGCTGAAGATCGACCGCTTGATGGTGACCGACATCGAGCACAGCACCGATGCCCTGGCCATCGTCGACGCCGTCGTGAAGATGGCGCATGCCCTGAGCCTGAAGGTGGTGGCCGAAGGCGTCGAGAACCAGCGCCAGCAACAGCTGCTGGTGAACCTGGGCTGCGACGAACTGCAGGGTTTCCTGTTCGCGCGGCCCATGTCGTCGCGTTCGCTGCTGCTGTGGGCCCTGGGAGGGCGTACCGACGCGCCGAAATTCAAGCCCTCGCTCTTCGGCGAGACCCGGGCCGCCACGCCCGAGCAGAAAGCCCAGACGCGCATTCCCTTCCAGTCGGGCAAGACGCCGGCGTCGGCCAGCGGCGACTGAGCTTCACACGACGACGCCTTCGGGGGCGGCCCGCGCCGCTGAAGCGCAGACCGCCGAACGCTGCCAGTCAGGGCCGGGCCGTGACGGCCAGGGAGGTGGTCTGCGCTTGTTGCGACGCCAGCAGGCGCGATTCACGCATCAGCACCCGGTGAAAGCGTTCGGCCCGTTCCAGCCATTCGGCGAAAGGCGTGCCGATCAGGGTTTCGTTCTTGAAGGCGCCCTGGGCCATGAAGCTGCGCCACTCGGGCAGCGCGCGCACCTTGTCCAGCACCTCGGCGTAGTAGGCCACTTGCGCCGGGGTGGCGCCCGGGGTGGTGAAGATGCCGCGCAGCATCAGGTACTGCACCGGAATGCCCACCGACATGCAGGTGGGCAGGTCGCTCCAGGCCTGGTTGCCCGCGATCTTGGCCGTGTAGTCCAGGGGCCTGCCGTCGAACACGCACAGCGGGCGCACGCGGCCCTCGCGCCAGAGCTTCTCGCCTTCGATCGGGTTGTTGACCGTCATGTCGACTTCGCCCGCGGCCAGCGCGCGCGCCACGTCGCCACCACCCTTCAGCGGCACGTAGTCGAGACGCGAGGCCACGGCGGTTTCCAGCAGCACCGAGACGATCTGGTCTTCCTGCTTCGAACCCGTGCCGCCCAGCCGCAGGCTGCCGCGGGGCGCCTTGCGCAGCTGCTCGACCAGTTCAGTGGCATTGCGGGCCGTTGCGTCGGCGCGCACCCACAGCACGAACTGGTCCTGCGCCAGCATCCGCACGGGGGTGAGGTCGGTCCAGCGGAAGTCGCTTCCCGTGGCCAGCGGGGTGGTGAAAAGATTCGACAGCGTGATGACCAGCTTGTGCGGGTTGCCACGCGCGGCGCGCATGTCGAGCAGCCCTTCGGCGCCGGAGTTGCCGGCTTTGTTGACCACCTGAACCGGCTGCGCCATGAGGCGATGCTTGGTGATCAGCTCGGCGACCAGGCGTGCCATCTGATCGGCACCCCCGCCCGTGCCGGCGGGCACCACCAGTTCCACGGGCTGTGTCGGTTGCCAGGGGGCTGCAGGCTGGGCCCACGCGAGGCCGACGCACAGCGGCATCAGGGCCAGCAGGAGACGAGGAAACATGGGCGACTCCACCCGCCGCGGGAATCCGGGCGGCTGTCCAAACAGTACCGCAACGACCTGAACCATGGCATGGGGCACCCTGCAGACGATGCCCTCGGGCGTGGCGTTATGCACGCGAGTGACGAACCGTCGCACCAGCCGATTCAGTTCAGCAGGATCCGGGAGTCCCCAGGCTTCGAATCGCTGAACCTCGCGCGGCAGCGGGTGCCGGTGAAGTTGACCGCGATCACAGCTGGACGTTGCCGACCCTTCTGGCGGAAGCGGTGTCCGTCGTATCGTTAGTATTTGCGCGGGTTCTGAGGCTGTTTCTGACTAATACCCCCATCTGTTCCGCCATCCGAAGTGCGAGTTTTTGCAGCCTTCGATCCCAACAGGTCCTTAAGCGCTCAAGCGCGGATGGGCGCCTGGTCAGTTGACGAAATGGAACCCCTTAGCGCGAGCGCCCATCATGCTGGCGGCGCTCTTAGCGCGGCACTGACGTCTCTTCTACCGTCTCGAACGCCGAGGCTGCGTAGCAGCGCCGTGCGACAGCTTCGCTGGTTTCATCGTCGTAGTGCTTGAGCAGACCAAAACGCTCGACATTCTTTCGGAAGCCGGCACCGCGCGCAGAACAGCAATTACCACCCAACAAGATAAGGTCTTGGGCGCTCAAGTGCGCGCGCGCAATGTTTGCGTAGCGGCGAGCCTCTAGTTCATCCAGCACCTTCGCAGCGATCTGATCGTCGATAAATCGAAAGACGTGGTACAGGCTTCGGAAGTACGGACCCAGCGTGCCGTGGGCACGTGCATAGATGTCCCTCTCGAAACGTCGGGCGACCTCGTCCCTAAGATTTTCTACTCCGGGCCCGGCCGCCGTGCCCGGTGCGTCGCTGAGATGTGGCGAGCAGTCTCTCGCGAGGGTTGAAACGGCCTCGGCACCCATCTCATGCCCGACCCTGATCGCCGCATGCAGCTCGCGCGTTACACGCAACATCTGAAAGAAGGCCGATTCGAAGGTCTGCCGGGCCATTACTTTGCGGGTTTCTTGAAGCTCCGTTTCTTGGGCGTCGAGCGCTCGCTTCTGGAGCGCGAGATCCTGCCGCTGTAGCCACCCAGCCCAAAACACCACGCCGAACGCCAAGCCAGTGAACAGCGTGTTCAAGGGCGCAAAAGAATCGCCAAGTTGCCCCAGCTTAGCGACATCGGCCGGGATCTGCTGCATGCCTACCCGATGAATCAATTCAAACCACGCAAACCACAGCGCAAAGACGGCTACCACGCCGGCAAACAACCCCCAGGGCGGCGATGCGGGGCTTGGCTTTGTTGTGTTTTGGGACATTGAAAGATCGATCCTTTGTGCCTGCTGGAGCTTGCATGCTACGGCGCGAGAACGAAGCGACGCCCCTTGTCTGCAATTCATATCTCACGGAGCGGCGTCCTTGGCCGGGTGGCACCTATGCGCGGGGCCCGGGCCAACTCTATGCTGGATGAGGTTTTAGAGCGCGTCGCAAGCGTGCGCCGCCTGCCCTCAAGTGATCGCTCGCCCGTTGAGCCAGCGCCCAGCCCACACTGCGGCTTATGAAGAACCACTGTACCCCCGGCGCCAGCCCTCCTTGCTGGCACTGCACCAGCTTCGTGGCCCTGATCTACGGCGGCACGGCGGCGCGATGTTCTCGGGCTGGCCACTCCGCTGTCAGGTCGCAGCCTGCCGATGGCTGCAGCAGCTTCCAGCGCGAGCCTGGCGCCGACGATGAACCAGGGCCGCCGGCCTGCCTCCAGACCGGGGCTCGGCCGCTTCAGCCGGTGTCGGGTGAATCAGCGGCGCGGGTAGTTCAGTGGGCTCCGTGAGTCGGTCCCCTCGCGCGCGCGCACGACAGCCGCATGCTTGACGGCAAGTTGTGCAAAAGCGATGAAGCGATGGGGAAGCGACGTCAGGGATCGGACGGCCGTGGAGATTTACCCCCCCCGGAGCCATCCAACCAAAGCCCCGTTCTGACAGCGAAGGCTAGGCCGAGGCTCAGCCCAGCCTGCGGGTCAGGGCGCGCAGCGCGGGTTGGTAGAACCGATGCCGGCTGTCCGCGGGATCGCTCAGCCATTGCCAGCCTGTAGGCGGGCGCGTGCCGGGGTTGTCCTTCGACCAGATGGCCCACATGGCGGCCACCTGGCAGTCATGCGGCAGCGTGAACAGTAGCGGCCGGCGCACTGCAGGCGTGCCAGCGAACCATTCAGCCATCGCGCGGGGCACTGTGTCTCCGCCGTTCGCCCGGCGCCTGCGGGTGGTGCCTTTGCGCTCAGTCATGGTCTCAGCCCTCCAGATCGCCGGGGGCCAGCTTCAGCAGGCGCAGCGCGGCGTGCATCTGCCCGCGGGCGTCGCGCTCGATGCCGCAGGCGGGGTGTGGCTTGGCCTGGCCCCAGCGGTCGCGCATGACGGCGCCTTCCTTGTCGATCAGCTTGCGGGCTTCCTGCAGCCGGTCGTATGACTCGCAGGCCGACTGCAGCAGCAGCTCGGCGCCAGCATCGTCCAGCACGTAGTCGGCGGTCAGCTTGCGCCACAGCACTTTTGCGGATGCCGACAGGTGCGTCGGGGGTGAACTTTTCTTCATGGATCGTCCCTTGTTCTCCGCGCGTGAGGGACATGGTGGTCAGTGCCGCCGCGAGCCCTAGAGATTGACCCCCCCCCGGGGGGGGGTGCCCGCCCGGTCATACAGCCTCGCTCCGAGTTGCCGGCAGGCCGTCGATTTCCCAGCGCCGGAAGACCTTGTTTTGCTCGGCCTGCAGCTGCGTCAGTGCCAGGGCCTGCGCCCGGCTCTCCTCGCGCTGCGCTTGGCTCTGCTCCCGCAGCGCGCTGACTTCATCCAGCAATGCAGAGCTGCCGGGCGAATTCAGCGGGTTGAGCGGCTGCACGTTCACCGGTGCCGCGGTCGGCACTTGCAGCCCGAAGCGCGAGCCCAGCGTGCGGCCCGTGGTGTCCAGGCTCGCCGCGATCTGTGCGCGGAGCCGCTCGATCTCGAAGTTGCTGCCGGCCTGCGACTCTGCCAGCGCCAGCAGGGACTGGCTCAGCGACGGCAGCAGTTCGGCCGCGCGCTGGTCGCCAGAACGGGCCGGCGCGCTGGTGATGGCGAACTGCGCCTGCTGCTCGGCGAAGCTGCCGCTGGCGTTGGTCACGTTCAGCCCGCGCAGCTTCGCGGCCTCGGCGAAGATGGCATCGGCCGCCGACTGGAACGCCTGGCGCTGGGCTTCTGCCGCGCGAGCGCCGGCCGCTTGCGCCTGGGCCAGTGCGTTCGTCGCCTCGATCTGCTGGCGCAGGGCTTCGTTCAAGTCGTAGGCGGCGATCACGCGCTCGCTGTCGCCGACCCCCAGGCCTGCGGTCAGCTCGGCGATGTCGCGCTCACGGTTGCGTGCTGCCACCTCGGGGCCGCGGCCCTGTGCGGTCAGCAGCTGGTTCTCCAGGTCGAAGCGGGTCCGGGTCAGGGTGGTCAGCGTGCCGTTGAGCGCGGTCATGGCTTGCGAAGCCTGAGCGGCTGCGGTCTGCTGGTCCTCCAGGGCCTTGATCTGGTCGAACAGGCCGCGGTTGCTCTCGTCAAGCGCTGCACGCTCACGCTGGCGCAGGGCTGTCGTGTCGCCCAGAGCCTGGAACAGCTGGCCCTCCAGGCCGCTGCGCTCTTGAGCGACGCGGGTCGCTTCGGCTGCGGCTGCGGCTGATGCGGCGGCTGCGGACTGCACGGCGGCGGCCTCATCTTCCAGGGCGAAGATGCGGAGCTGGATCTCGCGGTTGCCGGGCGCCAGGGCATCAAGTTCGCGCTGGCGCAGGGTTGCGGTATCGCCCTGGGCCTGAAGCAATCGCACTTCCAGGCCGGTGCGCTCGGCCGCAAAGTTCTCAGCCGCGGCCGCCGCGGCGTCCAGGGCCGCGATCTGCTCGCGCAGGGATGCGTTGTAGTCGAACAGGGCAATGATGGCTGCGCGGTCGGTGTCGGTCACGCCGGCCGTCAGTCCTGCGAGTTGGGTCGTTCGATCAAGCGCGGAAGCGCCCGCCGTGTTGCCGCGGGCTCGCAGTGCGTCGATCTCCAGCTGCCCGCGATTCGTGGTCAGGCTCTCCAGCGAACGACGGCCTGCCTCTGCGGCCGCCTCTGCGGCCCTGGCGATGGCCTGGGCGGATTCGTCCGACGCCTCGGCCAGGGCTTGGGTGGCCGGGACAAGCTGCGCGAAGGCATCGGACAGCGAGATCAGGGACGAAAACTGCTTCTGCCCTGCTTCCGTGCTTAGGTCCTGCGCTTCGACCAGCGACCGAAACGCCTCGCGCGTGGAGGGAACCGACAGCCCGAGGCCTCCGAACTCCGTCGTCAAGCGCTCCAGCTCTTTTGCCTGCCGCTCGGCGTCGCTGAAGAACTCGGTGTAGTAGGTGCTGATGCTCTGCTGCAGCGCCTCAAAGCCGCCCGCGGTCTCGCTCAGCGACAGGAAGGCGTCATCTGACAGCCCGGCGATCTGCGCGAACACGCCACCCAGGGGCAGGAACGCAGCCTGCAGCGTGCCGATGGCCTCGGTCGTCTTCTTGATTTGCTCGGCCACTTGCGCCAGCTCGTCAAGGTTTGCGTCTTCGCCCAGGGCCGCGATCTGGTCGCGGGCGAACTGCGGAAGGTCGGCCGCTGCCAAGGCTTCGCGGGTCACGCGCGCCACTTCGGCGGCGAACTGCTCCAGGCCCTGGCCCGGGTCGCTTGCGAACCGGCTGAAGTCGCCGCCGCCCGTCGTGCTGGTCGGGGCCTGCGCACCGACAAAGCCAGTGATCACGCCGGCTTGCGACAAGATGAACTGCCCGCTGCTGGCCGACTTCCCGTCTGCGCCGAACTTGGCAGTCGCGTCGGTGGCCCGGCCCGTCAGGCTCTCAATGGCGCTGGTCGAGGCCTGCACGATGGCGCGCAGGGCACTGTCGACGCCGCTGTTCAGGTTGCGCGCGAAGGTGCTGTCGTCATCGCGGCGCGTGCCGAGACTGCCGCCCACGTCGCTGACGACGCTGCCGGTGCCGGGGCTGCCCGCACTACCGCGTGCGAACTTGTCCACCAGGCTGCCGATGAAGTTGCCGACCGACGCGCCAATCGGGCCGCCGATTGCTTGGCCGGCTGCCGTGCCGATGGCGGTCGCGTACTGCTTGTTGGCCGCAGCGTCCAGTGCCACCAAGTAGGAAGACGCCGCCGCGAGGCTGGCATTGCCGCCACCCGGTGCGCTGCCTGGCGTTGCGGCCTGCCCGCCCGGCAGCAGAGAGCCGGCGCCCTTGACGACGGCCTCGATGCCAGGGCGCAGCACAAGGCTCTTGAACGTGCTTTGCAGCACGTCCCGGAAGTTCTCGGCGATGCCCTTGCCGTTCTCGAACCCGCGGAGCAGCGCGTCGGTGATGCTCTGCTCCAGCTGGTCGGCGGCGCGCTGGGCCTCGCGTTCGACCTCGGTCAACGCTTTGGCCGCGTCACGGTTCGCCGCTTGACTCACGCCGGCCGTGCTCAGACCCCTCTTCAGCGCAATCTCGTCCTTCAGCTGCTGAATGATCGTCTTGCGCCGCTCGATCTCGGCCTGGTTGGCGTTCACCAGCAGCGAGGTCTCCAGCGCCTGCTCGGCGGTGGCGAGCGCTTCCTCGCGGCGCGCGATGACCAGCGCGTCCAGCACAGCCTTGCCGGCGACGAGTTCGATGTACTGGTCGCGCAGGCTCTGCAGCTGCTGGTCCTGGCTCTGGATGCTCTTGTCCAGACTTTGGATGAACGTCTCGTAGGCCTTGGCGCCGTCAAGCGACGCCTTGGCCTGTGCTTTGGTGGCCTCTTCGAGTTCCTTGGCTTGGTTCTTCCTGATTAGCGATGAACCTCAGCAACTCTGATTCCGCGCTCGGGCTGCTTGGGTGTCGCGACAAGCGCCCGTAGCAAGCTGCCGAGCATGGAGCGCATGTCGTAGCGCCGGTTGAAGCGGAACTGGACCTCGGCGAGG
>JANOBX010000198.1:0-27824 GCA_031411875.1 Burkholderiales bacterium | reverse complement strand
GTCGCGCTTCGCGCGAGGGCCGCGGGCCCTGTGCTCCTCGGCGCCTCAGATGCGCGCCACCGCCAGCCCCAGCCCACCTATGCAACCACCGTGTCTTCTCTCCGCCGTGGCGCGGGCAAGCCCTGGGCATGAGCGGAAGGGGCCACCCGGCTCGCCCAGCCCAGGGGACCAAGTCGGAATGCAACGACCGCAACGGTCGGCAAGCAGCACCACACGCACTGATCTCATGCTGAACATCGAATCTCTCGAAGTCGAACTCGACGGTGACGCCGGCCTGGTGCGCGCCATCGACGGCCTGAGCCTGGCCATCGAGCGGGGCGAAACGTTCGCGTTGGTCGGCGAATCGGGGTGCGGCAAGAGCATGACCGCGCTGGCGTTGATGCGGCTGTTGCCCGAGAACGGCCTGGTCACTGCCGGCCAGGTGACGCTGGACTCGAGCGTGGTCGGGGCTGAGGCGATCGACGTGCTGGGCCTGCCCGAACGAGCCATGCGCGCCGTTCGCGGCCGGCGCATCGGCATGATCTTCCAGGAGCCCGGCACCAGCCTGAATCCGGTGATGCGCGTCGGCGACCAGATCGTCGAAGCCATCGAGACCCACACCGGCTTGCGCGGCGCGGCAGCCCGGGCCAAGGCGGTGCAGTGGCTGCAGCGCGTGGGCATTCCGGAGCCCGAACGCCGCATGGCGGACTATCCGTTCAGGATGAGTGGCGGCCAGAAGCAACGCGTGATGATCGCGATGACCTTGGCGGCAGAACCCGACTTCCTGGTGGCCGACGAGCCCACCACAGCGCTGGACGTCAGCATCCAGGCGCAGATCCTCGAGCTGTTGCGCGAACTGCAGCGCGAGCATGGGCTGGGCCTGCTCCTGATCACCCACGACCTCGCGGTCGTGTCGGGCATGGCTCAGCAGGTGGCCCTGATGTATGCCGGGCAGATCGTCGAAGTCGCCAGCGCTGCCGACTTCTTCGCGCGGCCGCAGCACCCCTACGCCCAGGCCCTGCTGCGGGCCCTGCCCGATGGCGCGAGCCGCAGCCAGCCGCTGGAATCGATCGCAGGCACCGTGCCGCCGCTCTGGCAACGCTTCGACGGCTGCCGCTTTGCGCCGCGCTGCGGCCAGGCCCTGCTGCGATGTGCCGTCAGCCTGCCGCCCGTCCAGCGAGTGGCCCAGGGCCATGAGGTGCGGTGCTGGCTGCCGCCGGCCCGCCCGGGCGCTGCCGCAGAGGCCAGGATGCCGGCTGCGACCATCGCCATCGAACCGCCGCATCATCCGGCTCGAAGCCCGGCCACGCTGCTGGACGTCCAGGCCTTGCGCGTGAGCTTTCCCATCCGCAGCGGCCTGCTGCAACGCATCAGCGGCCACTTCCATGCCGTGCGCGACGTGTCGTTCCAGGTGGCCGAAGGCGAGACGCTGGCCCTGGTGGGCGAAAGCGGTTGTGGCAAGACCACCACCGGCAAGGCCGTGGTGCAGCTGCTGCGCCGTGTCGCCCGCGTCGAAGGCCGGGCTCTTCTGGGCGGGCAAGACCTGCTGCAGCTGCAGGGCGGCGCGCTGCAGGCCGCCCGGCGGCAGGTGCAGATCATCTTCCAGGACCCTTTTGCCTCGCTCAACCCGCGCATGCGCGTGGCCGAGCTGTTGCAGGAAGGGCTGGCCGCGCTTCAACCCGATCTCGACCCGGCCGAACGCACCCGCCGCATCCACGCCCTGGTCGACCAGGTGGGGCTGCGGCGCGACGCGCTCGCGCGTTTTCCGCATGAGTTCTCGGGCGGCCAGCGCCAACGCATCGCCATTGCCCGTGCACTGGCCGTCCAGCCGCGCCTCATCGTCTGCGACGAGCCCACTTCGGCGCTCGACGTGTCGGTGCAGGCGCAGATCCTCAACCTGCTTCGCGAGCTGCAGCGCGAGCTGGGCGAGTCCTACCTGTTCATCACCCACAACATGGGTGTCGTGGCCTACATCGCCGACCGGATTGCCGTCATGCGCAACGGGCAGATCGAGGAGCAAGGGACCTGCGACGAGGTGATGAACCGCCCGCAGCGCCCCTACACGCAGCAGCTGCTGGCGGCCGTGCCCAGGCTCATGCACCCTTGAGGTGCAGGCCCGGTGAGGCCGCCGGGGCCAGCGGCCCCCCCGACCCGGCGTGGTCAGTGCCCGCTGATCCCGGCGTGATGTTGTGCCATGCCAACGACTGGGTCGCCTGGGGGCTGGCGCGGGTCCATGACAAACCCTGAGTTCGGAAGGAACGCAGGCTTCGAAAGGGCGGGAACACGGGCATTTGCCTCATTTGCAGAGGCTTTGTCCCCGCAGTTTGTCGGGCATCGGTACTTACCCGCGCATTCCCTGCATTTTGCTTCCCGCAACAATCTGCCACGGTTCGTGGTTCGGCGCGAGGCGTGGGCGCACGTTCCCGGTACGCGTCTTGCACCACGGCGGTCTTGGTCTTTTCTCAGGCATTCCTTTTTCCTCAAGGAGCTAGGTTCTCATGTTCAAACGAACGAAAGTCTGCACCGGCGTGCTGTTGGCACTCGGCGGCACCGTGCTGCTGTCCGGAGCACCGGCATTCGCCCAGGGCGCAGAGCGCATCGAAATCACCGGCACCCGCATCAAGTCGCTGGGTTCCACCTCGAGCAGCCCGATCACTTCCGTCGGCAAGACCGACATCGACACCGTCCAACCGGTGGCCGTGGAAGAGCTGGTTCGTGGCTTGTCTTCGTCGTATCCGGCCATCGGCCCAGGCATCAACAACGGCTCCAACGGCACCGCGTCGATCGACCTGCGCGGCCTGGGCAGCAACCGCACGCTGGTGCTGATCAATGGCCGCCGCTTCGTGCCGGCCACGCTGGGCGGTGTGGTGGACACCAACAGCGTTCCCGTGTCCCTGCTGGAGCGTGTCGACCTGGTCACCGGTGGTGCCTCGGCCGTGTACGGTGCCGACGCCGTCTCCGGTGTCGTGAACTTCGTCACCCGGCGCAACTTCAATGGCGTCGAAGGCACCACGCTCTACAGCGTGTCTGAAGAAGGCGACGCCGTACGTCGCAAGAGCGACCTGACCATCGGTGCCAACCTGGCCGAAGGCCGTGGCAACGTGGCCCTGCACATCGGCACCACGAAGACGGAGCCGCTGAACCTGTCGCAGCGCGACTACGCGAACACGGTCATCTCGTCGACGACCGGCAACCCCGGCGGCTTCTCGGCCACCGGTGCGCCTTCGCAGTACCGTTCGGCACAGCTGACCGCCGCACTGCCCGCCAGCGCCACCAGCAACTACACCATCGATTCGGGCACCGGCCGGCTGCGCCCGTCGAGCGGCGCCAACCCGCCTGATGGTTACAACACCAACCCGCCGAACTACTTCGAAACACCGCTGACGCGCACCCAGGCCACCGCGCTGGGCCGCTTCACCGTCAACGAATTCGCCGAAGCCTATGGCGAGCTGTTCTACACCCGCAGCAACGTCACCCTGAACCTGGCACCCAGCGGCACCTTCGGCACCAGCCTCACCCTGCCGATCGGCAACCCGTTCATCCCGAATGCGGTGCGTTCGCAGCTGTGCACGGCCTACAACATCAGCGCCGCGAACTGCGTGGCAGGCAACGCGACGCCGATCACGATGGTGATCGACCGCCGCTTCGTCGAAGCCGGCCCGCGGATCCAGCGCTATGACAACACCTCGTTCCAGTACACCTTCGGCCTGCGTGGCTCGATCCCGTTGCTCGACACGTGGAGCTACGACGCTTACTACCAATCGGGCCGTGCGGAAGCGATCCTCGCGCAGGGCAATGCGTTCTCCACGAGCAAGCTGCGCCAGGCCATCAGCGCCACGTCCACGACCAACTGCACGGTCACGACCGGCGGCTGCGTGCCGATCAACCTGTTCGGCGCGCCGGGCAGCATCACCCCGCAGATGCTGAGCTTCATCGGAACACCGACGTTTCAGACGACGCTGGTGACGCAGGAAGTGATTTCGGCATCGGCCAACGGCGATGTCGCCTTCGCCAAGAGCCCGTTCGCCAGCACCCCGCTGGGCGTGGCGCTCGGCGTCGAGGAGCGCAAGGTCAAGGGCCAGAACCGTTCCGATAACGTCGTTCAGACGCAGGGTGAAGTGCTGGGCTCGGGCGCGCCGACGCCCGACCGCGAGGGCGTCATCACCTTCAAGGAGTACTACCTCGAAGCCAACCTGCCGCTGATCTCGAAGCTGCCCTTCGTCGAGTCGCTGACCCTGGGCGGTGGCTACCGCAACACCGACTTCGAAACCTCGGCTGGCACAGGCCAGACCTATGGCAGCTGGAAGACCGGCCTGGGCTGGTCGCCCATCAAGGGCCTGCGCTTCCGCGCCGAGCAGCAGCGCGCCACCCGGGCGCCCAACGTCAACGAGCTGTATGCGCCGGTCGTGACCGGCCTCGCGACCCTGGCCGTCGACCCCTGCGGCGGCAACGCCATTGGCGGTGCGGCCAATGCGGCACTCACGGCGCTGTGCGTGGCCACGGGCGTGCCGCAGTCGTTTGTGGGCAGTGTTCCGCAGCCTTCGTCGAGCCAGATCGCCAACACTTCGGGCGGCAACCCCAGCTTGGGGCCGGAGCGTGCCGACACCACCACCGTCGGCGTGGTTTGGGAACCCGACTTCGTGCCCGGCCTGACGGTCAGCCTCGACTACTGGAAGATCGACATCAACGGCGCCGTGTCGCAACCTAGCGCGCTGCAGGTGGTCAACGGCTGCTACAGCTCGGCGCTGAACCCCAGCTTCGCCAACAACGATTTCTGCGCGCTCATCAGCCGCAGCGTCATCGACGGTGGCCTCAGTGGCGGGGGATCCGGCACACGAGGTGTCAGCACCCAGCAGTCCAACCTGGGCTCTTACGACTTCAAGGGCTATGACCTGGAAGCCAGCTACCGCTTGCAGATGCGCCAGCTCGGGCTGCCGCAGCTGGGCCGGGTGGACCTGGGGCTGAGCGTCAGCATCCTCGAGCAGGCCGACTTCAAGGCCCTTCCGAGCCTCGCCACGCTGAACTGGAACGGGAACTACGGCGTGAACACCGGGACGCCGTATTCCAAGACCAAGTTCACGCAGCGTGCCACCTGGACCTTCAGCGACTTCACGCTGGGCTACAACTGGCGCTTCATCGGCGGCACGAAGGTCGAACCGACGACGACGGTGTACCGCCCCGAGTACACGTCCATCAAGGACTACAGCTACATCGACCTGAACGGCAGCTGGCAGGCCACCAAGAACCTGCGCGTGTCGCTGACCGTGAACAACGCCTTCGACAAGAAGCCGCCGTTCATCGGCACCGGCATCGCCGGTGGTGTTGTGAACTACGGCAACACCATGCCGTCGGTTTACGATGTGATCGGCCGTCGGTACACGCTCAGCGCAACCGCGACGTTCTGATGACAGGTCGTCGGGGCACTGGCCCCGATGGGCTGAAACGGGCCTTCGGGCCCGTTTTTCATGGTTCGAGCTTTCGTGATGACACCTGAATCATGCTTCAGGGCCGGCCTGGCGGCGCGCAGCGAAGGCCGCCACCGCGATGCCGAGCGCCTGTTCGGCGAACTGCTGGCACACCAGCCGGGCAGTGCCGACCTGCTGTGCCTGCTGGGCGAAAGCCTGCAGGCGCAAGGCCTGCGCGAACAGGCTGCCGACCGGTTCGAGCAGGCGCTGCGGACAGGCCAGGCCCAGCCGGCATTGCTGCTTCGCCTGGCACCGGCGCTCGAAGACCTGGGCCGGCTCGGACCGGCCGCCGACGCCTGGCGTTCGGCGTCGGCTCGCATGCCCGCCGAAGCCACGGTGGCCTTCAACCTGGCCCGCCTGCTGCAAGCCACGGGCGAACCGGGCGACGCCTTGCAAGCCTTGGCGCGAGCCGAGGCCCAGGCTGCGGCCGATCTTCTGCCTCAGGTGTGGCAGTTGCGCGCGCAGATCCTCGAACAGCAAGAACTGTCCGACGACGCCCTGCAGTGCCTGGACCGGGCCCTGGCGCTGGCGCCCGAGCGCCCGGCGCTGCACCACAACCGCGCCGTGCTGCTGCTGCGCATGGGGCGGCCGCACGAATCCCTGACGGCACACGAGCAGGCCCGCCTTCATGGCCTGGCTGCGCCCGATGCCCACTACAACCTGGGCAACACCCTGCAGGCCCTGGGCCGGCACGACGAGGCGGTGGCCGCCTACCGCGAGGCCTTGCGCCTGGACCCGCTGCATGCCTTGGCTTTGTGGGACCTGGCGCGGCTGCGCTGGCGACGCGGCGAGCGCGACTTCAGCGCGGAGCTCGACGCTGCTGCCAGTTCATCCCCGCAATCGGCGTTGCCACTGGCCCTGAAGGGCAGGCTGCTGCTGCGCGCGGGTGAGCATGCGGCTGCGGCGCAGGCGTTCTCGGCTGCGGCCGGCGTGGCGCCCGAAGACGCCGCGCACTCGGACGGCCTGGGGCAGGCGCTGCGGCGCATGGGCCGCACCGACGAAGCCCTGCAGGCGCACGAGCGCGCCACGGCCTTGGCTCCAGGCCTGGCGGCAACCCACATCAGCCATGCTGCGGCGCTGCTCGAAAAGGGCGAACCCGCCGCCGCCGAGCAGGCCGCCCGGCGCGCGCTGCAGCTGACACCCCACGAACAGGAAGCCTGGGCCATGCGCGGCCTGGCCTGGCGTGTCCTGGGCGACGCTCGCGAGTCGACCCTGAACGATGAAGGCGAGTTCATCGAGGTGCTGCAGGTGTTCGATCTGATGGAAGCCAGGGCAAGCCAGGAATTGGCCGAACTGGCCGACTGGTTGCTGCCGCAGCATTTCGACCGACGCGAGCCCATCGACCAGACCCTGCGCGGCGGCACCCAGACCCTGGGACGCTTGTTCGATCTTGCCGACGCCCCGGTGCAAGGCCTGAAGCAGCGCCTGGCCGAAGGCGTGGACCGGTACCTGACCCGGCTGCGCCAGCTCGGCCCCCGACCGGGCCACCCCTTGCTCGACCGGCTGACGTCGGGCTGGCACTTCAGTGATTCATGGTCGTCCAGGCTTCGCAGCGGCGGCTATCACACCCCGCACGTACACCCGCACGGCTGGGTCAGTGCGTGCTTCTACGTCGCCGTGCCACCCGCCGCCGACGTCGGCCCGGCCGGCTGGCTGGCCCTGGGGGGCCCCGACCTCGACGTGCCAGGCGTTCCGATGCACGCCCGGCGCCTGGTGCGGCCACAGCCCGGGTCGCTGGTGCTGTTCCCGTCGTACATGTGGCATGCCACCGTGCCTTTTGTCGACGATCAGGTGCGCCTGACCGTCGCGTTCGACGTGCTGCCCGGGACACTCAGGCGTTAGCGCCCGGCCAGGCGCTGTCAGCACACTTCGCCGGCCAGCTGCAGATCTTCGGTTCTTGCGCGGCCTGGGAGATCCAGGCCTGCGGCCTGCGCACCACACCTTGTCTATTGAGGGACGAAACGCGGGCCCCGCCTACTGTGTTTGGTGACGAGATCAAGTACAACGCGTGACGCTGCAAATTTCCACACGCGAAGCGGGGGTTTCATCCGCGTGTCGTCGTTGTCTGCAGCGGTCACGAGAGTCGATTTCAACCCCAAATGCAGGAGTTCCCAGAATGAAAGTCCCCACCCCACGTCACGCCTGGCGCCCGACGGTCATTGCTGCGGCCATCGGAATCTGCCTTGCCGCAGGCCAGGCCTACGCCCAGACCAACGTCACCGGCAACATCTTCGGCCAGGTCCAGTCGCTGCCGGGCACCACGGTCGTCGTCGAGAACGTCGGCACCGGCTTCAAGCGCACCCTGGTGCCGGATGCTTCGGGCCGCTTCACGGCCACAGCCTTGCCGGTCGGTCTCTACCGCGCCAGCCTCATCCGCGACGGCAAGACGCTGAGCGTGAGCGATGGCATCCAGGTCAGCATCGGCCAGGGCAGCGAAGTGCTGTTCGGCACCGGCACCGGGGCCACGCAGAGCATCCAGATCACCGGCAAGATCGCGCAGCTCGACGTGTCCTCCACCAACAACGGCAGCACGTTGACGTCCAAGCAGCTCGACGCGCTGCCCGTGGCCCAGAACATCCAGGGCATCGTGCAGCTGGCGCCGAACACGACCCGTGTCGACTCGCGCTACGCTGGCGGTGCCAGCTTCGGCGGCGCCGCGCCATCGGAGAACTCGTACTACATCAACGGCTTTCCGGTCACCAACCCGCTGAACCAGCTGGGTTCGACCGACCTGCCGTTCGGGGCCATTTCGCAGGCCCAGGTGTTGACGGGCGGATTCGGTGTGGAGTTCGGCCGGTCGATCGGCGGCGTGGTCAACATCACCACGAAGAGCGGCAGCAACACCTGGCAGGGTGGCGTGAGCCTGAGCGTGGCCCCCAACAGCCTGCGCTCCAAGAGCAAGGACTTCTTCTACGCCGACACCGGCGCCTTCCCGGCCACCGACCCCAACCCGACGCGACGCACCGACGGCACGCTGTACCAGCGCCGGGGCGACAACACCCGCACCGAGACGACCTTCGGAGCCTATTTCGGCGGCCCGATCGTCGCTGACAAGCTGTTCATCTTTGCCGCCGTCGACCAGATCAAGGACAACCGCGGCCAGGTCATCGGCATCCGCACGGCCACCAACAACGCCACTGCCGGCTGGGCCGACCGGGACAACAACAACACGCGGTACTTCACGAAGCTCGACTGGAACATCACCAACGACCACATCCTGGAGTTCTCGCTGATCGGCGACAAGCATGTGCAGGACGAGGAGCGGCGGGGCTACAACTACGACACCGGCGCCATCGGGGACGCCGTGTCGCTGCGCGCGAAGTACACCAACCTCTCGTCGAACAACCTGGGGGTCGGCAGCGACGCACAGGTGCTGCGCTACACCGGCTACCTGACGCAGGACCTGACCGTGACCGCACTGATGGGCCGCAGCAAGTCGAAGCACCTGAACGACTTCGACGGTGGCCCGGCGGTGTCCAGCAACATCCGCCAGTCGAACGCAGCGGCGGCCAACCGCTTCCCGGGCTTCACGTACAACAGCCCCTACGCCTTCGCCGGTGGCACCAGCGTCATCGGCCCGGGTTCGCAGGATATCGTCGACGCGCTTCGCTTCGACCTGGAATACAAGCTCGGCAACCACACCCTGCGTGCCGGCGTCGACGATGTCAAGCTGAAGTCGAAGGCCGCGGGCGAGGTGTATGCCGGCAACGGCTATTACCTGTACGCCAGCTCGACCAACGGCAACCTGCGAAATGCCGGCAGCACGCTGACCCTGCTGCAGGGCAACGCGCTGCGCGCCCCCACCGGCAACGCTGCAGCGCCGACGCGCTACTACTACGGTCGCGAAGTCATCTTCAACACCGTGACGGACGCGCAGTCGACACAGTCGGCTCAGTACATCGAAGACCGCTGGCAGGTGACCAAGGACCTCATCGTCACGCCGGGTCTGCGCTTCGAGCAGTACAAGAACATCAACGGTGACAACGAGACCTTCCTGAAGGTCAACAACTCGGTGAACCCGCGGGTGGCGGTGGCCTGGGACGTGATGGGCGACGCCTCGACCAAGGTCTTCGCCACCGCGGGCCGCTACGGGGTGCAGATCCCGACGCGGCTGGCAGTGCGCGGTGCCAGCCGGTCGACTTTCACGTCGGACTGGTTCACCTACCAGGGCGTGGACGCCAACGGCGCCCCCACGGGCGTGGTGCGGCTCGGCACGCCGTTCTCGAACAACAACGAGTACGGCCAGGCCAAGGACCCGAACGTGGTCTCGGCCCAGGACATCAAGCCCAACAGCCAGGACGAGTTCACGCTGGGCGTCGAGCGCGCCCTGACCCCGCAGCTGAACGTGGGCGCACGGGTCACCTACCGCCAACTGGTGGCGACCATCGACGACCACTGCGATCCGCGTCCGTTCGAGCGTTACGCGGCCGCGAACAACATCAACATCGACAACTGGGCAGGGTATGGCTGCGCTTCGTTCAACCCGGGCCAGGCCAACACCTTCCTCGTCGACTACGCCGGCAACAAGCAGTACACCCGAGTGAACCTGAGTGCGGCCGAACTGGGCTTCGACAAGGCCAAGCGCAGCTACATGGCGCTGGACTTCTTTGCCGAGCACCCGTTGAAGGACGGCTGGTACGGCAAGGTCACCTACACCTATGCCCGCAACAAGGGCAACACCGAAGGCCAGACCAATTCCGACCTGGGTCAGGCCGACGTGTCGCTGACCGTGAACTGGGACAACCCGGAACTGATGCAGGGCGCCTACGGCTACCTGCCGAACGACCGGCGCCACCAGATCAAGGCCTATGGCTTCTACCGCGTGCTGCCCGACCTGGACGTGGGTGCGAACCTGCTGCTGGCCTCGGGTCGTCCGAAAGGTTGCCTGGGCAACTTCAACGGCATGCCGCAGTTCGGGCAGAGCCTGGAGGACTTTCTGGACAGTGGCAACAACTACGGTTCCGACTTCCGCTACTGCCGCATCGACGGCGCCACCACGGCCAGCTTCGTGCCCCGCGGCACGCTCGGAAGCCTGCCCTGGGACACGCGCCTGGACATGAACCTGGTCTACCGGCCGTCGTTCGTCAAGGGCCTGACCGCGCGTGTCGACGTGTTCAACGTCTTCAACAAGCAGACGGTGCAGAACATCGACGAACAGCAGCAGGCCTTCAACGACCCGGTCTCGACGCTGGCCACCTACGGGCGAACCCTGTCGCTGACGACGGCACGCTCGGTGAAGCTCACCGTGGGCTACGAGTTCTGAACCAGACACTCTGAACATGGGGGGTCTCCACCCCCCTGTTCGGGTGCACGGACTGCGTGCTTCCCCAGCCCCGCCATTCGTTGAAGAACGGGTGGCGGGGCTTCTTGTTGTGGATGGGCAACGCTTGCGGGTGGCGGCCCAGAAATCAGAGGGAACTTGGAGCGTCGCCCAGCATCGTGCGCATCGTCGACGTGAGAATCCGAGCGTGCCCGAGGGCAGGCGACGGCCGACCAGCAGTTGTCTTCAACCCTGGGGCTAACCCTTTGCTCAACCCGCAGGAGTGAAAGACATGTTCAAGAAGACAAAGCTGTGCAGCGCCGCTGCCGCGGCGCTGGGTGGCCTGCTATTGGCTCAGCCCGGGCTGACCTTCGCGCAAGCCGCCGAACGCGTGGAAATCACCGGTTCACGCATCAAGACGCTGTCCGACGAAGGTGCCAGCCCGGTGACCTCGATCAGCTCGGCCGACATCAAGATCGACGGCAACCGCAACGTCGAGAGCATCGTCAACAGCCTGCCGCAGGCTTTCGCTGCGCAGGGGGCCACGGTCTCCAACGGCTCGTCGGGCACCGCCACGGTGAACCTTCGCAACCTGGGCGAAAACCGCTCGCTGGTGCTGGTCAACGGCCGGCGCCTGCCCATGGGCAGCCCGTCCGCCGTCGCGGCCGACTTGAACCAGATCCCGGCGGCCCTGATCCGCCGCGTCGACGTGCTGACCGGCGGCGCATCGGCGGTGTACGGTTCCGACGCGGTGGCTGGCGTGATCAACTTCATTCTCGACGACCGCTTCCAGGGTGTCTCGGTCGAGCTGAACCACAGCTTCTACAACCACAAGCAGCAGAACGCCCAGGGCGTCGGCAGCATCGTCAGCACGCGCAGCACCACCAACCCGCGTGAATTCCAGGTGCCTGGCAACGTCGGCAGCGACGGCGAGTCCACGAACTTCAGCGTGCTGCTGGGCGGCAACTTCGCCGACAACAAGGGCAACGGGGTCGTCTTCCTCGGCTACAAGCGCGACAACGCCCTGCTGCAGCGCGACCGCGACTACAGCGCCTGCGCGCTCGGCACCGCTGGCAACAACTTCGCCTGCGGCGGCTCGGGCACCAGCGCCACCGGCCGCTTCACGCGCATCGGCGGCGCCGGCGGCGTCTTCACCGTCACGGACGCGCAGGGCACCTCGCGTCCCTACAACAACGGCCTGGACCAGTACAACTTCGGACCGCTGAACTACTTCCAGCGCCCCTCGGAGCGTTATTCGGCCTTCGCATCTGCCAACTACGCGGCCAGCGATGCGGTGCGCCTCTACACCGAGTTCAGCATGCACGACGACCTCACCGTCGCGCAGATCGCCCCGGGCGGCGTGTTCGGCAACATCGCCAACGTCCGCGCCGACAACCCGCTGCTCTCGGCCAGCCTGCGCAGCTCGCTCGGACTGACGGCCCCCGGCTCGTCGGCCGACGTGGTGGTGCAGCGCCGCAACGTCGAAGGCGGCGGCCGCCGCTCGGAGTTCCGCAACACCTCGCTGCGCGGCGTGCTGGGCGTCAAGGGCGACATCGGGAAGTTCAGCTACGACGTCTACGCGGTCCACGCCCGCGTCGTGTACTCGCAGAACGAAGAGAACTACTTCCTCGATTCGCGCATCGACTCGGCTCTCGACGTCGAACCCGATGGCGCGGGTGGCGCCCGCTGCCGCTCTGAAGCAGCGCGGGCCGAAGGTTGCTTGCCCTACAACGTCTGGCGCCTGGGTGGCGTGACCCCTCAGCAGCTGAGCTATCTGCAGGTCTCTGGCTTCCGCAAGGGCTCGACCAGCCTCGAACTGGTGGGCGGCAACGTCTCGGTCGACCTGGGCGACTTCGGCATCAAGCTGCCGACCGCCAAGAACGGCATCGGCCTGACCTTCGGCGCCGAACGGCGCCGCGAGGAACTGGTGCTGTCGACCGACTCCAACACCACGGCCGGCACGCTGTCGGGTTCGGGCGGCCCGACGCCTGGCCTGAACGGCGGCTACGCAGTGAGCGAGCTCTTCGCCGAAGCGCGCGTGCCCATCCTCGAAGGCCAGAGTGCTGCCGAGTTGCTGGCCGCAACGCTCTCGGCGCGGACCTCGTCCTACGATCCGGGCGAAAGCACCAACACCTTCGGTGCCGGTCTCGAATACGCGCCGATCAAGGCCGTCAAGGCACGTGTGAGCTACCAGCGCGCCGTGCGCGCGCCGAACCTGGTCGAGCTGTACCTGGCCCAGGGCAACAACCTGTTCGATCTGACGGCCGACCCCTGCGGTGGCCCGACGCCGGCACGTTCCCAGGCCGATTGCGCGCGCACCGGCGTGACGGCAGCCCAGTACCGGAACATCCAGAACAGCCCCGCGGGCCAGTACAACTTCCTGCAAGGTGGCAACCCGAACCTCAAGCCGGAAACCGCGAACTCGCTGACCGTCGGCCTGGCCTTCCAGCCGATGCCCGCGCTGACGATGTCGGTCGACTACTTCGACATCAAGGTCGAGGACACCATCGACAACATCTCGCCGAGCACGACGCTGACGAAGTGCCTGGACACGGGCAGCCCGACGTTCTGCAACCTGATCCAGCGCGACCGGCTGGGCACCCTGTGGCTGCTGAACGACGGCCGCGTGCAGGCCACCAACGTCAACATCGGCACCATCCGCACCACGGGTGTCGACTTCGCGGCGGCCTACTCGCAGCGCGTCGCCGGCCTGGGTGGCTTCACCTTCAGCTTCCAGGGCACGCGCACCACGCGCCTGGAAGTCGAGGAAGTGCCGGGCGATGGCACTTACGACTGCGTGGGGCTCTACGGCCCGACGAACTGCCGTCCGCCTTCGCCGAAGTGGCGCCATCGTGCCCGCGCGATCTGGAACTCGCCGTTCGATGCCGACGTGGCCGTGACCTGGCGCCACATCGCCAAGGTGGCGGTCGAGACGTCTTCGTCGAACGCGCTGCTGAACGGCCCGTTCAGCGCGGCCGAGGCCCAACTGGCCGCCCGCAACTACCTGGATCTGGCCGTGAACTGGCGTCCGCTGAAGGGCCTGGAACTGTCGGTGGGCGTGAACAACCTGACCGACAAGGACCCGCCGCTGACCTCTCTGGCCGGCACCGGCGTGGGCAACGGCAACACCTTCCCGGGTGTCTACGACGCCCTGGGCCGCAAGGTGTTCGTCAACGCCAACTACAAGTTCTGAGATTCCTTCCGGCCCTTGGGCCGGATGTGATTACAGTTCCAGGGCGCCCTCGAGGCGCCCTTTTTGTTTCAAGGCAGGGCCCGTTCCTGCGTGGCCCGGATCGACGCCGATGAACGAAGCTCTGTCCGCACTCGAACAGCAGGCTGCCGAAGCGACACGGGGAGGGCGCCCACGGGAGGCCATGGCGGCCTGGGCGGCGGTGCTGGCGGTAGCGCCCCGGCATCTGACGGCTCTGGTGCAGGCCGGGCGCGCGGCCTGGTAGCTCGGTGACCTGCCGCAGGCGCAGGCGGCCTGGGCCACGGCGGCCGAGATCGAGCCGCGCAACCCGCAGCGCTGGCTGAACCTGGCCATGGTCCTGGAGCGCCAGGGCGACGACCCGGCCCTGGCGGCCAGCCTTCTGCGGGTGCTGACGCTCGAACCGCGCGAGCTGATGGCCCTGCTGATGCGAGGCCGCCTGCACGAGCGCGCCGGGCAGTCCAGGGAAGCGGCTGCAGCCTTCGGCGCCGCCGTGGCGGTGGCGCCTCCGCTGGATCGTGTGGTCGCGGAACTGCGCCCGGCCTTGTCCCACGCCGTGGCCTACACCGAGCGGCATCGTGCCGTGATGGCCGACCATCTGGACGCCCGCTTGCGCCACCACCTGGCAGAGTGCGAGGGCCCTGGCGCCGACCGCTTCCGGCTTTCCCTGGACATCATGCTGGGCCGCAGGCGCCGCTACGACCCGCAACCGCTGCTGTACTACTACCCGAACCTGGAACCGACGGAGTTCTTTGACCGAGCCCAATTTCCCTGGCTGGACCCGATCGAGGCGGGTGCCGACAACGTGCGCAGCGAACTCCTGGCGGTGCTGGCGCAGGACACCGGCTTCGAGCCCTATCTGCAGTACCGCGACGACCAGCCGCTCGACCAATGGGCCGGCCTGAACCGCAACCCGGCCTGGAGTGCCTTCCATCTGGTGCAGCGCGGTTTGCCCGTGGCCGAGAACGCCAGCCGCTGCCCGCAGACCATGGCGCTGTGGTCAGCGCATGTGCCGGCGCCACGCCAGAGCGGGCGCACGCCGGTGGCGATGTTCTCGCTGTTGAAGCCGCGCACCCACATCCCCCCGCACACCGGCGCCAGCAACGTCAGGCTGGTGGTGCACCTGCCGCTGATCGTGCCGCCGGGCTGTCGGTTCAGGGTGGGCAACAGCGTGCGGGAGTGGACCCCCGGCCGGGCCTGGGTGTTCGACGACACCATCGAGCACGAGGCCTGGAACGACAGCGAACAACTGCGTGCGGTGATGATCTTCGACATCTGGCACCCGGCCCTGCGCGAAGAAGAATGGCGGCTGATCGATGCGCTGAACCTGGCGCTGGACGAACTGGGCACCGGCTCGCCTGCGCTGTACTCGAACTGAAGCCGGCGCCTGCGGCAGTCGCGTTGCGGGGTTCAGATGCCCCAGTCCCGGATGCCCCCCGGGCGGCGGGTGATCGCCGCGAACAACGCGGTCACCTGCGCGCGCTCGGCTTCGGTGAGTTCGGGCCGCCAGACCTCGAACAGCAACACCACACGTTCGTGCTGGCTGTGGTTCCAGGCCTCGTGCTCGATGGTGTCGTCGAAGAGCCAGGCCTGGCCCTCCACCCAGTCGCGTGTCTCGTTGCCGACGCGGAAGCTGCAGTCGCCGGGCACGACCAGCGGCAGGTGGCCGATCAGCCGCGTGTTGATGAAGCCGTGATGGGCTTCGATGTGTGCACCGGGGGCCAGACGCGAGAACAGCACGTTCGGGCTTCTGCCCGGCACCCGAACCAGCGGCACCGCGGCCAGCGCCTGCATCGTGGCCGGGCACAGCTCGGCATTCTCGGTGACCAGCTGACCGTCCTTCCACAGGAAGAACGCGCCCCAGTCGTCGTTGTCCAGCAAGGCGGTGGTGTTCAGCAGCGGCCGCGTCGGGTCGGACTGCAGATACGGCGCGAAGCGTTTGCGGCGGTGGGCCAGCAGGCCCTGCACCTCGGCGCGGATGGCCGGCGTCGCGGCTTCCAGGGCAGGCAGCCAAGCGAAGCCGGCGCGGTCGCAGAATTGGATCGAGGCCAGTTCTGGAAAGCAGTACAGCGTGGGCGCCGAGACATAGCGCTGCCGTTGCCCCGACAGCAGTTCGATCGATTGTCGAAAGCGCGCGCTCCATTCCGACGGGGGCGTGCCGGCCTGGCGCAGGTCGGCTTCGAGCTGATCCGCCAGCGCCTGCTGCTGGCGCGCGATCCATTGCCCGGCCTTCTGCAGCTGGGGCACCAGCGGTGGCGGCACGCTGTCCAGGCCTTGCGCCACCTGGATTGCTGCGCGGTAGAAGCCCAGCGCCAGCGGGTCGCGCTGGTGCTGCAGCAGGTCGGCCTTCAGCAGCAGGGCGCGCAGCTCACGCGGGTCGTGGCGGAGTGCAGCGTCCACGGCCGCCAGCGCGCTGCCGGGCACACCTTCGGCGGCGCAGGCGTAGGCCAGGCCCAATTGCGTGTCGAATCGGTCGTGGCCGGCGGCGATGAGGGCTTCGAAAGCCCGCCGCGCGGCGGTGGCCTGGCCGCTGCGAAGCAGTTCCAGAGCCTGATCGAAGGTGTGCACGAGGGCGTCTCAGGTCGGCGCCGAAGAGTTCTCGGCGTGGCGGACCCGGCTACTTCGGCGCCAGCCGGATTGCGCCGTCCAGGCGAATGACTTCGCCATTGAGCATGTCGTTCTCGATGATGTGCTTCACCAGCTTGGCGTAGTCGGCCGGCGTGCCCAGCCGGCTGGGGAAAGGCACGCTGGCGGCCAGCGCGTCCTGCACGTCCTGCGGCATACCGAACATCATGGGCGTGCCGAAGATGCCCGGCGCGATGGTCATGTTGCGGATGCCGTTGCGGGCGAGGTCGCGCGCGATGGGCAGGGTCATGCCGACGATGCCGCCTTTGCTGGCGCTGTAGGCGGCCTGGCCGATCTGGCCGTCGTAGGCGGCCACGCTGGCGGTGCTGATGAGCACGCCGCGTTCGCCGGTCGGTTCTGGCGTGTTCTTCGCCATGGCCTCGGCGGCCAGGCGGATCATGTTGAAGCTGCCCACCAGGTTTACGCTGATGCACTTCGCGAAGCTGGCCAGGGGGTGGGCGCCGTCGCGGCCCACCGTCTTCACCGCCGGGGCGATGCCGGCGCAATTGACCAGGCCCATCAGCCGGCCCAG
This sequence comes from Burkholderiales bacterium, assembly GCA_031411875.1. Classification (GTDB taxonomy): domain Bacteria; phylum Pseudomonadota; class Gammaproteobacteria; order Burkholderiales; family Burkholderiaceae_C; genus Rubrivivax. The sequence continues at coordinate 10,755 of JANOBX010000198.1, read as the reverse complement.
GCCGAGGGCCGCGGCCACGGCGGCCTGACCGTCGGCTTCCTGGCTGACGTCGCACTTCATGAACACCCCGCCGATCTCGCCAGCCACCGCCTGGCCGCGTTCGCCCTGCAGGTCGGCGACGACGACCTTCGCGCCATGGGACGCGAGCATGCGGGCCGTGCCCTCACCCAGGCCCGAGGCGCCGCCGGTGACGATGAAGACCTTGCCTGCGATGTCCATGTTCCGCTCCTTGCCCGACGGCCGCGTCAGGCCAGTGTCGCCATCACGCGGCCGGTGATTTCCTCGACGCTGCCGCTGCCGCTGATGCGGGCACAGCGCGGCGCATGCGCGTCGCCCGACGCCGCCCACTGCGCGTAATAGGCCACCAGCGGGCGGGTCTGGCTTTCGTAGACGTCCAGGCGCTTGCGCACCGTGGCTTCCTTGTCGTCGTCGCGCTGGATCAGGGCTTCGCCGGTCTCGTCGTCCAGGCCGGCCACTTTCGGCGGCTTGAACTTGGTGTGGTAGCTGCGGCCCGAGGCGATGTGGAACAGGCGCCCGCTCATGCGCTCGATGATGGCGTCGAAGGGCACGTCGATCTCGAGCACGACATCGAGCTTCACGCCGGCCTGCTTCATCGCGTCGGCCTGCGGAATGGTGCGCGGGAAGCCGTCGAACAGGAAGCCGTTGGCGCAGTCGGGCTGGCTGATGCGTTCCTTGACCAGGCCGATGATGATGTCGTCGCTGACCAGGCCGCCGGCGTCCATGACCTTCTTCGCTTCGACGCCCAGCGGCGTGCCGGCCTTCACGGCGGCGCGCAGCATGTCGCCGGTGCTGATCTGCGGGATGCCGTACTTCTGGCAGATGAAGGTGGCCTGCGTGCCTTTGCCGGCCCCTGGCGCGCCCAGAAGAATCAATCGCATGGAATCCTCGCGTGTCTCGTTGTTGGCGCGCGCACGGTTGTCATCGGCCCGGCACGCTCATGTCTCGATCGAGAATAGCATGCGCCCCCTCGCACGAAGCTGACGCAAGGGACTGCTCAGGGGCTTGGCGCGACAGGGGTTTTCGCGAACACCGCCCGGACTCTGGCCAGGTCTTCCGGGGTGTCCACCCCGGCCCCGGGTGCCTCGTCGGCGATGCCCACAGCGATGCGATGGCCATGCCACAGCACGCGCAGCTGTTCCAGCGATTCGGTGAGTTCCAGCGGGGCCGGTGTCAATGCCGGGAACCCGCGCAGGAAGCCCGCGCGGTAGCCGTAGAGGCCGATGTGACGCAGCGGCCGCGGCCGGGGAAGTTCGCTCAAGCCCTGCGTGTTGCCGTCGCGCCACCAGGGGATCGGGGCGCGGGTGAAGTAGAGCGCGCGACCCGCCGCGTCGAGCACCACCTTCACGACGTTCGGGTTGATGAAGTCTTCGACGCTGGCGATGGTGTGCGCCGCGGTGCTCATGACGCAGTCGCTGCTTGCGGACAGCCATTCGGCGCAGCGCCGGATCAGGGCCGGGTCGATGAGCGGCTCGTCGCCCTGCACGTTGACGACGAGGTCATCGCCGTCCAGGGCGAGCAGGGTGCAGGCCTCGGCCAGGCGATCGCTGCCACTCAGGTGGTCGGTTCGGGTCAGCACCACCTCGACACCGGCGTGTTCGCAGGCCTGCACGATGCGCGGGTGGTCGGCAGCAACGACCACGCGCGCCGCGCCGCTGGCGGCGGCGCGTTGCGCCACGCGCACCACCATCGGCAGGCCGGCGATGTCGGCCAGGGGCTTGTCGGGCAGGCGCGTGGAGGCCAGCCGCGCCGGGATCAGGACCGTGAATGTCACGCCTGGCCGGGCGCCCGGGCCGCTGCCATCGCGGCCGGGCCGTCGAGGCTGCGTGCTTCACTCTCCAGCATCACCGGGATGCCGTCGCGCAGCGGGAAGGCCAGCCGGTCGGCCGGGCAGGCCAGCTCGATGGGGCGCAGGTTGTCGTCGCGGTGCATGGTCAGCGGCCCCTTGCACACGGGGCAGACCAGCAGGTCGATGAGGCGGTGGTCCAGGGTCATGGCAGGCGCGTCGAGGCAGGTTGGCCGGCACTGGCGGCAGCGCGCAGCTGCTGCGACAGGTCGGCCACCCAGGCCGTCGGCAAGTTCAAGTCTAGCCCCACCACCCACACGCGCAGGCCACTGGCCGCCTGGGCCGGCAGCTTCACCGCGTCTTTCTCGGTGGTGACGACGTCGGTGGCCTCGGCCGGCCAGGGCAGGGTGGTGTAGCGGGCGTGGTCGGGCTGGGGCAGGCGGCGCAGGCTCAGGCCCTGGGCCTCGAGCATCGCGAAGAACTTTTCGGGGCTGGCCAGTCCGGCCAGGGCCCACAGCGGCCGACCCCGCAGTGCCTGCAGGGGCAGCGCCTGCGTCAGGTCGCCTTGCCACCAGGCCTGAAGGGGCAGGGCCCGGCCGAGCCGGCGGTGGAGTTGCAGGGCCGGCTGCAGCGGGGCCGCCGCCGTGCCGCTGACCAGCACGCGCATGCTCGCCGGCAGTTGCCTCGGCACGGGCTCGCGCAGCGGCCCGGCGGGCAGCAGCAGGCCGTTGCCGACGCCGCGTTCGTCGAACACCAGCACCTCGGCGGCCCGGGCCAGGGCACGATGCTGCAGCCCGTCGTCGGCGACCAGGACGTCGACTTCGGGGTGACGCCGGCACAGCGCCCGTGCCGCCGCCACGCGCTGCCGGGCCACCCACACCGGCACGCCCGTGCGGCGGCGGATGAGCAGCGGTTCGTCGCCGACGGCGGCGGGGTCGCTGTCGGGCAGCACTTCCAGCGACGCCTGGGCGGTGCCGCCCTCGTCACGGCCGTAGCCGCGCGAGATCACGCCCGGCCGCCAGCCGGCTTCACGCAGGCCCGCCACCAGCGCCATCACGACCGGTGTCTTGCCGGCGCCGCCGACGACGAGGTTGCCCACCACCACCACCGGCACGGGTGTCGGCTCCGCGGCGGGCTGCAGGCGGCGGTGCCGCCGCTGCAGCAGGCCGTACAGCGCCGCCAGCGGCTGCAGCGCGCGCGCCAGCGCGGTGGGGCGGGGCTGCCACCAGTGCCGGGCCAGCAGGGCTTCGACGCGCGCGGCGAGCGTCGTGGCCGGGGGCTTGGCCACGCCCGGGCGTCAGCGCGGCACGGGCCCGCTGGTCTGGGCGGCGAAGGTCAGGCGCGCCAGGCCGGCCCGGCGCGAGGCGTCGAGCACGTTGACCACCGCCTGGTGGGCGGCCAGCGCATCGGCCGACACGACGACCACGGTGTCGCTGCGGCCCCCTGCGGCAGCGGCGATCTCGGCCGTCAAGAGCTCGACGCTGCGGCCGTCGACCGGCTTCTTGTTGACGGCGTACAGGCCGTCGGCGGACACCGCCACGATCACTTCGAGCGGCCGTTCGCGCAGCTTGTCGGCGTCGGCGGAGGGCAGGTTGACCTGCAGTTCGGTGAACTTCGAGTAGGTGGTCGTCAGCATCAGGAAGATGAGGATGACCAGCAGGACGTCGATGAACGGGATCAGGTTGATCTCGGGGTCGTCCGGGCGACGTCGGCTGAACTTCATGCGGGCGCGGGGTTCAGCTCTTGACGGCGAAGCGCAGCAGCTGCGGCACCATGCGCTCGGCGGCGATCTCCAGTTCCATCTGGAACTCGTCGACACGGCCGCGGAAGTAGCGATAGAACATCAACGCCGGGATGGCCACCACGAGGCCGAAGGCCGTGTTGTAGAGCGCCACCGAGATGCCATGGGCCAGCGCCTGCGGGTTGCCGCCTGCGCCGCCCGTAGGTGCCTGCGAGCCGAAGATCTCGATCATGCCGATCACCGTGCCCAGCAAGCCCAGCAGCGGCGCGGCCGCGGCGATGGTGCCCAGCGTGTTCAGGTAGCGCTCGAGCCCGTGCACCGCCTTGCGGCCGGCGTTCTCGAACGACTGCCTCAGCGCCTGCTCGGTGATGCGCGGCTCGGCGATCACGCTCTGCAGCCCGGCGGCGAGCACGCTTCCGAGGACGGAGTTGTCGGCCAGCTTCACCACCACGTCAGTTCCAGGCAGGCTGGTGCGCGTGACGCCGAGCACTTCGTCGACGAGATTCGCCGGCGCGACCCTGGAGGCGCGCAACTGGAGCAGGCGTTCGATGACCAGGGCCAGGGCCACGACCGAACAGGCGATCAGCGGCCAGATCGGCCAACCGGCCGCTTGTATGATGGAAAACACCGTGTTTTTCTTGGCGCCGGGGCAGCCGGTCAACTGGAAGACACAAGGCGCGGTGGCCGTCGCTGCAGCCGCCACCTCGAACGCGCCGGATTATGTCCGATGCCCAGGCGTTGACCCTGCATTCAGGCCGTCATTCGCGTCGAGGCCGGCTGCTTGTCCACCAAAACTGTGGATAACTGTGTGTGTAAATGGCAGGTGTCGGCCGGCAAGCCGCGCCAATGCACGCCCCGGCTTGCACTGCTGAATTTTTGGGCACGAAATTTCCAATGCGAATCAAGCACTTGCATACATTTGACGGTTCCATGACGAGGCCGACGGCGGTGAAAGCGCCCAACCACGCGCTTGTGGAGTTCCCGACCCGCGCCAGTGCTGGCGGAACGCGTGGTTGAGCCCGAATCTGCAGCAGGCGCGGGCGGTTTCGCTCCGGCGCGCACGCCCTGGGGCGTTTCCGCGCTGTTGTTGGCCACGGGCGACGCCCTGGCAGCGCGTTTTGGCGCCGTGGCCGTTCGCGGCGAGCTGTCGGGCCTGGTGCGGGCAGCCAGCGGCCATTGCTACTTCTCGCTCAAAGACGCCGCGGGTGCGGGCGGGGTGTTGCGCTGCGCCATGTTCCGCCGTGCCGCGAGCCTCATGGATTTTCAGCCCGCCGACGGCCAGCAGGTCGACGTGCGCGGCCGGCTCGGCGTCTACGAGGCGCGGGGCGAGCTGCAGCTGGTCGTCGAGAGCATGCAGCGCGTGGGTGCCGGCAGCCTGTACGAGGAATTCCTGCGCCTGCGCGCACGCCTGCAGGGCCTGGGCCTGTTCGACAGCGTGCGCAAGCGTGCGCTGCCGGTGTTCCCCCGGGCCATCGGGGTCGTCACCTCCTTGGGCGCGGCGGCATTGCGCGACGTGCTCACCACGCTTCAGCGGCGCGCCCCGCACCTGCACGTGGTGATCTACCCGAGCCTGGTGCAGGGTGCCGAGGCGCCTGCGGCCCTGGTGGCGGCGCTGCAGGAAGCCGGTCGCCGCGCCGAGGTCGACACCGTGCTGCTGGTCCGCGGCGGCGGCGCGCTCGAGGACCTGTGGGCCTTCAACGACGAACGCGTGGTCCGCGCCGTGGCCGTCTGCCCGCTGCCGGTGGTGTGCGGGGTCGGCCATGAAACCGACATCACGCTGTGCGACCTGGCCGCCGACCTGCGCGCGCCCACGCCGACCGCCGCGGCGGAGCTGGCCGCGCCGGTGCGCGACGAGGCGCTGGCCCTGCTGCAGGCGCGCCAGGCCGGGCTGCAACGCAGCGTGCAACGTGTGCTGCAGCAGCAGGCACAGCGCGTCGACACGCTGGCACTGCGCCTGGGCCAGCCCGGCCGCGCGATCTGGGGCCAGGCGGAACGGCTGGCGGCCCTGCAGCAGCGCCTGCGCCAGGCCCTGGTGCAGCGCCGGGCCCGGCACGCCCAGGAACCGGGCCAGCGGGCCCAGCGCCTGACGCAGGCGCTGCAGCAGCAGCTGAGCCGGGCCACGCTGCGCCTGGACGCCGCCGAACACCGCCTGCAGGGCCTGAACCCGGCGCGCGTGCTCAAGCGCGGCTATGCCTGGATCGAAGGCGAAGGTGGCCGGCCGGTGGTGTCGGTGCGTGCGCTGCAGGCGGGGCAGGCGGTCCGCGCCGTCTGGGCCGACGGCCATGCCGACGCGCGGGTGACCGCCGTGGAGCCCCTGTTGCCGTCCGACTGAAAGCGCCTGCCTACAATCGCGCCCGCTGTCCTGCCGAGCCCCGGCGCCCTCTCAACGACAACGAAGGATCCGACCATGGACCACACCCTGCCCGCCCTGCCGTACGCGATCGACGCCCTGGCCCCGCACTACAGCCAGGAAACCCTGGAGTTCCACCACGGCAAGCATCACAACGCCTACGTGGTGAACCTGAACAACCTGCAGAAGGGCACCGAGTTCGAAGCCCTGTCGCTGGAAGAGATCGTCAAGAAGTCGAGCGGCGGCATCTACAACAACGCCGCCCAGATCTGGAACCACAGCTTCTTCTGGCACTGCATGAAGCCCAACGGCGGAGGTGAACCCGGCGGTGCGCTGGCCGATGCCATCAACGCCAAGTGGGGCAGCTACGCGGCCTTCAAGGAAGCCTTCGTCAAGAGCGCGGTCGGCAACTTCGGCAGCGGCTGGACCTGGCTGGTGAAGAAGGCCGACGGCAGCGTCGACATCGTCAACACCGGCGCCGCCGGCACCCCGCTGACCACCGCCGACAAGGCGCTGCTGACCGTGGACGTGTGGGAACACGCCTACTACATCGACTACCGCAATGCCCGTCCGAAGTTCGTCGAAGCCTTCTTCGACAAGCTGGTGAACTGGGAATTCGCGGCGAAGAACTACGCCTGAAGACGGTCGCCGGCCGCAGTGGCCGGCGCCCTCATTTCGACGTGAACGGCTTGCCGCGGAGCTGGAAGCCGGCCTTGATGCCGCGCTTGTCGAACCAGCCCTGGCGCATCTCCAGCGCAAAGCGTGCGGGCCGGGTCGAGCAGTGCGACTGCTCGGACTTCGGCTGCATGTCTGCCAGATTGATCACCGTGCCATCGGCCGCGAGGTAGGCAATGGTCAGCGGGATGAGGGTATTCTTCATCCAGAAGCAGCGGATCTGATCGTCTTCATTGACGAAGAGCATGCCTTCGTTGCCGGGCATCTCGGTGCGCCACATCATGCCGGTGGCCTGCTGCGCTGGCGTCACTGCCAGCTCGGCACGGATGACGTGCATGCCCGCCGTCAGCTCGGCGACCGGGAGCCGCGGCTGGGCTTCGGTCTGTGCCGAGGCCGGGTTCGACGCAGCCAGGATGAAAAAGGCGAAGACCAGCGTCGTGGCTGAGCGCGAATTGATCTGAGTCATGTGGGCGAGGGTTGGCAGCGCCTAGATTATGGGTTGCATGCCAAGGATCGGAGTACGCTCCTGCCATCCACTGCGCTGCGGTACCCATGAGCGCCCTCGCCAATTCCTCAGACCTGCCCGCCCCGGTCGCACCATCGGTGCCTCCCCTGCCGTCCTTGCCTTCCCTGCCTTCAATGCTCGAGGGCGTGGACGACACGATCGAACTGGCCCGGTTCACGCGCTGGGTGTCGGGCCCGCAGGGCGAGCGGCTGGGCGAATCCGCGCTGCAAATCTCGGGCATGTACTGCGCGGCGTGCGCCGGCCTGATCGAGCAGGCGGTGGCTTCGGTTCCGGGTGTGCACAGTGTGCAGGTGGGCGCCTCGGCGCAGCGCGCGACGGTCCGCTGGGACCCGGCACTCACGCAGCCCTCGGCCTTGATCCAGGCCATCCGCGGCGCCGGCTACGCCGCCGTGCCCGACGCCGCCGCGCCGGCCCGGCTGCAGCGTCGCGCAGAGCATCGCGTGGCGCTGTGGCGCCTGTTCGTCGCCAGCTTCTGCATGATGCAGGTGATGATGATGGCCACGCCCAGCTACGTGGCGGGCCCGGGCGAGCTGGCCGACGACCTGCGTCAGCTGCTGAACTGGGGCTGCTGGCTGGTGTCGTTGCCGGTGATGGCCTTTTCGGCGGTGCCTTTCTTCAGCAGCGCCTGGCGCAGTTTCCGTGCCGGTCGCATCGGCATGGACGTGCCCGTGTCGGTGGCGCTCGTCATCACCTTCGTCGCCAGCACCGGCGCCACCTTCGACCCCGCCGGCATCTTCGGCCACGAGGTCTTCTTCGACTCGCTGACCATGTTCGTCAGCTTCCTGCTCGGCGCGCGTTATCTCGAATTGCGAGCCCGCCACCGCGCGGCCGAGACGCTGGAGGCCACCTTGTCGGGCCTGCCCGAGATGGCCGTCCGCGTGGCCCCGGACGGCACGCTCGAAAGCGTGAACGTGCACCACCTGCGCCCGGGCGACGAAGTTCGTGTCCCGGTCGGCCAGGCCTTTCCGGCCGATGGCCTGCTGCTGGCGGGCAGCACCCAGGCCGACGAAGCGCTGCTGAGCGGTGAATCGGCGCCGGTCGACAAGACGGCCGGCTCGGAGCTGGTGGCCGGCAGCACCAACCTGGGCAGCCCGGTGGCCATGCGCGTGCAGCGCGTCGGCGGCGACACCCGGCTTGAGGCCATCGTGTCGATGATGCGCAGTGCGCTCAGTCAGCGCCCGGCCTCTGCTGCCTTGGCCGACCGCTGGGCCGGCCCTTTCCTCTGGGCGGTGCTGCTGCTGGCGGCGGGTGCCGCGGCGGTCTGGAGCGTCATCGACCCCAGCCGTGCCGTCTGGGTGGCGGTGGCCGTGCTCATCGTCACCTGCCCCTGCGCGCTGTCGCTGGCCGCGCCGGCCGTGCTGGTGGCGGCGGCGCGCGGCCTGGCCCGCCAGGGGGTGATGCTGCAGCGGCTGGACGCGCTGGAAGTAATGGCGAAAGTTCAGCATGTCTTCTTCGACAAGACCGGCACGCTCACCGAAACGCGGGTGCGGCTGGCCGGCACCGGCCTGACGGCGGCCGGGCAGCGGCTGTTCAAGGACGAGACAGCCGCCTTGTCGCAGGCCGCCAGTTTGTCGGGCTGGTCCGGGCATCCGGTGGCCCTGGCGCTGGCGGCTGCCGTGCCGCCGGCCGCAGTGGCCTGGACCGACGTCCAGGAACACCCCGGCCAAGGCCTGCAGGCGCGAGACGCCGAGGGGCGCAGCTGGCGGCTGGGCTCGGCGTCGTTCCTGGGTGCCGTCGCGGACGGTGGCGGCACGGCCGTCTGGCTGGCCTGCGATGGCGCGGTCGTGGCCGGCTTCGAACTCGCCGACCAAGCACGGCCGGGCGCGCGCGAGGCGGTGCAGGCGCTGCGCGACCGAGGCCTGCGTGTCGGCCTGTTGTCGGGCGACACGCCGGCCCGTGCCCAGGCCCTGGCCGCGGCCCTGGGGCTGGACGAGGTCGTGGCCGGCGCCAGCCCCGAGGCCAAGCTGGCCGTGGTGGCCGCCGCCCAGGCCCGTGGCGAGCGCGTGGCCATGGTCGGCGACGGCATCAACGACGCCCCGGTGCTGGCCCGCGCCGATGTCTCGCTGGCGATGGGGCAGGGCGCTCTGGTGGCGCGCAGCCAGGCCGACGCGGTGGTGATGTCGAACCGGGTGCAGGACATCGTTCGTGCCCACGACCGTGCCCGCCGGGCCATGCGCATCGTCCACCAGAACCTCGTCTGGGCTGCCACGTACAACGCGGTGTGCATCCCGCTGGCCCTGGTGGGCTGGCTGCCGCCCTGGGCTGCCGGCCTGGGCATGGCCGCGAGCTCGCTGCTGGTGACATTGAACGCCTTGCGCGCCGGGCGTTAGTCGGCACCATGGAAAGCCTTTACCTCCTGATCCCCTTGTCCGTGGGCCTGGTGCTGTTCATCCTGGCCGTGTTTGGCTGGGCGCTGCACCGCGGCCAGTTCGAGGAACTGGAGCAGGAGGGTGCGCGAATCCTGGACGCAGATGCTGGTCCGCTTGACGTCGATCAAGCCCCGCCGCGCCGCCAGCAAGAACAATCCCAGGATCGGTCTCAGACCGCTTCAGACCCCGTGACCAGGAGAAGCCCAGATGGCAGCAACAGCAGGTGCCGCTAGCGCACCGAACGCCCGGAACGCACCGGCCAGAACGCAGGAAGCCGTGGAAACCGACGGCGTCTACACCGACACCGTCGTCCGCCTGTTCTCGCTGGCGGCGGTGCTGTGGGGCGTGGTGGGCATGCTCGTGGGCGTGGTCATCGCTTCGCAACTGGCCTGGCCCGAGCTGAACCTGGGCATTCCCTGGCTGAGCTACGGCCGCCTGCGGCCGCTGCACACCAACGCGGTGATCTTCGCGTTCGGCGGCTGTGTGCTCTTCGCCACCAGCTACCACGTCGCGCAGCGCACCTGCCAGACGCGCCTGTTCGCGCCGAAGCTGGCGCTGTTCACGTTCTGGGGCTGGCAGCTCGTGATCCTGGCCGCGGCGATCTCGCTGCCGCTCGGCATGACGCAGGGCAAGGAATACGCTGAACTGGAGTGGCCCATCGACCTGCTCATCGCGGTGGTGTGGGTTGCCTACGCCGTCGTCTTCTTCGGCACCCTGGGCATCCGCAAGGTGCGCCACATCTACGTGGCCAACTGGTTCTTCGGGGCCTTCATCATCGCCGTGGCCGTGCTGCACATCGTCAACAGCGCGGCCGTGCCGGTGGGCATGTGGAAGAGCTATTCGGCCTACGCCGGCGTGCAGGACGCGATGATCCAGTGGTGGTACGGCCACAACGCGGTGGGCTTCTTCCTCACCGCCGGTTTCCTGGGCCTGATGTACTACTACATCCCCAAGCAGGCCGAGCGTCCGGTGTACAGCTACCGCCTGAGCATCGTGCACTTCTGGGCGCTGATCTTCACCTACATGTGGGCCGGCCCGCACCACCTGCACTACACCGCGCTGCCCGACTGGGTGCAGAGCGTGGGCATGGTCTTCAGCCTGGTGCTGCTGGCGCCCAGCTGGGGCGGCATGATCAACGGCATCATGACCCTCAGCGGTGCCTGGCACAAGCTGCGTGACGACCCGATCCTGAAGTTCCTGATCGTGAGCCTGTCGTTCTACGGCATGAGCACCTTCGAGGGCCCGATGATGTCGATCAAGACCGTCAACGCGCTCAGCCACTACACCGAC
>JANOBX010000197.1:0-8358 GCA_031411875.1 Burkholderiales bacterium | reverse complement strand
CCAGGCTGGAACTGCACTCGGTTCATCGGCATGGCGCATCTCCTTGGTGGATGCGGCCATCCTCGCGCTTCACTGGCTCAAAGGATGAGCCTGCTGAACTTCATCGCTAATCAGGTCAGGCGATGAAAGACGTCATGGCCTGTGCAGTGAATGTGCCCCAGCCTTCTGACGAGTTCCTGAGGGTCATCGAAGGCCGAATACCGGCATCACGATGTCGACTCCCCACCTTTGGCCTAAGCAGGAGCGTGCATCATCTTCACGCGCGTGGCGCACGGCCAGCACGGTGAACCTGGAGGAATCGACTTCGGCGCCAGCAATTGATGACTGATGCTGCATTCGGCGTTTGCGCGGACCCGGCCAGAGGCGGACGTTGGGCAGCATCGAAGCCGGTCCCGGACCCAGGCTAAGTGGCTTGGAGGCGATGGACTCCATCGTCGTTGAACGGACATTGCACCTGTTTGGCTCGGGCCCCCCTCGTTTGACGTGTTGTGGTTAGCGGCTCTGGCATGAGTCTGTCTTTTTACACGCTCGTTAGAACAGGAAAAGTGGCAGCAGTGGGCTGAATTAGCGTGGCCCTGGCATTTGCGACGCCTCCCTAGAACTGCTGACGCCATTGGCAAGGCAACCGTTGACTCACCCCGTACGGCGGAAGATGATCTCTTTGCGCATTAACTGGCCCATTCGGTCTGGCGTCAGGAATGAAGCGCGGGAATTAGTCAGAACGTTCGCTGGTTTGCGATCGCCAGTCGAAAGGCTGCGTTGTATCTCATTGTGACTGACTGTTAACAGCATTACATAGGAGTTCACCCATGAAGATCTCACTAGCCAATTACTCTCTTGGTGTCATGCTGATTGCTGCTGCAATCCCAGTTGCGGCGCAGTCCAGCTCATTTCAGAAGAACATGGATGAAGCGGCGGTTCAGCGATCGCGGGACATTCAGGTGCAGGTTGCAAGAATCGATCAGGACAAGGAGGCGTTCATCCAGGAATTCATCGCCGGCTGGGCGCCGCACTTGAACAGGAGCCCGTTGTTCAGCAATTTCTCCAAGGAGCTGCAGCCCTTGCTGCGCGCTGCCACGCCATGGCGGTTGTATGCCGCCTCGTTGGTTGGCGATTACAACGGGATGGTCCAGGTGCTCCGGGGTGCAATCCCGGCCGGCAAAGTCATCAACGCCCTGAGCGAGGCGCAGCCTCGTGTATCGCCGACATCGTCGTTGTCGGTGCGCTCGGGGCCCGTGGATCCTCGCCTGGGCGAAACCACGGAACAGCTGGTCTTCACCCCGATCCCCCCCTGCCGGATCGCAGATACCCGAGGGGTCGGCATCAGAACGGGCCTTCTCGCGGCAGGCGTGCCACGCACCTTCGATCTGACGACGGATGCCTTCACGGAGGGGCAGGGTGGAGCCACCGCCATCGCACAGTGTCCTGGACTTCCCTCCTTCAGCCACTACGGCTGGGCCGTCAACGCCACCGTGACCGGTTACAGCGGGTCCGGATTTCTGCAGGTTTATCCGTTTGGCGGTGCCGTGCCCGCGACCAGCCTGGTGAACTTCGGGACGGCTCTTCCAGCCATCGCCAACAGCAGCAGTCTGACGGGCTGTTTTGGGTGCGGTGACGACATCAGCGTCCTCGCGTCCACGCCAACCCATGTCATCCTCGATGTGTACGGGTTTTACGAAAGGGCGGCGGGATACACGAGCGGCGCGATCACGGTCCTCGCCGGCCCCGTGACTGTTGTGCCACCAGGCGCACTGATCGTCGCCAATGGCGGAGCTTGCCCTGCCGGGACCCGGGTGATCGGCGGTAGTCAGACCAACACCTCGGGTGTGGCCAACACGATCCTGACGGCAGACCACAGCATCGTCGGCTCATTCTGGTCCGAGACCGTGAAGAGTACGGGCGCCGTGGCAGCGACCGTGACTGTCAGCTCGATCTGCCAAGACCTTTCGTAGCACGATAGGTGCAGGCGGGCCGGACTAGATGTCTGGCCCGCGCGCTGCCAAAGCTCCAGTGGCAGCACGGGTGGGACTCTGGTGTTGTGGTCCGATCAGCACGCTCCGGCGCGTGAGCATCTTCCTGTGCGGGATGATGACCGTCTGCAGCAGCGCGCGCCGTCAGCTCGGCAGCGGTAGGCGCCATCCAGGACCAGCCAACGGCTCCAGCCCGGGAGTCAGGGCAACGCACTCCTGACCAGTCTGAGCAGGCAAGGCGAACCGCCCGCCCGAAATACGAAACCATCTTCGAAATTCACGCCCATGGTCTTCGCTTCGACGTTGAAGACGGGAGACGGCAAGGTGTTGTCGATCCACGGGGTCGAGGAATGGAAGCAGAGCGATGGCGCGCCCGGAAACGCCTCCGGATCGATGGCTGGCTTGTAGCGCTTGCGATCCACCAGGCTGTCCAGTTCCTTGACGTTCGGCAAACGCCAGGCCTGGCCGCTGCGGGTGGCCTGCACGCTCGCCGCGGCAAAGGCCGGGGCGACCGACTGGAACACCAAGGGGTCGCCACCGATGCAGCGCTGACCGTCCCAGGTGTTGCCCTCGGGGCAGCGCCGCCAGATCAGGCCGGTGTCGGTGTCCAGCATCTCGCCCGCCCGGCCACTGGCGTCGACCAGCGGCGCCCAACGCGTGGACCCAGCCGCCGGCGTACCCCGCACCAGCAGCAGGCGTGCCCGACCGTACTGGCCGGTGGTGATCTGCAGGACGTCGTCGCCGTGACTGGCCTCGCCGATGAACAGATGGACGTAGTGATGCCCACCCCTGGGGCTGAGCGCAGCTTCCCCGGCCCAGTAGGTTTGGGCCCCCACCAGCGGGAACCAGACGGCGTCGATGGTGGGCCTGCCGAAAGGCACGCTGTAGTCCACCAGACCCAGCAGCTCATGGGTCGAAGGCAGCCGCCAGTCGCTGAAGCCGCACCGTCGCGCCGCATTGACGACGGACAGGTGGGCCGTGGCTTCGGCATGCCCCACCAGGCTGTCGCGGCCTGACGGGCCGCCATCCGGTGTCGGCGCGGCCCAGGTCAAGCCGGTCACCTGGTCGGCCACGCAGTCCGTGCCAACGGCCGCGAAGCTGAACCCCAGGCGGCCGTCGGAATTGTCGGGCCATGCTGCATCGCGCCCCAGCATGCCGTCCTGGGTGGTGCTGAGCGTCTTGGCGTTCGCCGCACTGCAGTCCGGAAGGGCATAGCCCGGCGATACGGTCACGACCTCGGCGCTCAAGCAACGATCGGTGCCCACGCCCGTGTCGTTCAGGCGCGGTTTCTGCGAGAGGACCGGCACGGTCAGACGGACGGTGGTTGCAGCCAGCCCCGTGCTGTCGCTGCCTTGCACCTGGACGTACAGCACGCCCGCCGTGGCCGTGACGGACGCACAGCCGCTGAACGACCGGACACCAGCGGCCTGCGGGCCATCGCTGCCGCCGACGGCGATGACGCAGTCGCTCGCGCCCGGACTGCGCCCCACGATCACCCTCAGTTGCTGCAGCGTGTCGCCATTGGGGTCGCTGATCGCAAAGCTGCCCTGCAGCGGGGCACCCAAAGACAGAACAGCAGGCACGGCCGTCTGCGTGATCACCGGCGGTACTGCGGCAGACTCGAAAACAGCGCTGCCATCGCCGCCCTGGCATGCAGCCAAGGGCACACACAGCAGTGCGACTTTCAGGTACGTCGGCAAGGGAACATGGGCGGAACGTCGAATGCAGCTCAAGGGCGACTCCAGGCAACACCAGGCCGATCATAGGGACGGTGCTGTCGTCGCACGGGCAGCTTGCAGGGATCGCTACATCCGTCTTGCTTCTCCATGGCGCCCCGACACCGGGCCTCGACGCGTGTGAGCCGGTTTCTGCAGGTGGCGCAAGACTATCGAGCATGGACAGCGCCGCCGAAGTCGGGTCGCCAGCGGTCCTGGCCCGCGAGTCGCCCGCGCTGCGCCTCGTGCATGTGCATTTGCCGAAGGCAGGTTTCGAGCTGAGCGAGCCCTCAAAGCGGGATCCATTGCGCTGCCCTGGCACACGTCAGGGCGTGCCCATGGCCTCCCGCCACCGCATTGCGTCGTGGATGCGGTGCCGCGCGCTCGGGTGGTGGAAGAACACGAACTCCTCGGCAGCGCCCGGATCGGGCTTGCGGTAGTCCGAGAGCTTGAGCATCACCTCGGCAAAGCCATGAGGCTCGCGGGCCAGGTTCAGGCCGAAGCGATCGGCCTCGATCTCCTGCGTGCGGATGATGGTGTTGAAGACCGGCGTGGCCGCCAGCATGAAGACCGAGAACACCGCGGTCAGCACCGGCAGGCTGGCCACGTCGGCGACGGACTGCGTACCCCAGCGAGCGCCGTAGTGCGCGAACAGGCGGCGCATCGCCCAGTGGCAGAACAGCAGACCGAACAGAATCAGCAGGCCGAACTGCATCAGCATCTTGGCCCGTGGTTGAGCACGTAGTGGCCGAGCTCATGGGCCATCACCGCGCGGATCTCGGGCAGCGAGGTGCGGCTCAAGAGGTCGTCGTTGAGGCGGATCGCCGCCGTGCTCCCCAAGCCGCTGACGTTGGCGCAGACGCGCTTGGTCTGGCGCGAGGCGTCGAAGGCATAGACCTCGTCGGCCGGTACGCCGCTGGCATGCGCCATCGTCAACACGGCACTCCGCACGGGGCCCGGTTCCAGCGGCTTGTAGGTGTTGAACAGCGGGTCGATCAGCACCGGGGTGACGTGCAGCATCAAGGCCAGCAAGACCGAGCAGGCGGCCGCCCCCCACAGCCACCAGCGCTCGCCGGCGCGGCGGAACACCGCGTAGAGCAGCGCCACCGCGATCAGCACGACGCAGAGCAGAAAGGCGATGCGGCGCCAACACGCTTGAACAGACGCGGAAGCTTGCATAGGAGGTGTACGGGTGCCCCCGCCCTTCTTCCTCGAGACACCGCACGACAAGTCTCCGGCGTTCCTGACCGTGCAAAGCCAGCGTCGCTGACCCGGACCAGGTCAGTAGCACGCCCAGGCGAGTCGTAGGCAAGGTTGCAGGCCGAATCTTGAATGCGGCCTGGCCATGCGAAAGGTTCTCGGCCAAACCTTGGGCTGAGGGCGCCGGTGGGAACCACCGCTCCGGCCAGGCGCCCCGCGTCCCAACACATCGCTCAGAAATGCGCGATGAGTCGGGTCCCTCGAGGGGCGCCTGGCCTGCGCTGAGGTATCGCTTATGGAAGCCGCGCCTTCGTGCTTGATGGGGTCGGGAATCCCGTAAGCGTGGCATCAGTAGGTGTGCACTTAACCGGCAGATCACCGGCCTCAATGGCTGCAGTCCGAGAAGGACGCCATCGTGCGACTTGCGCTCAGTAGGCCTCGCCTCAGCGATTCCCAGGGTATGTCCTAGCCGGCATTTCTTGAAGATCTGACTTTGGTCACGTAGGGTCCATTTCGGCAGTGATGATGCGGACTGGGGTTGATACGCAAACGCGATGGGGCCCATCGCGTAACCCAGCCGAATCTGGTTGATAGCACCAGGAGACATCATGGGACGACAGCCTCCAACCGGGTTCGATGCGCTGTGTCATGACGCCCGTCACCCTTGTCGTCTGGTGGGTGACTTCTCGATCCCTCGCGGCACAGGCCATAGCCTGAAAGCTGATCCAGGTCGATCACATCAGAAACCTATTGCCGCGCGACCGGCACCACGCCGAATTCAACCGTCGTGACGCGCCGTTGCAAGGACCAGATGCCGGCCAATCTTTGCGCTGGACAGATTCGTAGCTGGTGTGCCCTCCGAAAAGCCACAGAGGACCGCCGAGAAGTGCACCGACTGCATTGAAGGCCTGAAGTCAAAGGCGCCGCTTGTTTGTAAGCGATGGACAACAGAGCCGTGGCACGGGTGACTCCGGTGCTCGGACCAATTGGGGGGTGTTTTCGCGTACCGACTGAACCACAAACCAGGAGATATGACGATGAGACAGATTGCTGCGGAATCCCGAAGCCAAAGTGGCGTCGGCAAACTTCGTTCACTGGCTGCTTCAGCCACATTCTGTACCCTGATGCTGACCGCCAGCACGGTGGTGGCTCAATCGACCACTCCGTTCGGAACGCCGCTTGGGCTCGAGAACCCCGGCGTTGCGCTCAACGGGCAGACCGGACCAGGTACTCGACCGATGGGCTGGCAGCAACAGGGGCGCTCCGAGGTCGTCGCACGTAACGGCATGGTCGCAACAAGTCATCATTTGGCCGCTCATGCGGGTCTTGAGATTCTCGAAAAGGGGGGGGAACGCCATCGATGCAGCGGTTGCCGGCATGGCTGCTCTGGCCGTCACCTCGCAGAACGATACGGGTATAGGTGGTGACGTCTTCATCTTTTACTGGTCGGCGAAGGACAAGAAGCTATACGCCCTGAATTCGGCGGGCTGGTCCCCTGCCGGTTGGACGGCAGAGTACTTTGCCAACAGGACCTTGACCGGAATCAATTCGATCACCGTTCCGGGAGCGGTATCCGGCTTCGATGCAATGCTCAAGCGCTTCGGGACGATGACGTTCAAGGAAACGCTGGAGCGTGCGGCGACCATCGCTGAGCAAGGCTTCGGCATCACTGAGCGGCACCATGCTGACTGGGCGAACACAGTCAACGCCCTCAGGAACGATCCGGACTCGCAGGCGAACCTGCTCGTCAACAACAACGTCCCGCCGCTTTACAGCATCTTCCGGAATCCGCAACTCGCAAGCGCATTGCGCCTGTTGCAGCGAGACGGTCGAAGCGCGTTCTACAACGGTCCCATCGCTCAAGCCATCGTCAACAAGATCCAGGCGCGGGGAGGGGTCATGACGATGGACGACCTGTCCGAGTTCCAGTCGGAATGGGTGGAACCCATTTCGACGAACTACAAGGGGTTCGACATCTTTCAGGTGCCGCCCCCGGGACAGGGCTGGGCGGCGCTCTTGATGCTCAACATTCTCGAGGTCTGTGTCCCGTACCATGGCTTCAACCTGACGACGTTAGGTCAGAACTCACCCATGTTCTGGCATTTTCTGATTGAGTCCAAGAAGCTTGCCTATGCGGATCTGGGTGCCTACAACGCAGATCCGCTGTTCGTCAATATTCCGCTGAACCGACTGCTGTCGAAGCAGTACGCAGCAGCGCTGTGCAACAAGATCAACCCGAATCAAGCGTCTACCGTGGCCGGGCCGAATTTGGAAGGTGGCACGATCAATCTGATGGCCGCTGATCGTTGGGGGAACATGGTTTCAGCGGTGCACAGCGTGTTCAACGTGTTCGGCAGCCGTATCTCGGTACCAGGTTACGGATTCGTGCTCCACGACCGGGGGTCGGGGTTCACCACCAACCAGACGCATCCGAATCGGGTCGCGCCGCGCAAGAGGCCTTTCCACACGATCATCACCGGCTTCGCGATGCGCAACGGTGAACCGCTGATGGCCTTCGGCAACATGCAAGGTGCGATCCAGGCCTATTCCCACGTGACCCACATCGTCAATTCCATCGACCTGGGGTTCAATCCGCAAGCTTCGGCAGATGCAGCGCGATACACGCACTCCCAGAGCGCCACCGGCCCCGGGAACGTCTCTCTCGAGCCGAATCTTCGGGAGCGCGTGGGCACGGCGCTGCAGGCCATGGGGCATCCAGTCGGGACGACGAACGGCAGCGTTGGCGGCTTCCAGGCGATCTTGTTCCAAAGGGATCCCAGTCTTCCTGAACCCCGGTCGGGGCCGGGCAACAAGCGAACGGGCAATCCAACCCAGGAGATTCCTCTGAATGGCGTCTACCGATCTGCCTCTGACCATCGGAAGGATGGCGCCGCAGTCGGCTGGTAGGTTTCCGCCGTTCGATGGGGGGTTCGGCAGAAGCGCTCGTTCCGCGGAGCCTTCCCGGTTTGTTCTTGCTGCACCAACGACTGGCGGGAGCATGTATAGCGACCGCATGTCACGGTTTTCTCCAACTACATCAACGGGCCAGAACCGGCCCTGCAGGAGATTCCCATGAATTCACCCCGTCTGTCTGCCATCGCCACCGCCGTTGCACTGATTTGGGCAGCGAATACTCCCGCTCATGCAGTTGTCGTTTACAGCGGTGCGCTGAACTTGGTGATTCCGAACTCGAATTCAGGGCTGTATATCAACGTCATTAACGGCAGCACCTACACCGGGCCCGACCTGTTCCCGTCCCTCGGTGGCCCGGGCGCCAACTACGACTTGAACATATTCGGCACAAGTTCTTGGAGCTTCTTCGCCGCTACGACCTTCCTGATTAGCGATGAACCTCAGCAACTCTGATTCCGCGCTCGGGCTGCTTGGGTGTCGCGACAAGCGCCCGTAGCAAGCTGCCGAGCATGGAGCGCATGTCGTAGCGCCGGTTGAAGCGGAACTGGACCTCGGCGAGG
>JANOBX010000196.1:0-27861 GCA_031411875.1 Burkholderiales bacterium | reverse complement strand
GCCCTCGCGCGAAGCGCGACTCCACCTCTGACTCATCGCGGGTGATTGAACGGAGCGAGCGCAGCGAGCGAAGTGAGTTCCGCGAGCTTGTGGATTTCGGGGCCGCGGGACCGAGCACCGCAGGGGAGCCGGAGCGCCAGCGAAGGCCGCCGAAGCTAAGCGCCACAGCCAGCCCCAGCCCGCCTTTGCATAGGGACCAGGCTGGCACGCAAACGCGAAAGGCAGTAACGGGCCGATATCGGAAGCCCGTGGCAACGTCGTCGGAGTACCCACCCCGGCACTGCCGCTGGCTCGCGAATTGCTGGTCACGGCCCATGGCCGCCCACGGATTGACCCTGTCGGTGCTGATCGTCACCGACCCCTTTGCCGAGACCTCCGACGACGCGCAAGCCATCGCCAGCGCGCTGGCCGACGAAGGCCACTTGGTGCTGGGCGTGCGTGCCGGGGACGCCACCCTGCCCGAAGCCATGGCCAGGCTGAAGCCCGATGTGGTCGTGGTGAAGACCGACAGCGCCGTGCGGGACGTGCTCGAACACATCGTGGTGGCCACCCGGGACGCGCGCCGTCCCATCGTGATGTTCACCGACGACGCCGACCGGCCCACCATGCGCAGCGCCATCGGCGCTGGCGTCAGTGCCTACGTCGTCAAGGGCCTGAAGCCCGAACGGGTGCATGCCGTCATCGACGTGGCGGTGGAACGCTTTGCCAGCGACCAGGCCCTGCGCGGTGAACTCGACGCCGCGCGCAGCGAACTCGCCGACCGCAAGACCATCGACCGCGCCAAGCGGCTGTTGATGAATGGCAAGAAGCTCAGCGAGCCCGAGGCCCACCGCTTCCTGCAGGACCTGGCCATGAAGAAGGGCCTGAAGCTGCGCGAGGCGGCCGAACGCATCATCGACGTCGAGTCCCTGCTCGGCTGAAAACCGAACCAGCATGGTGCGTTGCACCATAAGTGTCACCGCCGGCCCGCGCCGATCGGCCTGGCCGTACGAGGTAGCCACGGCTTGGCACGCGGCTTGCGAACGGTTGAGCAGTGAACCACGGCAATGGCGTCGTGGCACCAGGATCGAACAGGGCAACGAAGCCCGCCACACGAAGCGTCGTGAGGCGGGCTTTTTTCATTTCCGAAAGGCTAGCGATGAGCGACCAGACGAACCCCCCCGCCAACTCCGACGAGGCCCCCGCCATGACACGCCGCCGAGTGATCCAGACCGCCGCCGTGGCCACCGCCGGCCTCGTCATCGACCCGGCGCTGCGCGCCGCCGTCTACGCCCAGGGCAGCGACAAGCCGGAGAAGACCGAGGTCAAGATCGGCTTCATCCCGCTGACCGACTGCGCCAGCGTGGTGATGGCCAACGTGATGGGTTTCGACAAGAAGTACGGCGTGACCATCGTGCCCACGAAGGAAGCCAGCTGGGCCGGCGTGCGCGACAAGCTGGTGCGTGGCGAGCTCGACATGGCCCATGTGCTGTGGGGCCTGATCTACGGCGTGCACCTGGGCGTGAGCGGGCCGAAGAAGGACATGGCCATCCTGATGAACCTGAACCACAACGGCCAGGCCATCACGCTGTCGAAGAAGCTGGCCGAACAAGGCGCGGTGGACGCCGCCAGCCTGGCCAAGGTGATGGCCACGAACAAGCGCGAATACACCTTCGCCCAGACCTTCCCCACCGGCACGCATGCGATGTGGCTGTACTACTGGCTGGCTTCTGCAGGCATCGACCCGCTGAAGGACAGCAAGGTCATCACCGTGCCGCCGCCGCAGATGGTGGCCAACATGCGCGTGGGCAACATGGACGGCTTCTGCGTGGGCGAGCCCTGGAACCACCGCGCCATCATCGACGGCATCGGCATCACCGCCGCCACCACCCAGGACATCTGGAAAGACCACCCCGAGAAGGCCCTGGGCACCACGGCCGACTTCGTCAAGCAGTACCCCAACACCGCCCGCGCGGTGACGATGGCGGTGCTGGAGGCCGGGCGCTGGATCGACGCCAGCCTGAGCAACAAGAACAAGATGGCCGAGACGATTGCCGACAAGGCCTACGTCAACACCAGCGTGGACGCCATCAACCAGCGCATCCTGGGCCGCTACCAGAACGGCCTGGGCAAGACCTGGGACGACCCGAACCACATGAAGTTCTTCAACGACGGCATGGCCACCTTCCCGTACCTGAGCGACGGCACCTGGTTCCTGACCCAGCACAAGCGCTGGGGCCTGCTGAAGAACCACCCCGACTACATGGCCGTGGCGCGGCAGGTGAACCAGGTCGAGATCTACAAGCAGGCCGCCAGCGCGCTGAAGATCAACGTGCCGAAGGACCTGCTGCGCACCAGCAAGCTGATCGACGGCGTGGTCTGGGACGGCAAGGACCCGGCGAAGTACGCCGACAGCTTCAAGATCCGCGCCGCCTCGGCCTGAACTTGGCGGCCGCACCTTCCCCCCGCCTATCCAACGCAGCCGGAGACCCGCCCATGGTCAGTGCCGTGTTTCATTCACCGCTGGAAGCCTCGCAGGCGCTGGCAGCCGAAAAGGCTGCCGGGGCTGCCTCAGCTGCCGCACCCGCCGTCACGGCGCCCGCCGCCGCAGCAGCGCCCCTGACCCAGCCCGTGCCGGCCGCCGCCCGTGAGCCTATCGACTGGCGTGCGCTGATGGGCAAGGTCTTGCCGCCCATCGTCGGGATGGCCCTGCTGGTGGGCATCTGGGGCTTGTCCACCAAGCAGGGGGGCGAGTTTCCAACGCCAGCGGCCACCTTCGACGCCGCGGTGAAGCTGTTCAGCGACCCCTTCTACGACAACGGCCCGAACGACCAGGGCATCGGCTGGAACATCCTGTTCTCGCTGGAACGGGTGGGCCTGGGCTTCGGGCTGGCGGCGCTGGTGGGCATCCCGCTGGGTTTCATCATCGGCCGCTTCGCACTGATGAACCGCATGGTCTCGCCCATCATCAGCCTGCTCAAGCCCGTTTCGCCGCTGGCCTGGTTGCCGATCGGCCTGCTGGTGTTCAAGTCGGCCAATCCGGCAGCGATCTGGACCATCTTCATCTGCAGCATCTGGCCGATGGTCATCAACACCGCGGTGGGGGTGCAGCGGGTGCCCGAGGACTACCTGAACGTGGCGCGCGTGCTGAAGCTCAGCGAATGGAAGATCGCCACGCGCATCCTGCTGCCCAGCGTCATGCCCTACATGCTGACCGGGGTGCGGCTTTCCGTCGGCACGGCCTGGCTGGTCATCGTCGCGGCCGAAATGCTGACGGGTGGCGTGGGCATCGGCTTCTGGGTGTGGGACGAGTGGAACAACCTCAACGTCGCCCACATCATCATCGCCATCTTCGTGATCGGCTTCGTCGGGCTGCTGCTCGAGTGGATGCTGATGGCGGTGGCCAAGCGCTTCGACTACAGCTGATGAAAGCACCCATCATGCGAGTCAACGGCAAGCCCACGCTGCAGGTCAACGACGTGGGCATGACCTTCCCCACGAAGAAGGGGCCCTTCGTCGCGCTGCGCGACATCAGCCTGAACGTCGAGCGCGGCGAGTTCGTCACCCTCATCGGCCATTCGGGCTGCGGCAAGTCCACGCTGCTGAACCTGGTGTCGGGGCTGACCACGCCCACCAGCGGCGTGCTGCTGCTCGACGACCGAGAACTGAAGGGCCCGGGGCCCGACCGCGGCGTGGTCTTCCAGAACCATTCGCTGCTGCCCTGGCTGAGCTGCTTCGGCAACGTGCACCTGGCCGTGGAGCGGGTGTTCGGCGAAACCGAAAGCAAGGACAGGCTCGACGAACGCACGCTGGCGGCGCTGACGCTCGTGGGCATGAGCCACGCCGCAAACAAGCGCCCGCACGAGATCAGCGGTGGCATGAAGCAGCGCGTGGGCATCGCGCGGGCGCTGGCGATGGAGCCGAAGATGCTGCTGATGGACGAGCCTTTCGGCGCGCTGGACGCGCTGACGCGGGCGCGGCTGCAGGACGAACTGCTGAAGATCGTCACGACCACGGGCGCCACCGTGATGATGGTCACCCACGACGTCGACGAAGCCGTGCTGCTCAGCGACCGCATCGTGATGATGACCAACGGCCCGGCCGCCACCATCGGCGAAGTGCTGCGCGTGGACCTGCCGCGGCCGCGCGACCGCGTGGCCCTGGCCGAAGACCGCGACTACGTGCAGTACCGCAAGGAAGTGATCGACTTCCTCTACATGCGCCACAGCCATGTGGAGAAGACCACGTGATGGCGCCCACCTTCATCCGCGTCGTCGAAGTCTGGGTGCCGGACGAGGTCGGCACCCTGCTCGTGCTGGGCGGCGCGCCTTACGGCGCGGCCACCCGCTTCGGCGCCAGCAGCCGGCAGATGTGCTTCGGCAAAGGCGAAGGCCTGCCCGGCCAGGCCTGGGAGGCTGGGCACCCCATCGTGCTCAAGCAGTTCGAAGGCTCGGCTTTTCGGCGCACGGCTGCAGCACACGCCGACGGGCTGACCTGCGGCATCGCCTTGCCGGTGTTTCGCGACGACCAACTCAGGGCCGTGGTGCTGATCTTCTGTGGCGACAGCCCCGAGGCCCAGCCCCAGCAGGCTGGCGCCATCGAACTGTGGCGCAACGAAGCCGCTGCGTCGAAGGACATGCTGCTGGCCGACGGCTACTACGGCGCCACCAGCCACGTCTTCGAATACATCTCGCGCCGCACCGCCTTCCGCAAGGGCACGGGCCTGCCCGGGTTGGCCTGGGAAAGCGGGCTGCCGGTCTTCATGGCCGACCTGGGCAAGGGCGGCCGCTTCCTGCGGGCCGACAGCGCGCAAAAGGTGGGTATCAACCGCGGCTTCGCCATTCCCTGCAATGCCGCCGGGCCCGACAGTTACGTGATGGCCTTCCTCTCGGCCCTGGCCACGCCCATCGTGCAGCGCTTCGAGACCTGGCTGCCGGCGGGCAGTGGTGAACTGCGGCGCATCGAGGGTTTCTGCGAGACCGAAGGGGTGCTCGACGGCGGCTCGGCCGTGGCCGGCCCGGCCCTGCTGCGGGCCCTGGCCACGGCGATGCCGCAGGTCGAATCCCGCGGAGCAGACGGCGACGTCAACCGACCCCGGGCCGTCTTTGCGCTGCCGGTGCTGCGCGCGGGCCAGGTGGCCGCCGTCGTCGCCTGGACCTTGTGACCGATCGATCAGGACATCCACGATGAAGAAGATGAAGCTGGTGATGGTGGGCAACGGCATGGCCGGCGTGCGCACCCTCGAAGAGCTCTTGAAGATCGCGCCCGACCTCTACGACATCACCGTGTTCGGTGCCGAGCCACACCCCAACTACAACCGCATCCTGCTGTCGCCCGTGCTGGCCGGCGAACAGACGCTGGACGAGATCGTGCTGAACCCGCTGGCCTGGTATGCCGACCACGGCATCACCCTGCACACCGGCCGCAAGGTGGTGCAGGTCGACCGCGTCAAGCGCGTGGTGCGGGCCGACGACGGCACCGAAGCCGCCTACGACCGCCTGCTCCTGGCCACCGGGTCGCACCCTTTCATCCTGCCGGTACCGGGCAAAGACCTGCCGGGCGTCATCGCCTACCGCGACATCGCCGACACGCTGGCGATGATCGACGCGGCCACCAAGTACCAGCACGCGGTTGTCATCGGCGGCGGCCTGCTGGGCCTGGAAGCCGCCAACGGCCTGATGCTGCGCGGCATGCAGGTCACCGTGGTGCACCTCCAGCCCTGGCTGATGGAGCGACAGCTCGACGACGTGGCCGGCGGGCTGCTGCGCAAGAGCCTGGAAGACCGCGGCCTGAAGTTCCTGATGGGCGCGCAGACGGCTGCCCTGGCACCTGGAGACAGCGGCCGGGTGGCGGCCGTGCATTTCAAGGACGGCACGCAGGTGCCCGCCGACCTGGTGGTGATGGCCGCCGGCATCCGCCCCAACACCGACCTGGCCGAGGCCTGCGGCCTGCACTGCGCGCGTGGCGTGGTCGTCAACGACACGATGCAGACCATCACCGACCCGCGCATCTACTCGGTGGGCGAATGCGCGGCGCACCGCGGCATTGCCTACGGCCTGGTGGCGCCGCTGTTCGAGCAGGGCAAGGTCTGCGCCACCCACCTGGGGCAGTTCGGCATCGGCCGCTACACCGGCAGCCAGACCAGCACCAAGCTCAAGGTCACCGGCATCGACCTGTTCAGCGCCGGCAACTTCATGGGCGGCCCGGGGACGGAAGAAATCGTGATGAGCGACCCCTTCGGCGGCGTCTACAAGAAGCTGGTGATCAAGGACGACCAGCTGGTCGGCGCCGTGATGTACGGCGACACGGTGGACGGCAGCTGGTACTTCAAGCTGCTGCGTGAAGGCCGCAAGATCAACGACATCCGCGACAAACTGATGTTCGGCGAAAGCAACATCGGCGACACCGGCCACCAGGGGCACAACAAGGCTGCGGCCATGGCCGACAGCGACGAGGTCTGCGGCTGCAACGGCGTCACCAAGGGCAGCATCTGCAAGGCCATCAAGGAACGCGGCCTGTTCACGCTGGACGAGGTGCGCAAGCACACCAAGGCGAGCGCGTCGTGCGGAAGCTGCACCGGCCTGGTGGAACAACTGCTGATGTTCACCGCCGGCGGCGACTACAGCGCCGCACCCAAGATGAAGGCCATGTGCGGCTGCACCGACCAGGGCCACCAGGCCGTGCGCGACGCCATCCGAGAACACCACCTGCTCACCATCGACGGCGTCTACCGCTGGCTGGACTGGCGCACCCCCAACGGCTGCGCCAGCTGCCGGCCGGCCGTCAACTACTACCTCATCAGCACCTGGCCGAAGGAAGCGCAGGACGACCCGCAGAGCCGCTACATCAACGAACGCAGCCACGCCAACATCCAGAAAGACGGCACCTACAGCGTGATCCCGCGCATGTGGGGCGGCGAGACCACGGCCAGCGAGCTGCGCCGCATCGCCGACGCGGTGGACAAGTACAAGATCCCCACGGTGAAGGTCACGGGCGGCCAGCGCATCGACCTCTTGGGCGTGAAGAAGGAAGACCTGCCCGCGGTGTGGAAGGACATCGGCATGCCCAGCGGCCACGCCTATGCCAAGGCGCTGCGCACGGTGAAGACCTGTGTCGGGTCGGAGTGGTGCCGCTTCGGCACGCAGGACAGCACGCAGATGGGCAAGGACCTGGAACGCGCGATGTGGCGCATGTACGCCCCGCACAAGGTGAAGTTCGCCGTCAGCGGCTGCCCGCGCAACTGTGCGGAAGCGGGCATCAAGGACGTGGGCATCATCGGCGTGGACAGCGGCTGGGAGATGTACGTGGCCGGCAACGGCGGCATCAAGACCGAGGTCGCGCACTTCCTGGTGAAGCTGAAGACGGCAGACGAGGTGCTGGAGTACACCGGCGCCTTCTGCCAGCTTTATCGCGAAGAAGGCTGGTACCTGGAACGCACGGTGCACTACGTCAACCGCGTCGGCCTGGACCACGTGAAGGCGCGCATCCTCGACGACGCTGCCGGCCGCAAGGCGCTGTGGGAAAGGCTGCAGTACGCGCTGGACGGCGAGCCCGACCCCTGGTTCCAGCACCAGGAAGCGCAGGTGGACCTGCGGCAGTTCAGCGCGCTGCAGCTGCCTGCCGCTGCCACGTCATCGGCGCCGGCCTGAAGGGGGAATCGAGATGAGCGAATGGATCCCCATCTGCTTCGTGGCCGACATCCCGGTGCTGGGCTCGCGCCGCGTGGCGCGCACGCAGGGTGCTGCCGTGGCCATCTTCCGCGCCGCCGACGACCAGGTCTTCGCGCTGCTCGACCGCTGCCCGCACAAGGGCGGCCCGCTCAGCCAGGGCATCGTCTTCGGCCAAAGCGTGGCCTGCCCGCTGCACAACTGGACCATCGGTCTGGCCGATGGCTGCGCCCGGTCGCCCGACGAGGGCTGCACCACGGCATTTGCCGTGCGTGTCGAGCCGGGTGAACACGGCCCGCAGGTGCTGCTGGACGCGCAGGAACTGAACACGCTGGCCATCGAAACCCACACGTCGGAAATCAAGGCCGCGGCGTGACCGACACGAAGTCCACCTGCCCCTACTGCGGCGTGGGCTGCGGGGTGATCGTCGAAAGCAGCGGCACACAGATCACCGGCGTGCGCGGCGACCCTGACCACCCCGCCAACTTCGGCCGGCTGTGCACCAAGGGCAGCACCCTGCACCTGACCGCCAGTGCACCGGTGACGATGCAGACACGGCTGCTGCAGCCCATGCGGCGCAAGCAGCGCGGCGCGGCACCGGAAGTCACCACCTGGGACAGCGCGCTGGACGAAGCCGCGACCAAGCTGGCCCACATCGCCAACACCCGCGGCCCCGACGCCATCGGCCTCTACATCAGCGGCCAGCTGCTCACCGAGGACTACTACGCCTTCAACAAGCTGGCCAAGGGCCTGCTGGGCACGAACAACGTCGACACCAACAGCCGCCTGTGCATGAGCAGCGCCGTGGCCGGCTACAAGGCCACGCTGGGCGCCGACGCCCCGCCCTGCAGCTACGAAGACCTGGACCACGCGGCCACGGTCTTCATCGCCGGCAGCAACATGGCCTGGGCCCACCCGGTGCTGTTTCGCCGGCTGGAAGATGCCAAACGCGCGAACCCACGGCAGAAGTGGATCGTCGTCGACCCGCGCCGCACCGAGACCGCCGAGGCCGCCGACCTGCACCTGCAGATCCAGCCCGGCACCGACGTGGCGCTGTTCAACGGCATGCTGCACCTGCTGCTGTGGGAAGGCCTGGCCGACCGCGCCTTCATCGAAGCCCACACCAGCGGCTTCGAGGCGCTGCGCGACATCGTGCGCAACGCCACGCCGGGCGACACGGCCAGGTTGTGCGGCATCAAGGAAGCCGACCTGGTGCAGGCTGCGCGCTGGTTCGGCCACGCGCCACCGACGCTCTCGCTCTACTGCCAGGGCCTGAACCAGAGCAGCAGCGGCACCGACAAGAACGCCGCGCTCATCAACCTGCACCTGGCCACCGGGCAGATCGGCAAACCCGGCACCGGCCCCTTCAGCCTGACCGGCCAGCCCAATGCCATGGGCGGGCGCGAGGTGGGCGGGCTGGCCAATCTGCTCAGCGCGCACCGCGACCTGGCCAACCCGCAGCACCGCGCAGAGGTGGCGGCACTGTGGGGTGTGCCTGAGGTGCCCGCGAAGCCCGGCAAAAGCGCCGTCGAGATGTTCCAGGCTGCTGCCGACGGCGAGATCGCAGCACTCTGGATCGCCTGCACCAACCCCGCGCAGAGCCTGCCCGACCAGGCCACGGTGCGCCGGGCGCTGGAACGCTGCGAATTCGTCATCGTGCAGGAAGCCTTCGCCACCACCGCCACGGCACGGTTCGCCGACCTGCTGCTGCCCGCCACCACCTGGGGCGAAAAGGACGGCACCGTCACCAACAGCGAACGCCGCATCAGCCGCGTGCGCCCGGCCGTGACCGCACCCGGGCAGGCGCGGCACGACTGGCACATCGCAGTGGACGCGGCCCGCCGCATCGAGGTCCTGCTGCCCGCCCGGCGCGCCGACGGCGCCACGATGTTTCCCTACGAGAGTGCAGAAAGCCTCTGGAACGAACACCGCGAAAGCACGCGCGGGCGTGACCTGGACATCACCGGCCTGAGCTACGCGATGCTGGAGTCCCAAGGCCCTCAGCAGTGGCCGTTGCACGAGGGCGCCACCACGGGCGCAGCCCGCCTCTACACCGACGGCCGCTTCGCCACCGCCGACGGCCGCGCCCGCTTTGCCCCCACCCAGCCACGCGCACTGGCCGAGAAGCGCGACGCCCACTACCCCTTCAGCCTGAACACCGGCCGGCTGCGCGACCACTGGCATGGCCTCAGCCGCACCGGCACGCTCGGCCGGCTGTACGGCCACGCACCCGAGCCCACGGTCGACCTGCACCCCAGCGACCTGGCGCGCCTGCGGCTGAAATCCGGCGACCTGGTGCAGCTGAAGACGCGGCGCGGCAGCCTGCTGCTGCCTGCCGCGGCCAGCACCGCCGTGGCGCCCACCCAGGCCTTCGTCGCCATGCACTGGGGAGACGAGGTGCTGGGCGGGCGCCAACGCGGCGGCGTGAATGCGCTGACCTCGCCCGCCTTCTGCCCGCAGAGCAAGCAGCCCGAACTGAAGCACGCGGCGGTGAAGATCGGCCCCGCCGCCCTGCCCTGGCAACTGCTGGCCCGTGCGTGGCTGCCGGCGGACGTGGCGCTGCAGCGCCGCGCCGACCTGCTGGCCGCTTGTGACGGGATGGACTACGCCAGCTGCGTGCCCTTCGGCCGCGAGACCGAAGCGCAGGGTGGTGTCGTCGGCGTGCTGCTGCGGGCTGCCGCCCCGGTGGCCCCCGATGGCGCCTGGCTTTCGCAGATCGAAACCCTGCTCGGCCTGAACCACGCCGAGGTGCTGCGTTATGCCGACCCGCAACGCGGCCAGCGCCGTGCCGTGCGCCTGCTTGCACACCCGGACGGCAGCACCCGCGTGCAGGCCTTCCTGCTCGCCGGCGACACGCTGGCGGGCGGCTGGGTAGGCACGTTGCTGCTCGACGGCCTGCCTGCGCAGGCCTACGGCCGCGCCCTGCTCGCCGGCAGTGCCGAACCCCCCGTGGCCGTGCCGGCGCGCAGTGCGCAGGTGTGCAACTGCTTCGACGTCAGCGCCGCCGACATCGACGCCGGCCTGGCCCGCTGCAGCGGCACCGCAGACCAGCGCCTGGCCCAGCTGCAGGCCACGCTGAAGTGCGGCACGAACTGCGGCAGCTGCCTGCCGGCGCTGCGCCAGCAGGTGGCGCGCGGCACCGCCTCGCAACCCGTGGCTCTGGCATGAACGAGCCGGCCTCGTTCGGCGGCATCGACCCCGGCCGCATCGTCCCGGGCCGTGTCAGCCTGGTCGGTGCCGGCCCTGGCGACCCCGAACTCCTGACCGTCAAGGCCATCAAGGCCATCCGCCGCGCCACCGTCCTGCTGGTCGACGACCTGGTGGGCGAAGGCGTGCTGCGCTACGCCCGCCGCAGCGCCCGCGTGGTGCACGTGGGCAAGCGCGGCGGCTGCGCCAGCACCCCGCAGGCCTTCATCCACAAGCTCATGGCGGCCGAAGCCCGACGCGGCGAAACCGTGGTCCGCCTGAAGGGCGGCGACCCGTTCGTGTTCGGCCGCGGCGGTGAAGAAGCCGAGCACCTGCGCGCCGCCGGCGTCCAGGTCGACATCGTCAACGGCATCTCTTCGGGCCTGGCCGCCGCCACGGCGCTGGGCGTGCCCTGGACGCACCGTGAACACGCCCACGGCGTGATGCTCGTCACCGGCCATGCCGGCGAATCGAATTCCGACCTGCACTGGCCCACCCTGGCTGCCGCCGCCGCCCAGGGGCTGACGCTGGTGGTCTACATGGGCGTGCAGCGGCTGGCGGCGCTGCAGGCCGGGCTGCTGCAGACGCTGGGGTCGGGCACGCCCGCAGCCCTGGTGCAGCACGCCAGCCTGCCGCAGCAGCGCCTGCTGGTCAGCACGCTGGGCGGCATCGCCCAGGACGCGGCAGCGGCCGGCATCGGCAGCCCGGCGATCCTGGTGGTGGGCGATGTGCTGCGCGGCTGTCAGGCGCTTGGCCAGCCCGTCGACGATGCGCCGGCCTGGCCCGTGCCGGCACGGCAGAATCGCGCGCCATGGCTGAGGCCCTCAAGCACCTGATCGACACCGCTTCGGTGCATCGCGCCGCGGCCCGCCTGCGGGCCCTGCAGCCAGACTTCGACACCAGTGCCTTCACGGGCCGAGCCCTGCCGGGCCTTGTGGATCTGGAACTGAAGGCGCGGTCGCTGCAAGTGTGCGAAGCGCTGGAAAACACTCTTCCGGCCGAATTCGAAGCCGCGGCCGCACTCGTCACGCGCTGCGTGCAGGGCGACGACGCCTTGAAGGGCTGGGTGCTCTGGCCCTTCGGCGAATTCATCGCCCGTCGCGGCCTGGCGCATCCCGAGCGTTCGCTGCAGACCCTGCATGCGCTGACCCAGCGATTCACCGCCGAGTTCGCCATCCGGCCGTTCATCGTGAAACACCCGGACCTGGTGTTCAGGACGCTGAAGCGCTGGGCCCGCGACTCCAGCGAACACGTGCGCCGACTCGTCAGCGAAGGCAGCCGCCCGCGCCTGCCCTGGGGCCTGCGGCTGCAGGCTCTGGTGCGCGACCCTTCACCCACCCTGCCCCTGCTGGGCGCGCTGCAGGACGACCCCAGCGAGGTTGTGCGCCGCAGCGTCGCCAACCACCTGAACGACATCGCCAAGGACCACCCCGATCTCGTCGCCGGCTGGCTTGAAGAACACCTGCCCACCGCGCCACCCGAGCGCCGCGCGCTGCTGCGCCACGCCAGCCGCAGCCTCATCAAGCAGGGTCATGCGCGCACGCTGGCGGCCTGGGGACTGGGGGCGGCGTTCCAGGGGCAGGTGAAGCTGAAGGTCACGCCCACGCGCATCGTGCTGGGCGAGGCGGTACAACTTTCGCTGCAACTCGCCAGCACGGCCAGCCAGCCGCAGCGGCTGGAGGTGGACTACGCCGTGCACCACGTCAAGGCCGACGGCCGCACCTCGCCCAAGGTCTTCAAGGGCTGGCGGCTCGAACTGCCGCCCGGCGAGCACCTGCCGCTGGTCAAGCGCCACGCCGTGCGCCCCATCACCACGCGCCGCTACCACCCGGGCCGGCACGTGGTGGACGTGCGAATCAACGGCCAGGTGGTGGCCGAGGCCGCCTTCACGCTGGCGCTGGCCAGCCCAACAGTTCCGCCAGGCGGGTGACGACCCAGCGAGCCTCGTCGGCGTCCACCGGCGCGCCTTCGACGAGCAGCCCGCGGTGGATGCGATCCAGCACATCGGCCTCGGTCACGCTCAGCTCGAACAGCTTGGTGCTGGCGGTGTCGGTGAGCATCTGCGCCAGGTCTTCGCAGAACTCGTAGCGCTCGGCGATGTACTCGCGGCCTGCGCGCGGCTTGACGCCACCGGGCGGCACGAACAGCGCGATGAACGAAGGCGGGACGATGATCTGGTTGTCTTCGGACAAGGTGCGGCAGCTTCGCGGTGCGGTTGGCGGGTGAGCGGGTGAGCGGGTGAGCGGGTGAGCGAAGTGTCCCTCAGACCGGTGGCAGCACACGGCGCACGGTGTCGACCAGGCGTTCCAGCATCTCGTCCTTGGGCAGCACCTCGCGCAGGCCGAGCGTTCGAAGCTGCGTCTGCAGCGCCTCGTCGATGAAACCGCTGATGAGCACGACCCGCAGGTCAGGGTGTTGCAGGCGCAGTTCCCTAGCCAGCTCCAGGCCGCTCATGCCGGGCATGTGGAAGTCGGTCACCAGCAGCTCACAGGCCGCGCCTGGTGCGCGCAAGGCAGCCAGGGCCTCGTCGCCGCTGCTGCAGCACCTCACCTCCAGGCCCGCACGTTCCAGCACGGCGCAGGCCGTCAGGCTGACGACGGCGTCGTCGTCGACGTACATCACGCGCCGGCCCTGCAGGCTGACGGCCGGGCCCGGCGGCAAGGCCGCTTCGTCCTCGCCGCCCAGGGCCGCTTCGGCCTGCCTGGGCAGGAACACGCAGAAACTGGCACCGCACCCGGGCTCGCTGTCCACGCGCACGGCGCCACCGCTTTCGGTCACGATGCCGTGGACCACGGCCAGGCCCAGGCCGGTGCCTTCGCCCAAAGGCTTGGTGGTGAAGAAGGGTTCGAAGATGCGTTCGCGCGTGGCCGCGTCCATGCCCTGGCCATCGTCTTCCACGCGCAGGCAGACGTAGTCACCAGGCGCCAGACCCAGCGCCTGGGCCTGGGCGGCCGGCAACAGGACCGGCTGCAGGCTCACGCGCACTTCGCCCGGCTGCCCGGCCAGCGCCTGCCAGGCGTTGGTGCAGAGGTTCAGCACCAGTTGCTGGATCTGGGCACCGTCGACACGCGCCAGAAGAGGCTGCGCGCTCAGGTCCAGCCGCAGGATCACGGCCGCCGGCACGGTCACCTGCAGCAGGCTCACCGCTTCCTGAACCAGCGGCTGCAGCGCCTGCACCCGCGGCGCCACCGGGGTGCGGCGGCTGAAGGTGAGGATCTGGCGCACCAGGGCGCGGGCGCGCTCTGCTGCCCGGCGTGCGAGCTGCAGGCGCTGCTGCACCGGCGCACCGGCAGGGCTCTCGCCTTCGGCCAGGGCCAGGTTGCCCAGAATGCCGGCCAGCATGTTGTTGAAGTCGTGCGCGACGCCACCGGCCAGCGTGCCGATGGATTCCATGCGCTGCTTTTCCTGCAGCCGCTGCGCCAGGCGCTGGCGTTCGGTGACGTCGCGGACAATCATGCTGCTGCAGGGCAGCCCGTCCTGGTCGATGTAGACGTTGGACGAGAGCTCGGCCTCGAAGCAGCTGCCGTCAACACGGCGCATGCGCAGCAGGCCGGCCACCCGGCCCTTGCGCTCGCGCTCGGCCAGCAGCAGCGGCAGCCGCTCGTCGCCGATGTCGACCAGGCGTTCCCGGCTCAGCACCTGCAGCTCGGCCTCGGTTCCGCCGAACAAGCGGCAGGCGGCGGCATTGGCGGCCAGGACCTGCCCGCTGGGCCGGGTGTGGAGCACGGCATCGAAGCTGTTTTCGTAGAGCATGCGAAAGCGCGCCTCGGATTCCCGCAGCTGGTCGCTTTCCTTCTGCAGATCGTCGGTGGTGGCGCGCAGGCGCGCTTCGGCCGACAGGTTGGCCTGGGCCAGGCCGCGGGTCAGTGCCGCCAGGGCCAGCGAGAGCACGGCACCGAAGGCGAGCAGGATCCAGGTGCTGTCCTGACCCGCCCACTGGCCGGCCCGGGCGGAATGCGGGTGGGCGAGCAGCACCCACTCGCGGTCGGCCACGCGGATGCGTCCCGTCCAGAGCGCGGCGCTGTCCGCTGGCGGCGGGCCGGGCAGGCTGTCGTAGAGCAGCGCCATGGGGTCGGCGCCCGCCAGGCCGCCCTCCAGCAGGCGCAGGCGCAGCTGCTTTTTCAGGTCTGCACGCAGCACGCTGTCGACCAGGGGCTGGGTGCGGAAGGCGACGCCGGCCACGCCCAGCACACGCGCACGGCGCTCCGCCGGCGTGGGCGGCGTCGCGCCGCCGCTGTACAGCGCCGTGCGCACGACGACGCTGGTGCGCTCGGGTGCCTGGGGCTGCTCGCGGTCACGTGCCAGCCGCAGCGGCGGCGTGGCCACGAGTTCGCCCGTGTCGATGGCCGCCTGCACTTCGACACGGTAGGCCTGGCCCGGGTCGAACAGGTCGTAGCCAAAGGTCGGCCGATCGGCGGGGTAGGCGTGGCGGATGACCAGGTAGCCGGGCCGCTCGCCAGGGGGCACGATGCTGAAATCGGGGTGGCCTTCGGCCTGCAGGCTGCGGTCGGCACGCACCGTCGCTTCAAAGGCCTCACGGCGCTCTGCCGGCACCCATTCGGCCAGGAACGTGAGCGCCAGTCCGGGGAATCGTTGCTGCAGCGAGATGGACTCGGCATAACGCGCGAAATCCAGGTCGGAAGGCACCTGGCTCAACAGCCCGAAGACACGCAGGCCCGGCAGGGTGTCGATGTAGGCCTGCACCTGCCCCTGCAGGGCCTGGGCCAGGTCGCGCGCCTCGCGCATGAGCAGCGTCTGGCGCTGCGCCGCCTCGCGCTGGAACGACCACAGGCCCAGCGCCGCCGTCATCAGCAGCCCGGTGATCAGCACCCACAGCGGCAGCAGGCGCAGCCGGGCGGCCGGGACCAGGGCGCGGCTGTCCTTCTCAGGCACGGCGAGCCCCAGCCTTCAGTGCCCGGCGCAGAAGGTGTGCGCGTCCAGCATCGCCTGCCAGCGCGCGTCGGCCCCTTCGAAGAAGAAGGGCGTGCGCGGGCGGGTGCGGGAGCGCCCTTCGATCACCACCTCGCTCAGCGTGGCGGCCTCGAACAGGCGGCCGTTCTGCATGACGTGGGTGATGCGGTCGCTGTTGCGGATGTCGGCGAGCACGTCGCCGTCGATGATGACGAGGTCGGCGAGCTTGCCCACATCCAGGCTGCCCAGGTCGGCGTCCAGGCCGAAGTGGCGCGCCGGGTTCAGCGTCGCGGTGCGCAGGGCTTCCAGCGGTGTCATGCCGCCCAGGCCGAACATCCACATCTCCCAGTGCGCGCCCAGCCCTTCACGCTGGCCGTGCGCGCCGATCATGGCCGGCACGCCCGCACGCTGCAGCGCCGTGGCGGTGCGCGCCACGCGGATGACGTTGAAGTCTTCTTCGGGCGCCGTGGGCCGGCGCACGCTGCGCGACTGCAGCACGCCCGGTGGCACGTACAGCTGCAGCAGCGGGTGGCGCCAGACGTCGGTGCGCGCATACCAATAGTGTTCGCCGTCCAGGC
Organism: Burkholderiales bacterium; assembly: GCA_031411875.1. GTDB lineage: Bacteria > Pseudomonadota > Gammaproteobacteria > Burkholderiales > Burkholderiaceae_C > Rubrivivax. The sequence continues at coordinate 11,540 of JANOBX010000196.1, read as the reverse complement.
CGCCGTAGGCCACGTTCAGTGTGGGCGTGTAGCCCACCTTGGTCTGCTGCCAGAGCTGGGTGACGTCGTCGTAGACCTCGGCCAGCGGCAGGGCGTGCTCCAGACCGGTATGGCCGTCGACGATCTGGCTCATGTTCAGCTGGAACATCGAGCCGCCTTCGGGCACCACCATCATGTCCGTGCGGCGCCCGGCTTCCAGCAGCATCTGGCGCTGGTCGCGGCGCGGCTGGTTGTAGCTCTTCACGCTGATGGCGCCGTTGGCCTGCTGGCGCTTGAGATGCGTCATGGCGTCGTCGAGGTTGTTGACGAGGGCCGTGCTGCCCCCCTTGGCGCCGTAGAGCACCGACCCCGTGCTGTAGATGCGCGGGCCCAGCACCTGGCCGGTGCGCTGCAGTTCGGCCTGGGTGAAGATGTGGTCGTTGCGGTTGCTGGGGTCGTGGATGGCGGTGACGCCGAAGGCCAGCGAGGCCAGGTTCACCCAGCTCTGCTGCGGCACGATGCCATCTTCGCCCATGCTGCCGTGCCAGTGCGCGTCGATGAAGCCGGGCACGATGGTCTTGCCGCGTGCGTCCACGCGCCGCGCGTCGGCCGGGATGGCCACGCTGCCGGCCGGGCCGATGGCGCTGATGCGATGGCCGTCGACGACGATGACGGCGTCGGCGATGACCTCTTCGGCGTCAGTGCCCCGCATCGTGGCGACGCGCGCGCCAGTGATGGCGATGCGGCCGGTGGGCCGGTCGCTGCGCGCCATGAAGCCGATGGCGCGGCCTTCGGCGGGGGGCTTGAAGGCAGCTGGCTTCGCGCCGCTTTCGCCCGCGGGCTGGTCTGGGCCGGCCCCGGCGGCCTGGTCCGTCGCGGGCGCGAAGGCGTCACTCAGCGCGACGCTGAACAGCTGGTCGCCGGAACTGAAATGCGCCTGCCGGCTGTCGCCGCTGAAATGCAGGTTCTGGCCGGCGTTCAGGCTCAGCTGTCGCACCGGCATGCCGTCCATGCGCGGGCCCACGGTCAAGGGCCTGCCGGTCAGCGGGAACGGCGCCACGTAGGCGTGGAAACGTTCGACGAAGCCCAGCCAGCGGCCGTCGGGCGAGACGCTGTATTCGCCGATGAATTCACCGCGCGCCACTTCGCTTTCAGTGCGGTCCAGGGTGTGGATGCGCCAGAGCGAGCGCCGCACGTCGGTTTCGGCGGGCTGGGTGGTGCGGGTGACGAAGACTTCATCGCTGCGCGCGCCGAACTGCGGCGCGTCGCCGTCCTTCGTCAGGCGCACGGGCTCGCCGCTGCCGTCGCTGTTGGCGAGGTACACGCCCGTGTCCAGGCCCTGCCAGGGCGGCGTGAGGAAGCCGCCGCGCGACTTCAAGTAGACCACGCTGCGCCCGTCGGGCGACAAGCGCGGCGAGAGGTACTTGCCCGGGGTGGCGGTGACGACGGTGTCCTTGCCGCTGGCGAGGTCCAGGCGTCGCACCTGGCCCTGCGTCTGGTCGTTCCAGCTCACGTAGACCAGCGAGCGGCCGTCGCGCGACAGGCTGGGGAAGTTCTCGAAGTGCGTGGTCTGCTTCGTCAGCCGTCGCGGTTCGGCGGCGGCGCCCTGGGCGTTGAGGTCCTTCACGACCAGATGCCCCAGCGCTGAATACACGACGCGCCCGCCATCGGGCGACACCTGGGCCCAGCGCAGCTGCCGCACCGGGAAGCTGTCGGGCGACACCGCCTGCGGCACGCGCAGCGCGTCGCGCACTTCACGGGTGTGGCGAACGCGGAACGGGATCTCGCTGGCCGTGGCCGCGGGCTGGGCGAAGGGGCTCACGCGCCAGAGCTTGCCCTGGGCCCAGACGACGAGGCTCCGGCTGTCGGGCGTCCAGGCGAACGACGGGTACACGCCATACACCGACCAGGCTTCCTGCAGGTCGCGCTCGAGCCCGCCCCACACCGGCCTTTCCGCGCCGGTCTTCAGGTCCTTCAGGAACAGCGTGCTCTGGTTGCGCACGCGGCGCACGAAGGCCAGGTGTTTGCCGTCGGGCGAAGGGACCGGCCGCACCGCGCCGCCGGGGCCCTGCACGAAGGCCTCGGTGCTGCCGTCCTGCAGGTCGATGCGGAAGATCTTGAAGATCTCCTTGTTCGAGTCCTTGTTGTACTCGAACGTGTTGCCGGGTGTGCTGTCGCGCGAGTAGTAGACGTGGCGGCCATCGGGGCTGATGGCGGGCTCGCCCAGGTCTTTCTGCCAGTTGGGCTTCTCGTTCAGAGCCACGCCCTTGCCGCCGTCCAGGTGGTACAGCCAGATCTCGCCCGAGCCGGCCGAGCGGGTGCCGGTGTAGTGCTTGCGCGCCAGGATGGTCTGGCCGTCGGGGTGCCAGGCGGGGTTGTTCAGCAGCCGGTAGTCCTCGGTGGTGACGGCGCGGGCACCCGAGCCCTTCAGGTTCGCGTCGAGGTTCATCACCCAGACGTTGTCGCCGCCGCCGGCATCGGACACGTAGGCGATCTTCCTGCCGTCGGGCGAGAAGCGGGCCTGGTGGTCCCAGGCAATGCTGCTGGTCAGCGGTGTCGCGTCGCCTCCGCCGATGGGCAGGGTGTACAGGTCGCCCAGCAGGTCGAAGACCAGGGTCTTGCCGTCCGGGCTGACGTCCACGCTCATCCAGGTGCCGGTGCGGGTGTCGATGTTCACCGTGCGCGGCGTGCCGGGGGGCTGGTCGACGTTCCACTTGGCGGGCTTGGCGGGGGCTGCGGCGCCCCACAGCGGCGCAGCACAGAGCAGGACGAGGTACAGGAGCTTCAAGCGTGAACGCACGGTGGTGACCAAGGCAAAAGGATGGGTGGCGGGATTCTGCCGCGCGGCCAGCGGGCAGAATCGGCCGGTCATGAATTCACGCGCATCCGTTGTCGCAGCACCGCATCTCACCCTGGTGGCCGCCGTGGCGCGCAACGGCGTCATCGGCCAGGCTGGCGGGCTGGTGTGGTCCGATCCGGCCGACCTGAAGCACTTCCGCCACCTGACCCAGGGCCACGCCGTGCTCATGGGCCGCAAGACCTGGGACTCGCTGCCCGCGCGCTTCCGGCCTCTGCCGGGCCGGCGCAACCTGGTGGTCAGCCGGCAGGCGGGATTGCAGCTTCCCGGGGCCGAAGTTCATGCCTCCCTGCCCCTGGCGCTGACGGCACTGGCCGAAGCGCCCCGGGTGTTCGTGATCGGTGGCGGAGAGCTCTACGCGCAGGCCCTGCCGCTGGCCCATGAGCTCGTGCTCACCGAAGTCGACGCCGACCTGCCCGGCGACACCGTGTTCCCGCGGGTCGACCCGGCCCTCTGGCACGCCGTGCAGCGCAAAGAGGCGCAGGCCGCTGAAACGGGCACCGACCGACCCCGCTTCGCCTTCGTCACCTATCGCCGCGCGGCCGCCTGAGCGTCGGCCGCAGATCGCCCCGCGCTACGGCCGGGCCGCCGCCAGCGCCCTGGCCACTTCCTGCAGGCCCTGGGCGGAACCGCTGCCGGGCACGGTCTCGCCCTCGCGGTCGCGCACCGCGTCGAGCGCAGCGGCCAGGCGCTCGGGCGCCTCGGGACCGGTGCCGATCCAGGCGCCCTGGGTCAGCGTGATGTGCGCCGCCTCGAAAGCGCCGGCGCCGGCGCAGAGCACGGTGCGTGTGGGCGCATCGGCAGCCGCCAGCACCAGCATCGCCGGCACCACGGCTTCGGGCTGCAGAGCGGCCAGCACGGCGGCGGGCATCAGGTCTTCGGTCATGCGCGTGGCGGCGGTGGGCGCCAGCGCGTTGACGCGGATGTCGTGCTTTTCGCCTTCCAGCGCCAGCGTCTGCATCAGGCCCACCAGGGCCAGCTTGGCCGCGCCATAGTTGCTTTGGCCGAAATTGCCATAGAGGCCGCTGGACGAGGTGGTCATCACCACGCGGCCGTACTTCTGCGCCTGCATCAGCGGCCACACCGCCTTGCAGCAGTGCACCGCGCCCATCAAGTGAACGTCCAGCACGAAGCGGAAGTCCTCCAGCGTCATCTTCGCGAAGCTCTTGTCGCGCAGCACGCCGGCGTTGTTCACGAGCACGTCGACACGACCCCAGGCGGCCACCGCGGCGTCGACCATGGCCTGCACCGCCGCCATGTCGGTGACCGAGGCCCCGTTGGCCATGGCCTGGCCGCCGGCGGCCAGGATCTCGTCGACGACGGCCTGTGCCGCGGCGCTGCTGCCCCCGGTGCCGTCACGCGCACCGCCGAAGTCGTTGACCACCACCTTCGCGCCACGCGCGGCCAGGGCCAGCGCATGTTGCCGCCCCAGCCCGCCACCGGCCCCGGTGACGATGGCCACCCGGCCATTGAAGTCCACGCTCATCTTCTCGTCTCCAGCAGTTCGGGTTCTTGTTCTCAGAATTCGAGGTTGTCGATCAGCCGCGTGGCGCCCAGCCGGGCCGCGCCCAGCGCCACCAGCGGCACGCCTGACGCGCGTTCGCCGTCGCTGGGCGGCAGCAGGTCGCTGCGGCGGCGCACGCACAGGTAGTCGGGCGCCCAGCCGCGGGTACGCAGCACCTCGGCGGTGGCGGCTTCCAGCAGGGCCAGCGGCCGGCTGCCGTCGCGGGCCTCGGTGGCCAGGCGCTGCAGCGCCATGGGCAGCTCGATGGCCTGGGTGCGTTCCAGGGCGCCCAGGTAGCCGTTGCGCGAGGACAGCGCCAGACCGTCCGACGCGCGCACCGTGGGCAGGCCCACCACCTCGATCGGCATCGCGAACTGCCGCACCATGCCGCGCACCACCATCAGCTGCTGGTAGTCCTTCTGGCCGAACACGGCCACCGCCGGCTGCACGCACTGGAACAGCTTCATCACCACCGTGCACACGCCGGTGAAGAAGCCGGGGCGGAACTCGCCTTCCAGCAGGTCGGCCAGCGCCGCCGGCGGGTGCACCTTGTAGGCCTGCGGTTCGGGGTAGAGCTCGTGTTCGGAAGGCGCGAACAGCAGGTCGCAACCGGCATCGGCCAGCATCTCGGTGTCGCGGGCCAGGGTGCGCGGGTACTGCTCGAAATCTTCGTGCGGCAGGAACTGCAGCCGGTTCACGAACACGCTGGCCACCACCGGGCTGCCGTGGCGGCGGGCTTCTTCCACCAGGGCCAGGTGGCCTTCGTGCAGGTTGCCCATGGTCGGGACGAACGCGGTGCGGGCCTGCCCGGCCAGGGCGGCGCGCAGTTCAGCAAGGGTGTGCAGGGTTTGCATGGAGCCTCAGGAACCAGGAGAGCGGTGGACAGGGCGAAGCCTCAGAACGAGTGCACCGTTTCGTCCGGGAAGCTGCCGTCCTTGACGGCGGCCACGTAGGCCTGCACGGCCTGCCGCACTGTCAGGCCGGGTGCGCCCGCTTCAGTGCCCGGCACGCGGGTGAAGTCGCGCACGAAGCGGGGGGCCTTGCCGCTGGGGCGGTGCGTCAGGCCCAGCATGTCCTGCAGCACCAGCACCTGCCCGCTGGTGCCGGCCCCGGCGCCGATGCCGATGGTGAGCAGCCCTGGGTGTGCCTGGGTCACCTCGCGCGCCAGCGCCGCGGGCACCAGTTCCAGCACCAGCAGTGCCGCACCGGCCTGGGCCAGCGCTGCGGCGTCTGCCTTCAGCACGGCAGCGCCGGCCTCGTCGCGACCCTGGACGCGGAACCCGCCCAGCGCGTGCACGCGCTGCGGCGTCAGGCCCAGGTGGGCACAGACGGGAATGCCGCGGTCGACCAAAAAGCGTACGGTCTCGGCCACCGGCCCGCCGCCTTCGAGCTTGACCATCTGCGCCCCGGCACGCATCAGCACCACGGCCGATTCGAAAGCCTGCAGCGGGCCCGATTCATAGCTGCCGAAAGGCATGTCGGCCACCAGCCAGGCGCGGCCTCCGCCTTGCGCCAGGCCGCGCGCCACACAAGCCGTGTGGTAAGCCATGTGCTCCAGCGCCACCGGAAGCGTGCTGGGCTGGCCCTGGATGACGTTGCCCAGCGAATCGCCCACCAGCAGCACGTCGACGCCGGCGTCGCTGAGCAGCGCGGCGAAGCTGGCGTCGTACGCGGTGAGCATGGCGATCTTCTCGCCGCGCCCGGCCATGTCGCGCAGGCGCGGCAGGGATACCGGCCCAGTGCCGGAAGCCGACGGGGTGTGGATGCTCATGCGGGGGTCTCCAAGGGTCGAAGCAGGCCTGGCTGTCGAGTCGCCTGCCGGCGGCATGCGGTCCGCGCCGATTCTGCCTGCAGCGCCCACACCCTCCGCCCATCGCGGCCCCCGCGCCACGCCGGGTGCCGGCTCGAGAAGGGCCATTGCCCTGCCTGGCTCGGCAAAACGCCGACGCCCGGCTAAGGTTCGCGGCTTTCTTTCCTGTCCCCGACTTTGCCCGCGAGCCCGCCGCATGCCCCTGCCCTGTCTTCGTCGCCTGACGCCCGCCCTGATGGTCCCCGTGCTGCTGCTGTCGGCCTGCGGCGAGACCGCCGTGCCCGACACCCACCCGCAACGCTGGGTCAGCCAACGCCAGGCCCTGTTCAAGGATTTCACGCGCACGCTCGAACCCATGGGCCTGACGGCGCGCGACCGGCGGCCGTACAACCCGTCGGAGTTCGTCGGCAGCGCGCTGGCCCTGCAGCAGCTGTCGCAAAGACCCTGGGCTCTGTTTCCGGCCGACAGCCAGTACCCGCCCACGCGCGCCAAGCCGGCGGTCTGGACCGACCGTGCTGCCTTCGAAAGCGCACAGCAGAACTACCTGAAGGCCGTGGACGCGCTGGTACTGGCCGCGCAGACCGCCACGCTGGACGCCGTGCGCCCGGCCGTCGTGCAGGTGCAGGACAGCTGCAAGGCCTGCCATGACCAGTTCAGGATGACCGGGCCGGCACGCTGAGGACGACAATCCATGATCTGGCTGCACTGAGGACCGCCTTGAAACTCGCCACCTGGAACGTCAACTCCCTGGGCGTGCGCCTGCCGCAGCTGCTCGACTGGCTGGCCGCCAACCCGGTGGACGCGCTGGTGCTGCAGGAAACCAAGCTCACCGACGACAAGTTTCCCCAGGCCGAGATCGAGGCTGCGGGCTACAGCGTGGCCTTTCATGGCCAGAAGACCTACAACGGTGTGGCCCTGCTCAACCGCGGCGGCGCGGCACTGGACGTGGTGAAGAACATTCCGGGCTTCGACGACGACATGGCCCGCGTCATCACCGGCACGGTGGCCGGTGCGCGCGGCGGCGTGCGCGTGATCGGCGGCTACTTCCCGAACGGCCAGGCGCCCGACAGCGACAAGTTCGTCTACAAGATGCGCTGGCTCCACGCCCTGCGCGACTTCGTCGCCGACGAGTTGCAGCGCCACCCGCAGCTGGTGCTGCTGGGCGACTTCAACATCGCGCCAGAAGACCGCGACGTCTACGACCCGGTGGCCTGGGCCGGGCAGATCCACTGCACGCCCGAGGAACGGGGCCATTTCCAGCAGCTGTGCGGCCTGGGGCTGCACGACGCCTTCCGGCTGTTCGACCAGCCGCCCAAGAGCTGGAGCTGGTGGGACTACCGCAACCTGGCCTTCCGCAAGAACCAGGGCTTGCGGATCGACATCATCCTGGTCAGCGAAGCCCTGCGCGGCCACGTGCAAGGCTGCGCCATCGACAAGCTGCCGCGCAAGAACGAACGGCCCAGCGACCATGCGCCGGTGGTGGTGGACCTGGCCTAGCCTGCACGGTCCAGCGACTGCAGCGCGCGCCGCACGGTGAGATCGGCCTCACCCGGCACGGCGGCTTCCGCGTCGGCGTCGACCACGATGTCCGGCACCACCGGCACCACCGGCACCACCGGCACCACCGGGCCCACCTGCAGATCACCGCTTGGGGCGGATGAAATCGCGCGTGGCAATGAACACGGTAAAGCCGCTGTGCTACGGCTGCGTGGGCATCATGTTGCCGGTCTGGTTCGCGTGACCACCGGTCGGCCGGCCCACCAGCGGCGCCAGGCCGTGGTCCTGCAGGGTGCTGGCGAACAGGATCGCGGCCGTGTACAGACGGCTGCGCAGCGGGTCGAAATCGGGCGCCTCGTCGTTCCACAGGCGATGGTCGACCTGCAGCGTCCCCACGCGCAGCAGATGGCCCGGCCCCAGCGTGCGCCGGCGCAGCAGCGCGTGCACGCGGGCCGGGAGTTCCTGGCCGACGAAGGGTTTGACGAGGCAGTCGTCGGCGCCGGCGTCGAATCCCACCACCTTGCCGGCGCCGGCCAGCAAGGCGACGATCGGCTTGCGCAGCGGCGCATGGTCTTCGACGACCAGCACCTGCGAACGGCGACCGGTCAGACCCGCCAGCAAACGCGATTCTTTCCGGCGCGCTTGGCCGCGTAAAGCTGGGCATCGGCCTCGGCCAGCAGGGCCTGTGGGCTGTCGAGCGACGGATGGTCGGCGAGACCGATCGAGACGCTGACGCGAAGCGCCGGTCGCAGGGCCGACCAGTCATGCTGCTCGATGGCCAGGCGTGCAGCCTCGCAGGCACGTTGCGCGTGCGCCGCGTCGGCTTCGGCGAAGACGATGCAGAACTCCTCGCCACCGAAACGCGCCACCAGGTCGATGGCGCGGCAGTTGGCGCGCAAGTGTTCGGCCACCTGTTGCAGCACGGCGTCGCCAAGGGGGTGCCCGAAGCCGTCGTTGATGCCCTTGAAGTCGTCGATGTCCACCATCGCCACGGCCAGCGGATGACCCAGGCGCCGGGCGGCTGCGAAGGCCTCGAGCAGATGCTCGTCGAGGTGACGGCGGTTGGCAGCACCCGTCAAGGCGTCGGTCCGCGACTGGATGGACAGGCGTTTGGCCTCCAGCCGCTGCACCTGCGCCTCGTGCTCGGCGCGCTCGAGCTGGAAGCGGACCTGCAAGGCCTTCAGGGTGCGTGCCGAGCTGTCGTCCAGGAGCTTCCGGTCTGCGGCGTGGTAGGCCTCGTGGTGTTGCAAGGCCAGCTCGAAATGGCCGAGCTGCTTGTACAGCTGCGCCAGGGCCAGATGCGCGGTCGTCAAGAGACGGCCGCCGCGCTTGTGCACGAAGTCGAGCGCCTGGTGCATCTCGTGGAGTGCGGCCTCGGTCTGACCCGTCGCCGCCAGGGTCTGTCCGCGCTGCAGCCGCGCCAATGCCACGACGTCGGGCCCGCCGCTGCTGCCCAGCAGGTCCAGCACGCGCTGCGCGGCTTCGAGCGATTCCGGCAGGCGTCCGAGCTGACGCAGGGGCTCGATCAGGTTCGCCAAGGGCGTGGCCGCCATCGCGGTGTCCCCCAGGTCGACCGCGAGCGCAGCGGCCCGCTCCAGGTGACGCACCGCGTCCGCGGGGCGGTCGAGGTTCTTGCAGGCGATGCCCATGTTGCACAAGGCGCGGACCAGGCGCGTCTGCTCGCCCGCAGCTTCGAAAACGGCCAGCGCCTCGGCGAAGTGCTCCAGGCCGCCCGCGTGGTCGCCGCTGCGCGAGCGCACGACGCCGGTGGTGAGCAGCGCCTCGGCCAGGCGCTCGGGGTCGCCGGCCGCACGCGCCAGCGCTGCCGCCTGGGTCGCCAGGGCGAGGGCCTCGGCGAGGTCGTTCATCTGCTCGTGCGTGCTGCTCAGTGCGCGCAACAGGTCCACACGCCGCAGTGGCAGGTCGGCGGGCAAGGCCGCGAGACCTGCGTGCAGGCAGGCCAACGCGGCAGCGTATTCGCCGTTGAGAGTCAGCGCATGACCCTGCACCTTGACGGCCAGGGCGCGCTGCTCGGCGGTGGCGGCGTCGCCCGCAGCGGCCAAGGCTGCTGCGGCCAACCGAGCGGCCTCTGCCGGCGCCCTGGAGAAGGCATGCTGCGCACGTTCCAGCAAGGCGTCGAAGCCTTCGTCTCGCGGCGGTGGCAGGTCGGTCGTCACATGAACAGGTGCCCGCCGGCAGCTTCGCCGCAGGGCACTGAAAGGTTCAGATCAAGCACGTCGGACAACACTTTGCGGCTCCGCTCCCGGCCTGAATTTTGCACGTCTCAGCGCACACAGCGAACCTCGACTGTGAAGCCCCTGGGATGACCCGAGGCCCCCGGCCGCAAAGGAGCCCCGATTGAACCCGACCCCCTTCGACCCCTCTTCCTCGACGCCTGCCTTCGACACCGTTCTTTGTGGCGGGCATCTCGTCGACCCGGCCCAGGGCCTGGACGGCGCCTGGGACCTGGCGGTCCACGACGGCCGCGTCGCCGCCATCCTGCCGCGCGGCACGGCCGTGCCAGCACGCACGCGCATCGACGTTTCCGGGCAGCTGGTCATCCCCGGCATGATCGACACCCACGCCCACGTGTTCCAGCACGTCACCGGCCGCTTCGGCCTGGACGCCGACCTGTGCGGCGTGCAGTCGGGCGTGACCACGCTGATCGACCAGGGCGGGCCCTCGTGCATGACCCTGCCCGCCTTCCGCGAGTACGTGGTCAAGCCGAAGCACACGCGGGTGTTTGGATACCTGTCCTCGTATCTGGTGGGCGGGATGGAGGGGCACTACTACCCCAACCTGTACAAGCCCGACTGCGTCGACGTCGACGCCACGGTGAAGTCGGCCCTGGCCAACAGCGACATCGTCAAGGGCTTCAAGGCCCACGCCGAACCGGGGGGCTTCGCACGCTGGGGCATCGAGGTCATGCGCCTGTCGGCGGACATCGCCAGCCGGGCGGGCCTGCCGCTGTACATCCACTTCGGCCAGCTCTGGCCGCTGCCTGCCGAAGGCGCCAACGGTGTCGACGCCGACCGGATCCTGGCCGAGGTGGTGCCGCTGCTGAAAGCCGGCGACATCCTGGCCCACCCCTTCACCCGCCACCCGGGCGGCTTCGTCGACCAGAAGGGCCAGGTGCACGGCATCGTGCGCGAAGCCCTGGCCAAGGGCCTGAAGATCGACGTCGGCCACGGCTCGCATTTCAGCTACCGCATGGCGCGCATCGCGCTCGACGCCGGCATCGTGCCCCACACTCTGGGCGCCGATATGCACGGCTACAACACCGCCGTGCCGGCGCCGCCCGGCACGCCGGCAGAACACAGCGACGCCGAGCACATGTTCTTCGGCAAGGTGCGCTTCTCGCTGGCGTCGGCCATGACGGCGATGCTGGCGCTGGGCCTGCCGTTGCAGCAGGTGGTGCGCATGGTCGGCTGCAACGTCGTCGACGTGTTCGGCCTGCCCGCCGAACTGGGCACGCTGGCGGTGGGCCACCCGGCCGACGTGACGGTGCTGCACGACGAGCGCGGGCGCTGGGCGCTGCGCGACAACGAAGGCACGCAGCTCGTCGGCGAACGCCTGCTGCGGCCGGCCTTCTGCCTGCGCGAAGGTGTTCGCCACGATGCCGACGCGTCGATCCTGCCGGTGGTGGAGGTCGCGTGAACCCGTTGCTGGCCGGCCAACGACGGCCGGCACCGCGGATCGCGCAAACCAAGGCATTCGGAAAAAATGTCACGCCGAGGGGCGCAGGCCCGCTTTCGGCCGAGGGTGTGTGAAAACCCCCTCACAGGCCCGAAGCGCAGTGTCTAAAGTTCATCGGCATATCGAGCACAGGAGCTTGTATGCCGCGATACATCGAGAGCCAAGACCGACAGCAGGTGACTTTGTTGCCCGAGTGC
>JANOBX010000195.1:0-3323 GCA_031411875.1 Burkholderiales bacterium | reverse complement strand
TTGGCGCAGCGCGGCGCGCCGCCGCCGGCCGGGAAGGCGGCCACGGCGAGGTCGATGCTGGGGAATTGGCCGACGGGGGCGCCGCCGTGCCAGGTGTCGGGGGTGTGGGCGAAGTCCTGGGCGCGCACGGCGTGCAGCAGGTCGGTGGCCAGTGAGTGGCGAGGCGCCGAGCCGCGTGGTGCAGAAGCTCTTGTCATGGGTCGCGTGGTGGAAGGCCGACGTATCGCAGCCTATCCGACATGAAAGAAGGGCCCCGTGTGGGGCCCCTCGTGTGACGGTCAACCGCGGGTCAGAAGAACCGGTAACTAACCGACAGCGTGAATGAGCGGCCGCGCGGGTCGGCTACGCGTGGCTCCCAGGCCCCGCCGGCGCCGGTCACGTCGTCGTACGTGTAGGAAAACGGCGGGTCTTCGTTCAGCAGGTTCTTGACGCCAGCAGTGACCGTGAGGTTCTTGATGCCGGTGTAGGTCAGCGCGGCGTTGTAAGTCACGTAGTCGTCAACCGTGGCTTTCCAGTCCGGCGGCTGGGCCCTGCCGCCGCTCAGCGCAGCAGCCACGCCTGGCGCCACTCGGTCGCGGTAACCATTGCGAAACATCTGCGTGACGCTGCCAGCCCAGTCTCCTTGCTTGTAGCCGAACGTCAGGTTGTGCTTCCATCGAATGCCCAGATCCCCGGACAGCGTGTTGATCCCGACCTCACTCGAGCCCCAGGCCGAGTTCTGTGTCACGCGCGAGCGCTTGTCCATCAAATAGCTGATGTCCATCGCCGCGTTCCAGTTGCCGGCGAACAGCTTGCCGCTGCCACGGATGCCGACCTCGATGCCCTTGGTGCGGCTGCCGCCGGTGTTGATCCAGCGCTGATCGATGTAGGTCTCGCCGGAAGGCAGGCGGACAAAGCGGTCCGCAAAGAGGTTGTAGTTCTCGAGCAGCAGCTGAATGCTCGGCACGCGGATCTGATTCTCGCGCTCGATGTTCCAGAGATCCATGCTGATCGAGACGTCGGGGATCGGCTCGACCACGAAGCCGATCAGCCACTGTTTGGCGGTTTCCGGCCCGAGTGTCGGGTTGCCGCCGCCGAGCGTGAACAGGTTCGGGATCAGTTGGCAGTTCGGGTTGCCGGCGATCGGTCGGCTGGGCGACGGGCAGGTGGCCGGATCTGCCACGTCCGAGCCAAGATATTGCTGTGGGACCGGACCGTTGAAGATCTGGTTGAAGGTCGGCACCCGGAATGCTTCGTTGTACGAGCCTCGGATGAAGAACTGCTCGAGCGGCTGGATCTTGAACGACACCTTCGGGTTCGTGGTCGAGCCGAAGCCGGTGTAGTCGTCGCGCCGCAGGGCCATCGTCACTTCGCCCCACTTGGCGAAGGGCACCAGCCACTCTGCGAACACGGCGTTGATGTCGCGCTTGACGCCTGAAAGCGCATTGCCGTCGTCGAACGGAGCACCCAGGATTTCGGGTCGTGCGGCGGCCGGGCGCTCGTCGCCGTTGAAGCGGTACTTTTCCTCACGCACATCCAGACCCACCGCGAGCTGCGATTCGCCGCCGGGCAGTTTGAACAGCGGGCCGGAAAACGTGGCATCGATCTGCGTCGTCGTGAACTTGCCGCCGTACAACACCACGCCTGCCGCCGAGGTGGCTGCGATGGCCGCCAGCCCTGCTTCGCTTTGCGGCTGGCCAGGCAGCAGGAATGGATTCACGTTGCCGCTGTTGAGGGCTTCGACAATGCCGTTCACGCCGAGCGCGGTATTGGTGCGCCGGTAGTGGTAGCCAGTGCCGAGCGTGCTCTTGACCTCGCTCGTGGCCTGCGATGCGCCTGCGCGGTAGTCCCAACCGAACAAGGGGCCCTCGGCGCCGACAAACAGGCGTTTCGATTCGGCTTCGGTCTTGATTTCTCGTGGGCCGCACTCGATGCAGCGCCATCGGTAAGAGATGGGCAGGTTGCCGGCTGGCGGCGTCCAGCCGGGGAATGCCGTCTGGATGCGGTTGATGATCTCGTTGTACCCACTGGCCGTGCTTGGATATCGCAGCGGATTCAGGCCCGTGCTGGGCAGCAACTGGATGTTCGAGAAACGCTTGGCCGACTTCACTTCGGAAGCCACGAACTCGGCCGATAGCAGATGATCGCCCCCCAGGTTGAGCGTACCGCGTGTCAGCAGGTTCAAGTTCTGCACCGGCTGCTGGATCACGGCCGCGCGCCCGGTGTCCCAGGCGCAAGCGTACTGGCGATCAGGCGCGGCCCACAACGTGTCGCTGTAGGGCAGCATCCCATCGATCGAGCCGCAGCCTTCGCGGCCAGGCAGGTCGAGCAGGTTGATGCCGCCCGACGCCCTTACCGGCGGACTGGTGCCGGGGATGAGCGGCACGGCAGCTGCGTTGGCGAAAATCGTGCCCGCCAGCGGCACGATGGTGGCGTGCGGAGTGCCGCGCGTATCGGGCGAAAGTCCACGGTTGGGCTGGTTCGTGCTGGTGAAGTCCCGCTCGTTCCCGCGCAGAGCCTTGTTTTCGCTGTAGGCCAGCGTGGCCAGCACGTTGAAGCCCTGGGTAGCGAGGTCACCGAGGCCGCCGGTCAGGGCGCCGCGGTGGATGTTGCCCCCGCCCTGCTCGGTGATGTCGACGAAGGCGTCGGCCGTGAGCCCGGTGTAGTTCTTGCGCGTGATGAAGTTGATGACGCCACCCACGGCGTCGGTGCCGTACACCGCGCTGGCGCCGTCCTTCAGGATTTCGATGCGCTCGAGCGCCGAGAACGGGATCTGGTTCAGGTCCACCTGACCACCGTTGAGCCCGTGCGATGCCACGCGGCGGCCGTTGAGCAGAATCAGCGTCGCGTTGCTGCCCTGACCGCGCAGGTTGGCACTGGAGGCGCCGTTGTTGCCACGTTGGGCGCCGTCCACCACATCAGCATTCGAGGCCAAATTGTCCAGGCCACTGCCGTTCGTCGTCAGCATCATGACCAGTTGCTCGGTGCTGCTGATGCCTTCACGCGTCAGTTCGGCACGAGTGATCGTGGTGACCGGCAGCGCGCCCTCGGTCGCGATGCGCTTGATGCTGGACCCGGTGATCACGATGCGCTGATCCGGCGCGGTTTGCGCCAGCGCGTGGGAGCCAAGACCCAGCAGCGCCAGGCTGCCGACCAATGCGGTGAGCTTCATTCGGGTGATTCCTCGTTGGGATGTTATGGACGGCGCATGCCGCGCCTCCACGCGCAGCAAGAAACAGTCCTTCACAGTGTTGCCGGGTGTCAGCGGCCGGGCCCATCGGGGATAACCAACACGCGCAGCGCGGGCGCAACAGCGCAGGCTGAGCTGGTGCGGCCGCGCCAAC
>JANOBX010000194.1:0-8288 GCA_031411875.1 Burkholderiales bacterium | reverse complement strand
CTTCGCGCAGCGCGGTGGCGATGTCGGCCGGTGTCACGCCATAGGCGCGCAGGCGGGTCGCGTCGAGGTCGACGCGCACCTCGCGCACCGTCAGGCCGTTGATCTCGACCCGGGCCACGCCTTCCACGCGCTGCAGCCGCTTGCCCACGAGCTGCTCGCCCAGCACCGACAGTTCACGCCCCGAGCGCGTCGCCGACACCAGCGCCATGTTCACCACCGGTTGGCTGTTGTCGTTGTTCCAGCGCGCGATGGTCGGCGCCTTCACGTCCTTGGGGAAGGCCGACTGCGCCGTGGCCACGCGGTCGCGGATGTCCTGCATGGCCCGGCCCATGTCGGCGTCGAGGCTGAACTCGATGCTCATGTCGCCGCGGCCTTCCATCGCGCGCGAGGTGATGCGCTTGACGCCGGCGATGCTGTTGACGGCCTCCTCGAGCGGCTTGATGACCTCGCGCTCGATGGCCTCGGCGCTGGCGCCGGGGTAGCGCACTTCCATCCAGGCGCCGGGGAAGCTGATGTCCGGCATCTGCTCCACGCCCAGCTTGTTGTAGCTGAACAGGCCGAGCACGCAGATGGCGACCATCACCATCGCGGCGAAGACCGGGTTCTGAATCGAGACGCGGGTGATCCACATGATGCTGCTCCCGCCCGCTTCAGTTGGCCGGCGCCGGCTTGGCAGCCTCGCCCGCAGCCACCGCCGCCCCCGGGCCCGCGACCACCAGCGCTTTTCCGCCTTCACGCAGATTGTCGAAACGTGCCGCCAGCACCTGGCTTTCGGCCGTCACGCCCTGCAGCACCTCGACGCGACCGCTGGTGGCGTCGCGCCGGCCCAGCAGCACCGCGCGGCGCGAGAGCACGCCGCCGTCGATGACCCAGACATGGTCCTGGCCGCTGTTGTTGCCCACGGCCGTGGCGGGCAGGGTCAGGCGCGGGGTGTCGTCGTCGAAGACGGCGCTGGCCATCGCGTACTGGCCGGCGCGCAGTGTTTCCTGGGGGTTGTCCAGCGCGATCGTCACGCCGATGGCGCGTGTGCCGGGCTCGGCCGCCGGGGCGATGCGGGCGATGCGGCCGGCCACGGCCTGGCTCAGGCCTTCGACCCGCACCTGCACCGGCATGCCGGCCTGCAGGCGCGACACCTCGTGCGTGCCGACGGTGCCGGCCAGTTCCAGCCGCGCCAGGTCGACCAGGGTCAGCACCTGCTGTTCGGGGCTGACCTTTTCGCCCGGCAAGACATGGCGCTTGGCCACGATGCCGCCGATGGGGGCCGCCAGCAGGCCGTCGCGCAGGCCCGTGCGCGTGGTGTCCAGCGCCGCCTGGGCCGCGGCGAGCTGGGCGCGGGCGCCGTCGAGTGCCGACCGGGAAGTGTCCAGCGCCGTGGCGCTGATGAACTGTTGCTGGGCCAGGCGTTCGTTGTTCGCATGCGTGCGCTCGGCCTGGGCGACGCCGGCACGGGCCGATTCGATGAGCGCGCTGCGCTCGGCCATGCGGCTGCCCATGTCGGCGAGCTCGATGCGCCCCAGTGGCTGGCCGGCGCGCACGCGGTCGCCCTCGGCCACGTCCAGCGCCAGCAGCGTGCCGCCGGCCTTGGCGCGCACCATGGCCGTCTGTGGGGCGACCAGCGGGCCGCTGAATTCGACCGTGGTGGCCAGCGCCGCCAGGCTGGGCTGCACCACTTCACGGGCGGCGAACTGCAGCGGCACGGGCGGCTTGCCGTCCTTGCCGGCCGCTTCTGCCCCGGCCTTCGGGCCGGCAGCGGCCTTGGCCTGCGCGTCCATGCCCGGCAGCTTCACCCAGCCCGCGGCCACGGAGGCACCCGCCAGGGCGAGCACCACGGCCACGCCCACGGCCAGCCAGAGCCAGGGGCTCCGGTTCATCCTGTCGATCGCCTTCATGTCTGCGCTCCTGCTTCTGTTCGGCCGCACTGGGGTGCGGCGATGGGCGGGAGTCTTGGGCAAGGGCGCGGCCGGCGCCAGACCGTCTGCGACGAAGCGCCGTTTACCGGCGACGAACTGCAGGGCCGCAGTGGCCGCCGCTGCTGGCCTGACCGGCCGGCACGGGCACTACCGGCCCAGGCTTCAGGCAGGCAGCTTGAACTGCGCCACCTCGCTGGCCAGGCCCATGGCCTGGTCGTTCAGCGAACCGGCGGCCGCTGCCGTCTGCTCCACCAGGGCGGCGTTCTGCTGCGTCACGGTGTCCAGCTGCTGCACGGCCTTGGCGCTCTGGGCGATGCCGGTGGTCTGCTCGCGCGCGCCGTTGGCCACTTCGGCCAGCAGTTCGCGCACGCGGCCGGCGCTGTTGACGATCTCGTCGATCGTGGTGCCGGCCTCGCGCACGACACGGGTGCCGGTTTCGACCTGCTCCATGCTGTTCGTGATCAGGGTCTTGATCTCGCGCGCAGCCGCCGCCGAACGACCCGCCAGTGCCCGCACTTCCGAGGCCACGACCGCGAAGCCGCGGCCCTGCTCGCCGGCGCGGGCGGCTTCCACCGCCGCGTTCAGCGCCAGGATGTTGGTCTGGAAGGCAATGCCGTCGATCGTGCCGATGATGTCGCCGATGCGGCTGGACGAGCCATTGATGGCCTGCATCGTCTGCACCACCTGGCCGATGATTTCCCCGCCGCGCTGCGCGGTGTTTGCGTTGGTTTCGGCCAGCCGGGTGGCCTCGCCCACGGTCGATTCGTTGTTGCGCACGGTGGCGGCAATCTGCTCCATCGCGGCGGCCGTCTCTTCCAGGTTGGCCGCCGACTGCTCGGTGCGACCCGACAGGTCGAGCGAAGCGCTGCTGATCTCGCCGCTGGCGTGCACGATGCTGTCCGACGCACCGCGAACCTGGCTGACGATGCGGCGCAGCGAGCTCTGCATTTCGCTCAGCGTGATCATCAGCCGCGCTGCCTCGTCAGCACCCCAGGCGCGCGGCCGGGTGGTCAGATCGCCGTCGCGCATGGCGTCGATGTGGAAGGCCACTTCCTTCAGGCCGCCGTCGAGCACTTTGCCGAACGAGATGAACAGGTACAGCGCCAGGCACAGAGTCACCACAAGCACGCCAAGCGCCAGGTCGCGGTCCAGCTCGATGCGCGACACACGCTGGGCGATGATCCCGTCCAGGGCCCCCACGGCCTGCTCGCTGAACTTCGACATTTCTTCGATGGCCAGGTTGGCTGCGCCCACGTGCGCAGAAACTTCGCCCTGCGGGCCCTCGACGCGAAGGATGTTGGTTTCGAGATGGGTCAGGTAGGTTTTGGCGCTGGCGATGACTGGCTCGAAAGACAGGACCGTCTTCAGCCCGACGTTGTAGCCCATGGCCTTGCTGATGCCCGCGTTCAGCGCCGTGAGGTTGGTGTCGAGCTGCGTGGACTGCACGATGATGCTGCGCAAGGCTGCCGGCTCGCGGCTGGTGGCCAGCAGGTAGGCAGCGCCCAGCCCACGTGTCTGTGCCGCCGCTTCCGCCATCGCCGGAAGGCGGAACAGCGTGGCGTCCATCAGGTAGTAGGAATCGATGTCCGGGTCCAGCGTGAGGTTGGACCCGTCGGTGGCCTGGCCCAGCAGGTCGAGCAAGGCCTGTACGTTGGCGCTGTGCGCGGCGAACACCGCCGGCACGCCACTGGTCACACCCAGCGCCGCGCGCTGGGCTTCCTGCCAGGCGGCGTAGGCCTTGGCGGTGCCCAGCTCGGCGCCAAGCCGGCGCTCGACTTCAGCCAGACGGGCGGCCTGGGTATCGAAGGACTGGCGCAATGCGCTCAGATCCATGGCCGACTTGCCGCTGGCCGCCGTTTGAACGGCCGCCAACCGCTGGTCCTGGAGCAGCTTGAGCATCGGCAGCGCGGCCCGGGCGTAGTCTAGGCCCAGACGTTCCTTGGCAGAAAACGCGATCGACGCCTGCAGCGAAGTCAGGTATCCGAACGCCAGCATGACGATGGGCACGAGAAAGACCGCAGAAATCACCATCGCCTTGGAGCGGAAACTGATCGCCCGGAACAGGCGGATCCCGGGCGCCCAGATCCCGTGGTAGCGGAAAAACTCGGACAGCGGGTTGCCGGGGCCGGCCGAAGGCTGCAGGCTGCTCCGGTGGTCAAGGCTCTGGGCGGAAGGGATGGCGTTTGCGCTCATGGATGGGTCTCGGACTGAACCTCTGCAGGCCACGACCGGCCTGATCCATTGTCGGAACCCGGGCTCCACAACTTGAGCGGATTCGGCAGCGTTTGGCGGCTCAATTCCGAGCGGCCTGCGAACCATGGTGGACGGGTCGTGATCAATCCCGCGCTCGAGCGTCCCAGGCGGCAGCACGACAGGCGCAGCCCCAGGCCAGCAGCCCGGCGACGGAGGCTGTCAGAAAGAGGGGCGTGTAGCCCATCCTTTCGATCAGCCAGCCACCGCCCACGCCGCCCAGCACCCCCGAAAACCCATAGCCCAGCGTCGTGTACAGCGCCTGGCCGCGGCCGCGCAGGCGCCCCGGAAAATAGCGCTGCACGAGCTGGATGCAGGCCGAGTGGTGACCGGCAAACGTGACGGCATGGGCCAGTTGCGACAGCACCAGCAGGGCCAGGCCCAGCGCGGCCGGTCCGGCCGGCAGCAGGTCCTGCCCGGCCAGGGCCACGGCCACGAAGCGCAAGGCCGTCAGCACCGCCACCAGCTTCAGCCAGCCGTGCGCGCTGAAGCGGTGGAACCAGCTGCCCTGCATCCAGAAGAAGGCGATCTCCACCGCCACGCTCACGGCCCAGAGCGCGCCGACCATCGTCTTGCCGTAGCCCAGGTGCACCAGGTACAGCGAGAAGAAGCTGTAGAGGCTGGTGTGGGCCAGCACCGTGAAGAACACCGAGCCGAAGAACCAGGCCACTTCGGGCTGGCGCAAGCGCTGCAGCACCGGCGGCGCGGGTTCGTCGTGGTGAACCTCGTCCTGCGTGGCGGGCAGGCGAAGTGCCGCCAGCAGCAGCAGGCCGTTGACGACCGCCACGAAGGCCGGGAAGACGGCGATGCCCACCCGTTCCAGCAGCGCGCCGAAACAGGTGACGGACGCGATGAAGCCCACCGAACCCCACACCCGCACGCGGCCATAGCGCTTCGGATCGACCCCGTCAGGGGTGTTGAGCAGCTGGGCCAGGGTCGCTTCGTACAACGGCACGACGCCGCCACTGGCCAGGAACAGCAGCGCCGTCACCACCGCCACCGGCACCGCTTCGCGCACACCCAACAGGCCCAGGGCCGACAGCAGCGCGCCCGCACAGGCCAGCCGGATGAGCCCGACCCGGCGCCCGCGGTGGTCGCCCAGCCAGCCCCAGGCGTAGGGCGCGAGGATGCGCGTCCAGCTCTGCAGTGAAGCGATGGCACCGATCAGCAGGGTCGAGAAACCCAGCGACTGGAACCACAGCGGCGCGTACGGGTTGAACAGACCCACCGCCGCGAAGTAGGTGCCCGACAGCGCGCCATAGGCGGCCAGCGGGGACTTCATTCCCGGTGAGGCGGCGCGGCAGCCTGGGCGGGAATGGCAGCCTGCGCCAGCCGCACGTCGCCGCACTGCGCGCGGTGGCGCAGTGCGTGGTCCATCACCACCAGCGCGAGCAGGGCTTCGGCAATGGGAGTGGCGCGGATGCCGACGCAGGGGTCGTGGCGGCCGAAGGTTTCCACCACCGTGGGCTCACCCTGGCGGTCGATGCTGCGGCGGGGCGTGCGGATGGAGCTGGTGGGCTTGATGGCGATGCGCACCACCAGGTCCTGCCCGGTGCTGATGCCGCCGAGCACACCACCGGCTTC
The DNA here is from genome assembly GCA_031411875.1 of Burkholderiales bacterium. GTDB lineage: Bacteria > Pseudomonadota > Gammaproteobacteria > Burkholderiales > Burkholderiaceae_C > Rubrivivax. The sequence goes on along the minus strand of JANOBX010000194.1, from coordinate 2,544 downwards.
GTTGGCGGCGAAGCCTTCGGGCGTGAGCTCGTCGCCGAAGCGGCTGCCCCGGGCGGCGACACTCGCGAAGCCGGCACCGATCTCCACGCCCTTGACCGCGTTCAGACCCATCATGGCGTAGGCGATGTCGGCGTCGAGCTTGTCGTAGAGCGGTTCGCCCAGGCCCACCGGCACGCCGCGGGCTCGCACCTCGATGCGCGCGCCGCAGCTGTCGCCGGCCTTGCGCAAGGCGTCCATGTGGGCTTCGAGCTGCGGCACCAGGCCGGCGTTGGCGGCGAAGAAAGGGTTGCGGTCGATCTCGGCTTCGTCCTCGAACGGGATCTCGATCTCGCCGAGCGCGCTCATCCAGCCGGTGAAGGTGGTGCCGTACTGCTGCTGCAGCCACCTGCGCGCCACGGCCCCTGCGGCCACGGTGGGCGCGGTCAGCCGGGCACTGCTGCGACCACCGCCGCGCGGGTCGCGCAGGCCGTACTTGCGCCAGTAGGTGTAGTCGGCATGACCGGGGCGGAAGGTGTCGAGGATGTTGCCGTAGTCGCGGCTGCGCTGGTCGGTGTTGCGGATGAGCAGCGCGATGGGCGTGCCGGTGGTCAGGCCTTCGTAGACACCCGACAGGATCTCCACCGCATCGGCTTCGTTGCGCTGCGTCACGTGGCGGCTGGTGCCGGGGCGGCGGCGGTCGAGCTCGTGCTGGATGTCGGCTTCCACCAGGGCCAGCCCGGGCGGGCAGCCGTCGATGACGCACCCGATGGCGGGGCCGTGGCTTTCGCCGAAGTTCGTGACGCGGAAGAGTTCGCCGAGGGTGCTGCCAGACATACGGGGATTGTAGGCAGCGGCTGCAGGCGCCGCGCTTTCGGCGTGCCGGCCTACACACGCAACGCCGACACTGCAGCACGATACTGACAGGTCGAGCATGGAGCAACACGTGAAGGACGACGGCAGGAATGCGGGAGCGCGGACCCGTGCCATTCGCGATGCATGCCGCGCGGCATGCGGCGCTGCATGCGGCGCGGCATGCCTCCTGGCAGCAGCACCTTCCATGGCCAGGGGTCAGGACCCGGCAGCGCCCGAGTCGCCCAGCTCGACCGTGGCCGAGATGGCCGAAACCACCCAACGCGCCGCCCGCTCAACCGCCGAATGGCTGGCGCGCGGCATCGACGGCTGGTTCGGCAACGAACCTTTCCACGAGGTCGAGCGCGTCAGCGACGGCCGGCTCGACATCAGCCTGTTCAAGCGCCAGGACCAGAACCCCAGCCTGGACGTGCGCTTCGACGCCCGCTTCCGCCTGCCGAACCTAGAAAAGTCGGCTTACGTCTTCATCGGCCGCGACGACCGCCGCGAGGCCATCCAGGACACGCCCGACGCCACGTCCTTGCGCCAGCGCCTGCTGGCCGAAGAGCGTGACGACCGCTCCTTCCTGGCGGGCGTGGGGCTGGGCCTGCCCAGGGGCTTCGACCTGCGCGTGGGCCTGAGCTCGCGCCTGAAGCCCTACACCCAGCTGCGCTGGCGCCAGCGCTGGGAACCCACGCCTTCCCAGCGCCTGGACCTGCGCGAGACCCTGTTCTGGACGAGCGAAGACAACGGCGGTTCGACGACAGCACTTTCCTGGGAGATCGACCTGTCGCCGATGTGGACGATTCGCTGGCTGAACGCCGCCACCATCACCGAGGTCTCGCGCAACGTCGAGTGGTCCAGCAGCCTGGGCGCGCACCGGCTGTTCAGCGGCCAGCGGCTGCTGTCGGCCGAAGCGGTGTTCGGCGGCGAGGGCAACCGCGGCACCGGCCGCGGGGCCAACGACGCCGGCCTGCTGCTGAAGTGGGAGCAGCCGCTGCACCGCGACTGGCTGCGCGGCGAAGTGGTGGGCGGGCACTTCTGGCCGCGGCCCGACCGGGACAGCGAACGCGGCAGGGCCTGGGCGCTGGGGGCGAGCCTGAAGCTCCTGTTCTAGCGTTCAGGACGGGGGGTTGCTGTCGCCCTTGTCGACGGGGCTGCCGTCCTTCTCGGGCCAGTCGCGGATGTAGGCCTTGAGCATCTTGTTCTCGAAGTCCTGCGCGTCGACCACGGTCTTGGCCACGTCGTAGAACGAGATCACGCCCATCAGCGTGCGGTGGTCGAGCACCGGCATGTAGCGGGCATGGCGCAGCAGCATCATGCGGCGCACTTCGTCGACCCCGGTTTCAGGCGTGCAGGTGAGGGGCGCGTCGTCCATGACCGAGCGCACATGGCGCGTGCCGACGCTGCCGCCGCCGGCCGCCACGGCAGCGATGACCTCGCGGAAGGTGAGCATGCCGGCGACGTCGCCGTGCTCCATCACGACCAGCGAACCGATGTCGAGTTCGGCCATGGTCCGCAGGGCTTCGTGCAGGGTCTGGTCGGGCGACACGGTGTACAGCGTGTTGCCCTTGACGCGCAGGATGTCCGTGACTTTCATGCATTCAATATAGCCCACAATGTCCGCAAAGAAGGCTCAGGAGACCCCCATGCCCGGCGCTGGCGACCCCGCATTCGACACCCTGGCGCTGCATGCCGGCGCCGCGCCCGACCCGG
>JANOBX010000193.1:0-14292 GCA_031411875.1 Burkholderiales bacterium | reverse complement strand
GAAGATGATGTAGACGTCGGGGTGGCCGAAGAACCAGAACAGGTGCTGGTAGAGCAGCGGGTCGCCGCCGCGCGTGGCGTCGAACAGCGGCCAGTTGAAGGCGCGTTCGAGTTCCAGCAGGAAGGTCACCATGATCATCGCGGGGAAGGCCAGGATGATCATCACGCCGAAGATCAGCACCGCCCAGGCATAGACCGGCATCTTCGCCAGCGTCATGCCCGGGGCCCGTGTGCGCAGCACGCCCACGATGAGCTCGATGGCGCCGGCAATCGCGCTGATCTCGATGAAGCCGATGCCCAGCAGCCAGAAGTCGGCGTTGATGCCCTTGGAATAGACGCCCGAGCTCAGCGGCGGGTACATGAACCAGCCACCAGACGGCGCCAGGCTGAAGAAGATGGAACAGAAGAAGACGACGCCGCCGATCAGATAGGCCCAGTACGAGTAGGCCGAGAGACGCGGAAAGGGCAGGTCGCGCGAGGCCAGCATCTGCGGCAGCAGCATCACCGCGATGGCTTCCATCTCCGGCACCGCGAACAGGAACATCATCACCGAGCCGTGCATGGTGAACAGCTGGTTGTAGGTTTCCTGCGGCACGATGCCCGCCAGCGGCGCAGCCAGTTGCACGCGCATCACCAGCGACAGGATGCCGGCGGCCACGAAGAAGCCGAAGGCCGTGACGATGAACAGGAAGCCGATGAAGCTGTTGTTGACGGCGCTGAGCGCACGCCAGCCGGTCGGCGTCTCCCAGACCTTCTTCAAGGCCTCCAGCTCGCCGGGCGGCCGCTCGCCCTGGGTGGGAAAGCGCCCGTAGAGCTGCGCGTCGAAGCCGGTTTCCGCGGCAGTCCCGTTCGCGTCGTGCAATGCGCCGGCCACGCCTGGCGGTGTGCCCGGGGTCACTTCAGCGACTCCATGTAGGCGGCCAGCGCATGGAGCTCGGCGGCCTGCAGCGAACGGTAGGCGGGCATGCGGTTGTTCGGCTTGATCGACTGGCTGTCGCCGATCCAGCCCATCAGCGTGCCGCGGTTGTTGGCCAGGATGCCGGCGCCCAGCGACTGACGCGAACCGACGTGCGTGAGATCGGGCCCCGACAGGCCTTGCGCCGCGGTGCCGGCCACGCGGTGACAGGCGGCGCAGCCGACTTCGCCGAACAGCTGCTGGCCGCGCAGCACCTCGTCGCTGGGGGCCGGGGCCGTGGCCGGGGTCGTGGCCAGACGCCCTTGCCGGGCCAGCCGCGCGTCCAGCCAACGCTGCCATTCGGCAGGCTCGTGGGCCACCACCACGAAGCCCATCAGCGAATGCGCCCCGCCGCAGAATTCGGCACATTGCCCGCCGTAGACGCCCGCCTGGTCGGCCTGCAGCTTGAGCCGGTTGGTGCGGCCAGGAATCATGTCCATCTTGCCGCCGAGCTTGGGCACCCAGAAACTGTGGATCACATCTTCGGACACCATGTCGACCACGACCGGGCGGCCCACCGGGATGTGCAGTTCGTTGGCATCGGCCAGCAGTTCCCGGCCCGCGGCATCGAGGTAGGCCACGCGCCACCAGTAGATGTTGCCCGACACGCGCATGCGCAGCTCGTCGCCCTGCAGGGTGGTCATGCCCGCGACCATCGTCGTTCCCCAGGCCAGCAGCACGAAGAGCACTCCGGCCGGAATGATCAGCCCGAACCACCTGACCACCGCTTCGCCACCCAGCTTGGCGCGCAGGCTGGGCTTGCCGTAAAGCGCCACCCACAAGGCCACACACACCAGCAAGAAGATCAGGGTCACCATCGCCAGCAGCACCCAGGCCAGCGTGGTGACGGTGTTGGAGAACGGGCCATGAGGGTCGAGCACCGGCGGCGGCCAGCCGCTCAGGGCCTCAGCGAGACCCGAGCGTGAGGAGGTAGGCTGTGACATCGCGGGCTTCCTGGTCGGTCATCGAAATGGCGGGCATGGCCGTACCGGGCACCAGCGCGGGGGCGTTCCTGACGAACTGCATCAACACGCCGGGCTGGTTGGGCAGCCGCCCGGCGATCAGGCCCTGGCGCCCGAAGTCTTCCAGCGCAGGCCCGAGCGCACCGCGCGGCCAGGCCACGTCGGGGAAGCTGTGGCAGGCCACGCAGCCCTTGTCGGCGACGAGCCGGCGGCCGGTGGCAACACTGGCGTCGCCCAGCGTGGGCGTGCGATCGGGCGGGCCGTCGCAGGCCAGGAGACCGGCGCAGCTCAGCATCAGCCACATGCCGGGCCAGCCCCCCTGACGGCGGGTCGGGCTTTGCATGAACGATGATCTAGCGACCATGCACACACCGCCCTTGCCGCCAGAACGTCCGCCCGCGCCGCGCTGGGGCTCCTGGCTGGCGCTGTGCGCCCTGCTGCTGGCCACGGCCTGCACCGACCGCATCGGCAGCACCGACGACCGCTACGGCCGCAACGGCGAACTCATCGCCATGAGCGGCGGCGAAGGGGGTGCACGTTATGCCTGCGCCAGCTGCCACGGCGCCCGCGGCGAAGGCAACGGCTTCGACGCGCCGCGGCTGGCCGGACTGCCGGCGGGCTACCTGCAGAAGCAGCTCGAGGACTATGCCGCGGGCCTGCGACCGCACGCGGTGATGCGCGATGCAGCAGGCTTTCTCGACAGCCACGAGCGGGTGCGCGTGGCCGACCACTACGCCGCGCTGCCGCCGCGGGCCTTGTCGCCTGCCACCGACGAAGCCGTGGCCCCCGGGACCGCGGCGCTCTATGCCAAGAGCTGCGAGTCTTGCCATGGCACCGAAGGGCTGGGCAGCGCCTACGGGCCACCGCTGAACGCCCAGCCGGCCTTCTACCTGAGCCAGCAATTGCAGGACTGGCAGGTTTCGAAGCGGCGCAACGACGGCGGTCATGTGATGTTGAAGGTGGCGCAGCAGCTCAATGCGGGCCAGGTGCGGCAGCTGAGCCTGTATCTGGCGCAGATCCCATCACGCCCGGCTGCTGCGGCCCGTTGAGGTCGAACATCGACGGCAGCACCTTGTCGCGCTTGACCAGGTAGTGCAGCACTGCGGCCCCGGCGTGACCTGGGATGACCAGCGCGGTGATCCACACCACCCAGAAGTGAACCGTGGCGGCCCACTGCATCAGGCGCTGCTGCAGGCCTTCGGAGAGCTGGTCGAAGGGCAGATTGGGAAACGGGATCACGCCGGCAATCGACAAGGGCAGGTCGCTGGGCAGGGTCGACCACATCACCCAGCCACTGATGGGCAGCGCGAAGAAGCTCACGTAGAACCAGGCCTGCAGCAGGGCGCTGGCCCGACCGGTGAACGAGGCCCCGTCGACGTTCTCCGGGCCGCTGATCTGGCCGCGCCAGAACAGCCGCAAGGAGCCCAGCAGCATGATGGCCAGCCCCACCTGCGTATGGGTCTGGTAGCCGAGGTACTTGTCGCCCCCCACCGGTTGCCAGCTCAGGGTCCAGCCGTAGCCCAGCTGGAAGACCATCAGCGCCGCCATCACCCAATGAAAGGCCACGCCAATGGGCGAATACACGCCACGCCGGTTGTAGCCCTCGGCCCACTCGATCGCGCCGACCAGGTTCATGCCGGCCCGATGCGCAGGCCCCGCGCACGCTCGGCGTGCATCCAGCGCCAGCCGATCCACAGGGCGGCAGCCAGGTAGGCCAGGCTGCCGGGCGCCCACATCAGGATGCCGGCGAGCTGCTGGTCTTCCAGTGGCGCAACCCCCCAGCTCAAGGCAGAGGCGAAGTGCGGGGCATACAGGGGCTGCGCGGCGAAGGTGATCAGCGCGCCCAGCAGGCCCATCAACACCGTCGTGGCGAGGATAGCGGCCATGGCCACGGCCGGACGGGCGCGCCGCACGGCCACCCAGAAGGCAGTGGCACTGGCCAGCAGGGAGAACTGCATGAGCGCGTAGACCGCCACCGACGACAGCGCTGCTGCATAGGGCGCCGGCGCATGCCAGGTCCAGAAGACTGCGGCGGCCAGCGCGGTGCACGACCACAGCGGCGTCGGCAGACGACGCAGCGCATCGCCCAGCCCGTAAGCCAGCAAGGGCGCGATCGCCAGCACCAGCGCGATGTGATGGACGACGCGGACGGTGAAGAAGGTCGAACTCAAGGCGCACAGCGGCGAGACATACAGCAGCGCCGTCAAGCCCCAGGCGCTGCGCAGGCCGCTCAGGCAGGACACACGGCCTGCAGGCGCCATGCGCAGACTCGACGGGTGCCACAGCGCCAGTGCCATCAGCAGGAGCCCGAAGATCAGCACAGGGTCGAGGTTCCAGCGGCTCAGCCACACCTCCGGCCCAGGCGCTTCGCCGCAGTACGGAATCCACCGTGTCGATTCATCCACTGCGTCGGTCTCCGCTCCAATCACTCCAAGGGCCTGGGCAGGCGGCTTGCCCGGCGCCAGCCAGGCCGATGCCTGGCACGGGGACGCTGGAGCCGCAGGTCGTGGCACGTTTTGCCGCAAAGGCTTCTGTTTCCACGCCCGGGTTTCAAGCCCACGAAAGACCCATGAAGGAAGTCACCTCCGACGCACGCCTGGGCATCGCATTTGCCGTGGCAACCCATGCACGCCATCGCCCTCCTCTCCTCCCTTCCCCTCTTCCTGGGCGCCTTGCTCAGCGATTGGGCCTACGCCACCAGTGATCAGGTCCAGTGGCTCAACTTCGCCGCATGGCTGATTGCGGGGGGCCTGTTGATCGCGGGGCCCACGCTGCTGTGGGCCGCCATCGACGTGCTGCGCTCACGCGCCACGCGCCACCGCCGGGGCATGCTCTACCTGCTGCTCGTGCTGGCGGTCGTGGGGCTGGGCTTCGTCAACGCACTCGTCCACGCGAAGGACGGCTGGGCGGCGATGCCGACCGGGCTGATCCTGTCGGTGGTGGTGGCGGTGCTGGCGCTGATGGCCAGCGTCATCGGGCTGGCAGGTTTCCATCGGAGAACAGCATGATCACCCGCGCGCGACGCATTGCAGTGGCGGCACTTGCGGCCCTCACGGTGGCCACGCCACTCATTCTGGTCGCCATGGCTGCCGAGCCCGGCAGCACCCAGCACGGTGCCAACCCCGAGCTGCCGGCACCGCAACGCGGGCTGCTGCCCAGCATGGGCATCGCCGACCCTGCGGGGTGGGGCGAGCGCCGCCCCGTGGTGCCGCAGGGCTGGACGATCCAGGCCATCGCCACCGACCTGCGCGTGCCACGCCAGACGCTGGTGCTGCCCAACGGCGACATCCTGGTGGCCGAAGGCAAGGGCGGGGGCGCGCCTGCGCTCAGGCCCAAGGACATCATCGCCGGACTCATCAAGGCCAAGGGCACGACCTCGGTCAAGGGCGGCAACCAGCTCAGCCTGCTGCGCGACGCCGACGGCGACGGCGTCTACGAAGGGCGCTGGGTCTTCGCCGAGAACCTCAATGCGCCCTACGGCCTGGCCTTGGTGGGCAATCGTCTGTATGTCGCCAACCAGGACGCGCTGGTGCGGCTGGACTACGAGACCGGGCAGACGCGAGCCACCGGGGCCCCGGTCCTCGTGACGAAGCTGCCGTCGGCCATCAACCACCACTGGACCAAGTCGCTCACCGTGGACGCCGAGGGCCGCTTCCTCTACGTCGGCATCGGCTCCAACAGCAACATCGGCGAACGTGGCATGGCGGTGGAGGAGGACCGCGCGGTGGTCTGGCAGATCGACGCCAGCACCGGCGCCAGCCGCGAGTTCGCCGCCGGCCTGCGCAACCCCACGGCACTGGCCTTCGAGCCGGGCAGCCGGCAGCTCTGGGCCGTGGTGAACGAGCGCGACGAGCTCGGCCCCGACCTGGTGCCGGACTATCTGACCTCGGTACGCGAAGGGGCCTTCTACGGCTGGCCGTATGCCTACTGGGGGCCCAACGTCGACCGCCGCGTGCAGCCCCAGAACGCCCAGAAGGTGCAGGCCACGGTGCGCCCGGACTACGCGCTGCAGTCGCATACCGCGCCGCTCGGGCTGGCCTTCGTGCAGCCCGGGTTCGTCGCGCCGTTTCTCGAAGGCGCGCTCATCGGCCTGCACGGCAGCTGGAACCGGGACACACCGGTCGGCTACAAGGTGATCTTCGTGCCTTTCGCCAAAGGCCGACCCAGCGGCCCGCCGGTCGACTTCGTCACCGGCTTCCAGGTCGACGGCAAGACCATGGGTCGGCCGGTCGGCGTGAGCCTGGACCCCAAGGGCGCCGTGATCGTGGCCGACGATCTGTCGAACACGATCTGGCGGGTGACGCCGGCGCGTTGATGCGGCCTGCTGCGCTCAGCGCAGCAGCGGCGCCGCCGACAGGCGCCGTGATTCCGCAGGGTCGCGGAACACCAAGGGGTGTTCCACGGGCGCGGTAGCTCGCGGGTCCAGAGCAGCATGGCTCTCAGCGCGTTCGATGGCCTGCTGCACCAGGTGGTGCTGCGGGCTCTTCGGGCACACCGGGTCGGCCGCAGCCGGGTCCTGCGCCAGCATCCAGGCCTGGCAACGGCAGCCGCCCAGGTCTTCCTCGCGCTGGTCGCAGCTGCGGCAGGGTTCCTTCATCCAGCCGGTGCCGCGGTAGCGGTTGAAGCCTTCGGAATCGAACCAGATGTCGCGCAGCGAATGCTCGCGCACGTTCGGAAAGCTCAGCCCCGGCAGCATGCGGGCGGTGTGGCAGGGCAGCGCCGTGCCATCGGGCGTGATGGTCAGGAACATGCTGCCCCAGCCGTTCACGCACTTCTTCGGCTTGGCGTCGTGGTAGTCGGGGGCGACGAAGAAGATGCGCATGCGCTCACCCAGCTTCTCGCGCCAGCGCGCCATGCTGGCTTCGGCCTGCTGCAGCTGCGCCCGCCTGGGCAGCAACGCGTCGCGGTTGTGCAAGGCCCAGGCGTAGTACTGGGTGTTGGCCAGCTCCAGGTAGTCGGCGCCCATCTCCACCGCCATCTCGATGATGCGGTCGACATGGTCGATGTTCAGCCGGTGGAGCACCACGTTCATCACCATCGGCCAGCCGTTGGCGCGGATGGTGGCGGCGACGCGGCTCTTCAGGTCGAAGGTCTTGGTGTGCGACAGGAAGTCGTTCATCTCCTTGGTGCTGTCCTGGAACGACAGCTGCACGTGGTCCAGGCCTGCGGCTTTCAGGGCTTCGGCGCGCGCGGGGGTCAGGCCCACGCCGCTGGTCAGCAGGTTGGTGTAGTAGCCCAGGCGGCGGGCTTCGGCCACCAGCACTTCCAGGTCGTCGCGCAGCAGCGGTTCGCCGCCGGAGAAGCCGCATTGCACGGCGCCGAGCTCGCGGCCCTGGCGCAGCGTGCGCAGCCAGCCTTCGGTGTCGAGTTCCTGCGCCGCCTGCGTCTGCGCGAAGTCGATCGGGTTGTAGCAGAACACGCAGTGCAGCGGGCAGCGGTAGGTCAGCTCGGCCAGCAGCCACAGCGGCGGGCCGATCCCCGCCCCGGCATGAATGGCGCTCATGGCTGGGGTGCGGCGTCGACCAGCCAGCGCTTGTTCACGGCGATGTCGACGAAGCCCATCACGTCGCGCTCCAGGCCCTGGGCGTTGAAGGCGGCTTCGAGCTCCGCCACGATCTCGTCGATGCGCTTGACACCGTCGCAACGCGCCATGATGTGCCCCGCGCTGCCGTTCAGCTTGACCATGCCTTCGGGGTACAGCAGCACGTGGCAGTCCTGCGCGGCTTCCCATTGCAGGCGGAAACCGGGGCCGATGCGAGGGATGCTCTGCGGCGTCATCGCGCCGCCCCTGGCGCTGCAGTGACGCCATAACGCGTGGCCATGGCGTCGTTCATCGCCCACAGCACGTCCAGCTTGAACTGCAGCACGTCCAGTGCGCGCTGCTGCAGCGCCAGGGTGTCGAAATGGGCCAGCGTGATGGCCAGGCCCTGCTCGACGTCGCGCCGCGCCTGGCTGACGCGCTGGCGGAAGTAACGCAGACCTTCGGGGTCGATCCAGGGGTAGTGCTCGGGCCAGGTGGCCAGGCGCTGCTTGTGGATCTCTGGCGCGAACAGCTCGGTCAGCGACGAGCACACCGCTTCCTGCCAGGGCTGGCGGCGCGCGAAGTTCACATAGGCGTCGACGGCGAAGCGCACGGCCGGCACGACGTGGCGCTGGTCCTCGACCTCGGCGCGCTGCAGGCCCGTGGCCTCGGCCAGGCGCAGCCAGGCTTCCAGGCCGCCGGGGTCGCGGATGCCGCCGAGCTCGAAGCCGTCGTGGTCCAGGATGCGCTGCACCCAGCCGCGGCGCACTTCCTGGTCGGGGCAGTTCGACAGCACCGCGCCGTCCTTCATTGGAATGGCGATCTGGTAGACCCAGCGGTTGGCCACCCAGCCGCGCACCTGTTCGGGCGTGGCGCGGCCCTGGTTGAGCATCTGGTTGAACGGGTGGTGGATGTGATACGCCTTGCCGCGTTCGCGCAGCCGCGCTTCGAATTCGTCGCGCGGCCAGGCGGCGGCGCTGCCTTGCAGCATGCTCATGACGTCAGACCCTGATTTCCATGCCGTCCTCGCAGACCTGCACGCCCGCGGCTTGCAGCTGCGCACGTTCGGCCGAGTCTTCGTCGAGGATGGGATTGGTGTTGTTGATGTGGATCAGCAGCCGCCGCGTGCGCGCCGGCAGCCTGGCCAGCCACTCCAGCATGCCGCCTGGCCCGCTTTGCGGCAGGTGGCCGATGGCCCGGGCGCGCTGCCGGCCCACGCCCTGGCTGGCCATCTCGTCGTCGGTCCAGAAGGTGCCGTCGACCATCACCACGTCGGCCGCGGCCATGGCCTCGAAGACCTCGGGCGTGATCTCGCCCAGCCCTGGCGCGTAGAAGACACGGCCGCCGGTGGCCGGGTCGGTGAGGGTGATGCCGATGTTGTCGCCCGCCACCGAACGGTCGCGGTTCGGTGAATAGGGTGCGGCCTTGCTGGCCAGCGACAAGGCCTGCAGGCGCAGATGGCCGGTGCCGGGCACCTCGAAGGCGCCGCCGTCCAGGCCGATGGCGTGGCGCTTCACGCCGCAGTAGTGGCCCAGCACGCGCAGCACCGGGTTGCCCTGGGTCAGGTCTTCCAGGACCGGGTCGGTGCACCACAGCGGCAGCGGCGTGCTGCGCTCGCGCAGCATGAACAGGCCGGTGACGTGGTCGACCTGCCCGTCCATCAGCACCACGCCGGCGATCGCCGTGTCGCGCAGCGCGCGTGCCGGCTGCAGCGCCGGCGTGGCGCGCATCTGGGCCAGGATGTCGGGGCTGGCGTTGAAGAGGATGCCGTCGGCGCCGCTGTCGGGCCTGGCGAAGATGGACGACTGGGTGCGCGGCTTCGCCCGCACGGTGCCGCTGCGCAAGCCGGCACAGTTGCGGCAGTTGCAGTTCCACTGCGGGAACCCGCCGCCAGCGGCCGAACCCAGGACGGTGATGCGCATGGCAGGCGAAAGGCTCGAATAGGGGCCGGCCCGGCGCGGACGCCGGGCCGGCTGGCCGCGTCAGCGGTTCGAAACGTACAGCGAGATCTCGAAGCCGAAACGGAAGTCGGTGGCGGTGGGGGTTTGCCAGGTCATGGTGTGTCTCCGTGGATGGTGGCTCAAAGCCGGAAGGCAACAACGTCGTTGCTGCTGGAGACGGATGTTCGACCCCCTGGCCGGGCCCGGCCAGGGTGGTCTTCATGAATAGGGCTTCATGAATATCATGAACCCGACCCAGGGCTGGCGCCGATAGCATCGGGTGGTGCACTCACCGGACCTCCCACCCCGCCGAAGCGGCCCCGGCCTACGGCTGCAGATCAACCTGATCGTCGGCGTGCTGACGCTGCTGTTCGTGGCAGCCATGCTGTGGATGCAGGTGCACCATGCGCGCGACTCGGTGCGCGAGGAAGTGGTGGCCGCGAACCGCGTCGCAGCCCAGCTGCTGGACCGCACGGTCTGGCGCTATGCCGCGCAGGGCCAGCCCGCCATGCTGGCCTTCCTGCAGAGCATGGGCCGGGTGCGCAGCAACGACATCAGCCTGCTCGACGGCGCGGGCAGCGTGCTCTACACCTCGCCGCCCTCGCCCTACAAGGCCGGGCGCGACGCGCCCGACTGGTTCGTGCAGCTGGTGCAGCCGCCCCTGGCCGAGACCGCCATCGCCTTCCCCGACGGCAAGCTGCTGGTGCGCGCCAATGCCTCGCGCGCCGTGCTCGACGCCTGGGACAACCTGCTGTGGCAGCTGCTGGTGGCCGGCGGTCTGCTGCTGGTGGTGAACCTCGGCGTGTTCCTGCTGGTGGGGCGCACCGTGCGGCCCTTCGCCGGCATCGTGGCAGCGCTCAACCAGGTGCAGGAAGGCCGCTTCGGCACCGCCCTGCCCGCCTTGCCCGGGCGTGAGGCCGGGGCCATCGGCGCGGCCTTCAACCGCATGGTGGCCGAGCTGCAGCGCCACATCGAGACCGAGCGCCGCGCGGTGCGTGCCGAGATGCAGTTGTCCGACAGCCGCGAGCTCACGCGCTGGATCGAACAGCACATCGAGGACGAACGCAAGCTCATCGCGCGCGAACTGCACGACGAACTGGGCCAGTCGGTGACGGCCATCCGCAGCATGGCGCTGTCGATCGCCAGCCGCACCCAGGGCCGGGACGCCACGGCCGAACAGGCGGCACGGCTGATCGCCGACGAGTCATCACGCCTGTACGACGCCATGCACGGCATCATCCCGCGGCTGTCGCCGCTGGTACTGGACCGCTTCGGCCTGGCCGAGGCCCTGGCCGACCTGGCCGAGCGCACGCGCCGCAGCCAGGGTGTCGAGGTCCAGGTGCAGGTCGACCTGGCGCCGCTGGGCGAAGCGCCCCTGCAGCCCGACACCGCGCTGGCGGTGTACCGCGCCGCGCAGGAAGGCATGAGCAACGCCCTGCGCCATGGCCACGCCACCCGGCTGCAGCTGGACGTGCAGGTGCGCGGCCGCGAACTGCTGCTGGAGCTGGCCGACAACGGTGCCGGCCTGCCTTCGGGCGGTGTGCCGGCAGGCGCCGGGCACCACGGCGTGCGCTGGATGGCCGAACGTGCCCAGGCCCTGGGCGGCCAGTTCGAACTGCTGGCGCGCGCCGCCGGTGGTACGCTGCTGCGGCTTCAGCTGCCGCTGGCGGCGCAAGGCGCGGCGTGATGGGTGCAGCCGGCGTCATCCGCGTGATGCTGGTCGACGACCATGCTCTTGTTCGCATGGGTTTTCGCATGCTGCTGGCCGACGCCGGTGTCGAGATCGTGGCCGAATGCGACAGCGGCGAACAGGCCTGCAGCGACTACCCGCGCGTGCTGCCCGACGTGGTGGTGATGGACCTGTCGATGCCCGGCATGGGCGGCCTGGAAGCCGTGCGCCGGCTGCTGGCGCAAGACCCGAAGGCGCGCATCCTGGCGCTGTCGGCGCATGAAGACACCGCGCACCCGCGGCGCGTGCTGCGCGCCGGTGCCCTGGGCTACCTGGCCAAGCGCAGTGCACCCGACGCGCTGATCGCCGCCGTCACCGCCGTGGCCGAGCACCGCGCCTATGTCGACGCATCGACGGCACAAGCCCTCGCGCTGGCCCAGGTGCATGGCGAGACCAGCCCGGCCGATGCCTTGAGCGAGCGCGAGTTCGCGGTGTTCCTGCAACTGGCCCGGGGCCTGAGCGTGGCCCAGATCGCGCAGAACCTGAACCTGTCGCCCAGCACCGTGGGCACACACCTGTACAACATCAAGCAGAAGCTGCAGGCGTCCAACCAGAGCGAGCTGACGCTGGTAGCGCTGAACTGGGGCTTGTTGCAGGCGTAGTGGCCGGTGTTGCCGGTCTGTCCGCAGGGGCGGGCTCAGCGCAGCGCATAGCGGGCCTTGAGCTCCTCGGCCACCGTCGCTTCCGGCAACAGCAGGTTGCCGGCCAGCTGCAGGCCTGCGGGCCGGCCCTGGGCATCGCGGCGCAACGCCACCGGCTCGCCGTGCGCGCCGTAGCCATTGGCCAGGGCGATGCGGCCGCGGTCCACGCCCTGGCGGTCGCGGCCATGCGGTTCCAGTTCTGCCGCGTCCTGCACCGGGTTCAGCAGCGCCGGGTTCGCGACCAGCACCTTGTCAGCCACGGGCAGCAGATCGAAGGCGCCCCACAGGCTCCACCAGCGGCCGGTCCAGGCGGCAGAGCGCCGGCTCGGCGCGCCGTGCTTGTGGAAGGCCTGCAACACGTGCAGCGCGCCGTCGGTCCAGGCCTGCGCCAGGCCGTCGGCGGCATTGGTCAGCAGCGACAGCGCCAGGCCCTGCGCCGGCACGCAGGCGGTGCGTGACAGCGTGCCCGGGAAGCTGCCGGTGTGGCCGAACCAGTCCCAGGCGCCGGCCGCTCCGGTCAGCGTGCCCTGCATGGTGCCCAGGCCATACCAGCGCTCCACGCTGGCATGGGGTTCACGCCACTGCCGGCGTGTCAGCTCGCGCCGGCTGGCCACCGACAGCACGCTCTTCTTTGCCAGTGGCGAAAGGCTTGCGAAGAAGCGCGCCAGGTCGCTGGCCGTGCTGACGAAGCCGGTGGCGGCGGCGAGCGCACGCGTGTCCATCGTCGCCGGGATCACCAGCCGTTCGCCGACCGGCCATTTGCTGCTGTGGCCGCTGGCCAGCTTCAGCGCGGCGGCGCCTTCGGCCGGCACGTCGGGGAACGTGTCCTTCAGGCCCGACGCGGCCACCACCTCGCGTGCGACGAAGCTGCGCCAGGGTTCGCCCGTCACGGCTTCGATCACCTGCCCGAGCAGGCCGTAGCCATGGTTCGAATACTTGAAGCGCGTGTTGCCTTCGATTGTGGTGCCACCGGCCAGGTCGTCGAGCATCTCGTCCCGGTCGAGGAAGGCGCGGCGCTCGACCCACTGGCCGGCGTCGCGGCCGTCGCGTGTCAGCCCGGCGCTGTGCGACATCAGCTGCGCCAGCGTGGCCGCAGTCACGTCGGGGTGCAGCCCGGGCAGGTGGCGGCCGACCGGGTCGTCGAGCTGCAGCAGCCCGCGTTCGCGCAGCTTCATCAGCGCGACCGCGGTGAAGGTCTTGGAATGCGAGGCCACGCGGAAACGGTGCTGCGGCGTCAGCGGCACGCCACGCGCCCGGTCGGCCTGGCCGAACGCGGCCACCCACACCGGCTTGCCCTGGTGCACCACGGCCAGCGAGAGCCCGGGTAGATCGCTCTGGCGCATCTGGAATTCGAGCCAGCGGGGCAGGTAGTCCAGCGCCGCGGCAAGCCATCGTTCCAAGATAATCTCCGTGAGTCTTGATGCGGCGGACCCTGCAGTCGGCACCCGCCGTGCAGATTGTCAGATCATGGCCAAGGGCAGCTTGCGTCGGGGCGGCGGGAAGCGGGCCTCGATGGCGCGCTGTTCGGCGGCGTCCAGATGCACTTCGCAGGCGGCAAGGTTTTGCTGCAGGTGCTGGAGCGTTCCGGCTTTGGGGATGGCCAGCACGCCCGGCTGCTGGCTGATCCAGGCCAACGCGACCTGGGCTGCGGTCAGACCGCGCGGCTCGGCGATGGCGGTCAAGGTTTCATCGGCCCCGAGCGCACCCTGGTCGATGGGGCTGTAGGCCATCAGGGGCATCTGGTGCTCGCGCATCTGCGGCAGAAGACTGAACTCGGGGCCGCGTTCGCTCAACGAGTAATAGACCTGGTTCGTCGCGCAGCCCGGCGCTGCCGGCTCACCGCGGCGCAGCAACGCCGCCAGTTCCTGCAGGTCGGCAAGGTCGAAATTGCTGACGCCCCAATGGCGGATCTTGCCGGCCGCCACCAGCGACTGCATGGCGGCAACGGTGTCCTTGAGCGGCTGGTTGCCGCGCCAATGCAGCAGGTACAGGTCGATGTGTCCCAGCCCCAAGCGCTTCAGGCTGCGTTCGCAGGCGGCCAAGGTGCCTTGCCGGCTGGCGTTGTGCGGGCTGACCTTGCTGACCACGCACAGCGCTTCGCGCTCGACGTCACCTGCGCGCACGGCCGCTGCCACGGCCTGCCCCACCACCTGCTCCGCGCCACCTTCGCCGTACATCTCGGCCGTGTCGATGAGCCGGTATCCCATCGCGATGGCGGCGTGCAAGGTGTGAATCTCACCCTCCCGGGTGCTCGCGTCTTCGCCGAGGCGCCAGGTGCCCAGGCCCAGCACGGGCAACGGGGTGCCGTCGGGCAGATGTGTTTGTCGCATGGGGTGTTCCTGGCTCGTGAAGGTACGGCCTGCCCATTTTGGTCGCATGGGCGGTCGGCCGCCTGTCGGAGCCCGGCAAGGCTGCAGGAGATGCTTCGCGGACGGCGGTTCGGATGGCCGTCCGAGCAACATCGCCGGCCAACAGATCGGCCGAGGATCGGTCGTGCGGGAAAGCAGGCTCTCGTGAAGGCCGCCGCGAGGGGCAGCATGCGGCC
>JANOBX010000192.1:0-22476 GCA_031411875.1 Burkholderiales bacterium | reverse complement strand
TTGATGCCAATGCACTGTTCCGCCAGACCGAGATCGTCGCCTTCCGTGATCTGGACGAAGAAGACCCGGCCGAAGTCGAGGCCAGCAAGTTCGACCTGAGCTACATCAGCCTCGACGGCAACATCGGCTGCCTGGTCAATGGCGCCGGCCTGGCCATGGCCACCATGGACACCATCAAGCTGTTCGGTGGCGAGCCCGCCAACTTCCTCGACGTGGGCGGTGGCGCCACCGCCGAGAAGGTCACCGAAGCCTTCAAGATCATGCTGAAGAACCCCGAGGTCAAAGGCATCCTCGTCAACATCTTCGGCGGCATCATGAAGTGCGACACCATCGCCGAAGGCGTGATCGCCGCCTGCAAGGCCGTGAACCTGAGCGTGCCGCTGGTCGTGCGCATGAAGGGCACGAACGAGACCCTCGGCAAGAAGCTGCTGGCCGACAGCGGCCTGCCCATCATCAGTGCCGACACCATGGCCGAAGCCGCGACGAAGATCGTCGCAGCGGTGAAGTAAGGGAAAAGAACATGTCCATCCTGATCAACAAAGACACGAAGGTCATCACCCAGGGCATCACGGGCAAGACCGGGCAGTTCCACACCCGCGGCTGCGTCGGCTACGCCAACGGCAAGAACTGCTTCGTCGCCGGCGTCAACCCGAAGAAGGCCGGCGAAGACTTCGAAGGCATTCCCATCCACGCCACCGTGAAGGAAGCGGCGGCCGCCACCGGCGCCACCGTCAGCGTGATCTACGTGCCGCCCGCCGGTGCTGCCGCCGCCATCTGGGAAGCCGTGGAAGCCGACCTCGACCTGGCCATCTGCATCACCGAAGGCATTCCGGTAAAAGACATGCTGGAAGTGCGCAACAGGATGAAGGCCAAGGAAGCTGCTGGCGGCAAGAAGACCCTGTTGCTGGGCCCGAACTGCCCCGGCCTGATCACGCCCGAGGAAATCAAGATCGGCATCATGCCCGGCCACATCCACCGCAAGGGCCGCATCGGCGTCGTCAGCCGTTCGGGCACGCTGACCTATGAAGCCGTCGCCCAGCTCACCGAAATCGGACTGGGCCAGAGCAGCGCGGTGGGCATCGGCGGCGACCCGATCAACGGCCTGAAGCACATCGACGTGATGCAGCTCTTCAACGACGACCCTGACACCGACGCCGTCATCATGATTGGCGAGATCGGCGGCCCCGACGAGGCTGAAGCCGCGCGCTGGTGCCAGGCGAACATGAAGAAGCCCATCGTCGGCTTCATCGCCGGCGTCACCGCCCCGGCCGGCAAGCGCATGGGCCACGCTGGCGCTCTGATCAGCGGCGGCGCCGACACCGCCGACGCCAAGCTGCAGATCATGGAAGCCTGCGGCTTCACCGTCACCCGCAACCCCAGCGAGATGGCGCGGCTGCTTAAGGGCCTGCTCTGACGCAGCCTCAGCGCAAGGCACCCGCCGGGCCGCCCTCGAGGGCGGCTTTTTTGTTCCTGCGGCCCATCTGTAGTTCCCGCATTCGGGGCGCGACCAGTGACCACTAAACTTGTCCGGTCAATTTCTCGACGCGCTGCTGCTGCCGAAGCCCCCCATGGACATGCTCACCGACCCCGCGTTCTGGCTCGCCGTTGGCCAGATCATCATGATCGACATCCTGCTGGGTGGCGACAACGCCGTCGTCATTGCGCTGGCTTGCCGCAGGCTGCCTCCGGCCCAGCGCGTCAAGGGCATCATCTGGGGCACCGCGGGCGCCATCGTCCTGCGCGTCATCCTGATCTTTTTCGCGCTGACGCTGCTGGCCATTCCCTACCTGAAGATCGTGGGCGCCTTGCTGCTGGTGTGGATCGGTGTCAAGCTGTTGGCGCCCGATGAAGACGGCCACGGCGACATCGCGGCGTCCGACAAGCTGCTGGCCGCCGTGAAGACCATCATCGTGGCCGACCTGGTGATGAGCGTGGACAACGTCATTGCCATCGCCGGTGCGGCACAGGGAGCCGGCGAACATCAGATGGTGCTGGTCATCTTCGGTCTCGTGGTCAGCATTCCCATCATCGTCTGGGGCAGCACACTGGTGATCAAGCTCATGGACCGTTTCCCGATGATCATTACCGCAGGCGGCATGTTGCTGGGCTGGATTGCCGGCACCATGGCCGTCACCGATCCGGCCGTCGTGCCCTTCATGCCCTTGGCGAGCGAACTGGTCGAAGGCAAGATTCCGGACGTGGTGGCCAGCGTGCGCTACAGCGCGGGTGTCGCCGGTGCCTTGCTGGTGCTGGCCATCGGCCTGTTCATCAAGAAGCGCAACGCCGCCGAAGCGGAAGTGCGCCCGGGCTGAAGCCCGCGCGAACCCAGCGCGTGGCCTCGGCAACCGATCCGAAGGGACACAGGCCCGAGCCGCCGCGCCGACGCCTGCGGTTCGCAGAGCGCTTCGACCTGCTGCGCCTGCTGGGACGCGGCCTGAGCGGCAGGGTCTATGCCGCGCACGACAGCCAGCTCGAGCGCCTCGTGGCGCTGAAGATCTTCACGCTGCCCGAGCCCGCCGACAGTGGCCAGCCCAGCGCTGCGCAAGCCGAAGCCCGCCAACGCCAGGGCGCCGAGGCCGACATCACGCGCCGCCTGCGTCACGACGACATCGTGCAGGTGCTCGACCAGGGGCTCTTCGACGGACAAGCCTGGCTGGCCATGGAACTGGTGCCCGGCAGCTCGCTGCAGCGTTACACCGTTCCGCAGCGCCTGCTGCCCGAACCGCTGCTGCTGCAGGCCGCGCAGCGCATCGCCCTGGCCCTGGACCACGCCCACGCCCAGCGCGTGGTGCACCGCGACCTGAAGCCCGCCAACGTGCTGGTGCACTGGCCGAGCGACACGCTCAAGATCGTCGACTTCGGCCTGGCCCGCACCGAAGACACCGCCGCCACACGGACCGGGCTGGTGCTGGGCACGCCGCAGTACATGGCCCCTGAAATCCTGGCCGGCGCGGTGCCCGACACCCGCAGCGACTGCTACGCCCTGGGCGTGATGCTCTTCGAACTGCTGACCGGTCGCCTGCCTTTCGACACCACCAACATGGGCGAACTGCTGCGCCGGGCCGCGCGCGACCCGGCGCCCGACCTGCGCGAGCACCGGCCCCAGTTGCCCGAGGCCCTGGCCGGGCTGGTGGCCGAACTGCTGGCCACCGAGCCCGGACAACGTCTGACTGAAGCCTCGCGCGTGGCCGGCCGTCTGCGAAGCCTTTGCCTGGGCTGGCCGGGCGGTGCGATGTCACGCTGAGCCCCCCGGCTCCGGGGGAAGGCCCGCTTTTCCAGCGCACAATCCGGCCACATTCAACGCGGCCCGGGCCGCTTTTTCCACTGCACCCACAGCGACTGCCTTGGCCACACCCACCCCAGCGCCCCCGATGACCATCGAGCTGCACGCGGCCGTCGACCCCGGCCGGGCGCGCAGCAACAACGAAGACTCCGTCGCCCTCGACCCCGGCGCCGGGCTGGCCGTGCTGGCCGACGGCATGGGCGGCTACAACGCCGGCGAAGTGGCCTCGAACATGGCCACCAGCTTCATCCGCACGGAGCTCGGTCGCTGGCTGCGCGAAGCCAGCCAGCAGGCCAGCGACGCCGAAGTGCGACGCGCCATGGACATCTGCGTGGACAACGCCAACCGCGCCATCTACGACGCCAGCAACACCAACCCGCAGTACGCCGGCATGGGCACCACCCTGGTGGTGGCGGTGTTCCGCGACGGCAAGCTGCTGCTGGGCCACGTGGGCGACTCGCGCTGCTACCGCCTGCGCGGCGGCCGGCTGCAGCAGCTGACGCGCGATCACTCGCTGCTGCAGGAGCAGATCGACGCCGGCCTGATCACGCCCGAGCAGGCGGCGTTCTCGGCCAACAAGAACCTGGTCACCCGCGCCGTGGGCGTGGAAGACACCGTGCTGCTGGAAACCCATCAGCACGACGTGCACAGTGACGACCTGTACCTGATGTGTTCCGACGGCCTGTCGGACATGCTCGACGACGCCGCCATCGGCCAATTGCTGACGGCGCAGGCTGCTTCGGAAACGCCGGAATCGTTGGAAACGACCACCCAAGGGCTCATCGCGGCTGCCAATGACGCAGGCGGAAAGGATAATATCTCCGTGATCCTGGTGCGTGCCTCCGGCGGCGCAAGCGCATTGGCGAAGTCGTGGTGGCCCTTCCGCCGTTGATGGCCCCGCCCGTCCCCTGAATACAAGAACCGACGCCAACAGCGTCACGCGTGTTGCGGCCGGCAACACGCAGCAATGAGGTCGTGCATGGGCAAGCTGGTCGTATCGCTCGACGGTGTGGTCATCAAGGAGGTCCAGATCACCAAGGACAAGACCACCCTGGGTCGGCGGCCTTACAACGACATCGTGATCGACAACCTGGCGGTCAGCGGCGAACACGCCGTGCTGCAGATGGTGGGTGCCGACGTCTTCATCGAAGACCTGAACAGCACCAACGGCACCTACATCAACGGCAAGGCCATCAAGAAGCAGCTGCTCACGCACAACGACACCGTCGAGATCGGCAAGTACAAGATCAAGTACCTGGTCGACGACAGCAGCGACTACGAAAAAACCCTGATCATGCGGCCGCCTGGCAGCCAGCAGGGCGCCCATGCCCCGCCGCCCTTCTCGGCACAAGGCGTCACGCAGTCCGGACACCCCGGGCTGGGGATGGGGGCCTCGTCTTCGGCGCCTGCCTCGGGCGGTTATGCCAGCGCTCCGGCGGGCGGCACGGCCGCCTTGATCAAGGTGCTCAATGGCGCTGCGGCCGGGCGCGAAGTGGTGCTGACCAAGATCGTCACCACCGTGGGCAAGCCTGGCGTGCAGGTGGCCAGCATCACGAAGCGGCCCACGGGTTATGCGTTCGCGCACGTGGAAGGCAGCACCAAGCCCAGCATCAACGGCGCGCCGCTGGTGGGCGACTCGGTGCCGCTGCGCAACGGCGACGTCATCGAACTTGCCGGCACCCAGATGCAGTTCATCTACCGCTGAGTTGCACGCCCGCTCGGGGGTGTCGCGGCCGTGAAGGCATTCACGCGCCTTCCTACAGAATGGGGAAACTCTGGCGGGGTGCCTTGCGTGACAGGCGGGCTGCCATCAGCATAGGCACGCGTTGACGGGTGGTCCGGCCAGCGCACTCTATCCATCGCCCCATGCAGATTCGCGTTCTCGGTTGCTCAGGGTCGATTGCCGCCGGCAGCCGCACCACCTCGTTCCTGGTCGATGGGAGCATCCTCATCGACGCCGGCACGGGCGTGGGCGACCTCACGCTCGAGGAGCTGACCGCGGTCGACCACATCCTCGTCACCCATTCGCACCTGGACCACGTGCTGTCCATCGGCCTGCTGGCCGACAGCGTGGCCCGTGTGCGCACCGCGCGGAAGCGCCCGCCGGTGATGGTGCATGCCTTGCCCGCCACCATCCAGGTGCTGCGCACGCACATGTTCAACGGCCTGATCTGGCCCGACTTCACGCGCCTGCCCACGCCCGCACACCCGGTGCTGGCCTTCAGCGAGCTGCAGCTGGGCCAGGTGCTCAGCGTCGCCGGCCACCAGGTGGAGGTGCTGCCCGCCGCCCACACCGTGCCGGCCGTGGGCTACGCCGTGCTCAACGCCACCGCCGATGGCGGCGCCTGGGTCTTCACCGGCGACACCGGCCCCAACCCGCTGCTGTGGCAACGCCTGGCCAGCCTGCACGTGGGCGCACTCGTCATCGAAACCGCCTTCCGCGACGACGAACACGCCGTGGCCACCATCAGCCAGCACCTGTGCCCGGCCAAGCTGAAACTCGAACTCGACAAGCTGGCCACGCCGGCCGACGTCTACATCACCCACATCAAGCCGGGCGAGGTGGACGCGGTGATGAGCGAGATCGGCGCGCTGAGCAGCCACCATCGCATCAGTGCGCTGCATACCGGGCAGGTGATGGGGGTGTGAACGAGTTCAGCCATGCGCACCACTCTTTCCATCGACGACGATGTGCTCGCCGCGGCCAGGCGGCTGGCCCAGCGTGAACACAAGACGATGGGCCAAGTGATCTCTGCCTTGGCGAGGCAGGCCCTGGCCGCCAACGACAAGGCGATGCGCGTGGTGCGCAACGGAGTTCCTTTGTTGCCCAGAGGCACGAATGCGACACCCGTCACGCTGGAATGGGTGAACAGGCTGCGCGACGAGCAGCCCTGACCGCCGCCTTCTGGAGGCCAATGGCCCGATGGCCTGAGCGTGGTGGACCGCGGGCTGTTCACCGCCTCGCTGCTAACCAGCTATGCCAAGTGACGGACAGCCATCTCTTGGCCCTCGCCCGCGTCAACATGGACCAGCTCGCCACGCTCGACCACAAGCTGGCCACTTAAGCCGTGGCCAACGGCAAGGCGGCTCTGGCCTTGATCTGACGCCGGGTGCGCGGCGCACCACCGACGGAGTGCCCGACTTCGGCATGGCCATGCCTTGGCCTGGGGCCTGAGCCCGGGGTTGCGTCACGGGTGACAGAGCTTGTCAGCACCGGCCACCGGCGGCCACGGGGGGCGCTGGCAAGTGACCAAACGCGTCGGTCGACGTGAAGGTTTGCACGGGAAACCGGGTGCTTTTGCGGCATTCGGGGCTGGCACGGTCGCTGCAAACTGATTCACCGTCCCTTTTCCCATACCCCACGGAGTTCCGAACATGAACCGACTGCAACGCACCGCCAAGCGCGGCTTCACCCTGATCGAACTGATGATCGTCGTCGCGATCATCGGAATCTTGGCCGCGGTTGCGCTGCCTGCCTACCAGGATTACACGGTCCGTGCACGGGTTTCTGAAGGTCTGGTGGCGGCTTCGGCTGCGAAGGTCAACGTGCAGGACGTGCTGGCTTCCGGCAACCCTTCCGCTGACGTCCTGGGCTACAACATTGGCTACACCAGCCCCGCCGCTTCCCGCAACGTGACCAGCGTGGCGATCACACCGGCCACGGGCGTGATCACCGTGACCACCACCGCTGCCGCTGGCAACGGCACGGTGATCCTGACCCCGAACGCCCCGATCGGAACGGTTCTCCCGGTTGGCACGGCCGCTTTCACTCCGCCCGCTCAATCCGTCGCTTGGCGCTGTGCGTCCCTCGGCGCTGCTGCGACGGGCTACGCTGGCTTTGCCGCCGGCACACTGCCTGCCCGCTTCGCTCCTTCCGAGTGCAAGTAATCCTTAGCGTCCGCTGATGAAGGTCACAAAGAGCGCTGCGGCGCTCTTTGTCGTTTCTGAATCTCATCGACCCGTTGGACCTGACCCAACCAGGGGACCGACGACCAGACCCTGGCTGAAACGGACCGGGACCTGGGGCTGCTCAGCCGACTCGGGCTGATGGACATCGCCGGGCGGCTCACCAAGAACACCGACCTCGACTTCACCGCAAGCGTCAAGCGGTCGATGGACGGTCTGCACCCTCTCTTACACCCCTCCCGCTGGGGGCCCCGAGAGTGACGCCGGCAGGACGTGTTCAAGGGACTGCGTCCGCTGGCCGCGTTTCGATGACGCCCGGCCTTGGCACAGCGCCAGAGCCTCGGGCCGCATCCCGGGTGACAGGGCTTGTCAGTACCGGCCGCCAGCGGCCGGTGCGGAGCACCGGGAGGTGACCAAACGCGGCTGTCGATGTGAAGGTTTGCACGGGAATTCAGGTGCTTTAACGGCGTTTGGGGCTGGCACGGTCGCTGCAAACTGTTCAAACGTTTCTTCCCCCACACCCCACCCGGAGTTCCGAACATGAACCGACTGCAACGCACCGCCAAGCGCGGTTTCACCCTGATCGAACTGATGATCGTCGTCGCGATCATCGGTATCCTGGCTGCGGTTGCGCTGCCGGCTTACCAGGACTACACGGTCCGTGCACGAGTCTCTGAAGGTCTGGTGGCGGCTTCGGCTGCGAAGGTCAACGTGCAGGACGTGCTGGCTTCCGGCAACCCTTCCGCTGACGTCCTGGGCTACAACATCGGCTACACAGGCCCCGCCGCCTCCCGGAACGTGGCCAGCGTCGTCATCACCCCCGCAGACGGCGTGATCACCGTGACCACGACCGCTGCCGCTGGCAACGGCACGGTCATCCTGACCCCGAACGCCCCGATCGGCACGGTTCTCCCGGTTGGTACAGCCGCCTTCACGCCGCCGGCGCAGTCCGTGGCTTGGCGTTGTGCCGCCCTCGGCGCGGCTGCGACGGGCTATGCTGGCTTCGCTGCCGGCACGCTGCCCGCCCGCTTCGCTCCTTCCGAGTGCAAGTGACTTTCAGACCTGTCTGAATCCGCAAAGAGCGCTCCGGCGCTCTTTGCCGTTTCTGAATCCCATCACCCCGATGAACCTGACTCAACGACTGAGCGCCGCCGCCCGACCGGCCGGTATCCACCTCGGCG
Source organism: Burkholderiales bacterium (assembly GCA_031411875.1). Classification (GTDB taxonomy): domain Bacteria; phylum Pseudomonadota; class Gammaproteobacteria; order Burkholderiales; family Burkholderiaceae_C; genus Rubrivivax. Next base: position 14,106 of record JANOBX010000192.1, on the reverse strand, counting down.
TCAGCATCCTCATCGCCGCACTCGCGGCCTGGCTGGTCTTCGCCGTTTGGTACCCGTACCCCTATCGCGCCATCTCCGGAGGGCGTGAGCTGTTCACGCTGTTGATCGTGGTCGACGTGATCATGGGTCCGGCACTGACCCTCATCCTCTACAGCCCGAGCAAGCCGCGCGGCGAGCTCCTGCGGGACCTGGCGCTCGTGGCCGCACTGCAGCTCGGCGCCTTGGCTTACGGGATGTACTCCGTTCACGCAGCCCGGCCGGTGTTCATGTCCTTCGAGGGCAACCGCTTCCGTGCCGTCAGTGCCGCAGAGATCGACCCCAAGACCTTGTCCGAAGCGCAGCACGGCCTGGGGCAGCTCAGCCACTTCGGCCCGGTGACCATCGCCGCCCGGTTGACAAAGAACACCGACCCCGACTTCGCCGCCAGCATCAAGCAGTCCATGGATGGCCTGCACCCCTCGCTGCGCCCCTCGCGCTGGGAACCCTACGACGGCCACCGCCTGGCAGTCATCGCCGAACTCAAGCCGCTCGATGCGCTGCAAAAGCGCCCGGCCGAGGAAGTGGCGGCGCTGAACGCTGCCGTCGCGAAGGCCGGCGTGCCCGCCGAACACCTGGCCTACCTGCCTTTGCAGTCGCGCACTCACGGCGACTGGATCGTGCTCGTCGACCGCCGCAACGCCGACCTGCGAGGCTTCGCCCCGATCGACGGCTGGTGAAGCACAGCGGCCGCGCGGGCGGCTCCCAGACCGGCCCAGGTAGCATCCGCCACCGTCGGTGCAACCCCTCCCGCTCTTGTCCGCTTCCCTGCTGTCGCACCCCGCCCCCCCCGCCGCGCCGGCCGTGCCCCCGGCCCTGCTGCTCACGGCCGCGCTCGCGGCGGCCGCGCCCACGCTGCTGGCCTACAGCACCTCGCCCTCACCCACCTTCCTGAACCAGGCCCTGGCGCTGGCGCTGTGGGGGCTGTGGGCGGTGGTGTCGCAACCGCTTTTGCCCGGCAGGGCGCTTTCCGCGCCGCTGCTGGCCCTGGCGCTGCTGGCCGCCGGCGTGCTGTGGTCCTGGGGGCCGGGCGGCCACCCGGCCAGCCTGGCGCTGTCGGCGCTGGGACTGTTGGCCGCGGCGGCGCTGCTGCTGGCGGCCGGCGCCGGCGCACGGGCGCGCAGCGACGCGGCGCTGGTGTTCGCCGCCTTGTGCTGGGCCTACCTGGCCACCGGGCTGCTGAATGCCGCACTCGCTGCGGTGCAGGTGTTCGCGCCGGGCTGGTCCGACGGCAGCTGGCTCGCGGCGTCCAGCATTCCAGGCCGGGCCGTGGGCAACCTGCGCCAGCCCAACCATCTCAGCAGCGTGCTCACCTGGGCCTGCATTGCGGTAGTGGGCCTCGTGGAACTGCGCCGGCTGGCCCCGCGCTGGGCGGCGCCGGCGCTGGCGCTGCTGGTGGCGGCCGTGGTGCTGACGGCTTCACGCACCGGACTCGTCAGCGTGCTGCTGCTGGCGCTGTGGGGGCTGGCCGATCGCCGCCTGCGCACGCCCGCACGCTTGCTGCTGCTGGCCACGCCGCTGCTCTACGGCGCCGCGTGGTGGGGGCTGGCGCAGTGGGCCGCGGCCACGGCGCAGGCTTTCGGTGGCGCGGCCAGGCTGGCCGAGACCGACATCTCGGGATCGCGCTTCGGCATCTGGTCGAACACGCTGGCGCTCATCCGCCAGCAGCCCTGGGCAGGCGTGGGCTGGGGCGAGTTCAACTACGCCTGGACACTCACGCCATTCCCGAATCGCCCCACCGCCTTCTTCGACCACAGCCACAACCTGCCGCTGCAGCTGCTGGTGGAACTGGGCCTGCCGCTGGGCGGTGCGGTGCTGGGGCTGCTGCTGTGGGGGCTGGGCCGAGCCGTCTGGCTGGCCTTCGGCCGCAGCGCCGCTGACCGCGAAGTGGCTGACACGGGCCTCTCGCCGCTGGCCGCCGCGCAGCGCTGCGCCGTGATGGCGGTGGTGATGATCGGGCTGCACAGCCTGCTGGAATACCCGCTGTGGTACGCCTATTTCCTGCTGCCCACGGCCTGGGTCTGGGGTTTCGCCTTGCCTGAAAAGGCGCCCCGGCCGGCCACGCCCGAGCTGCCCTCGCGCGCCCTGGCTGCCGGCGGGCTGCTCTTGATCCTGGGCTCGGCCCTGGCCGTGGCCGACTACCGCCACGTGGCGCGCATCTTCAGCGCCAGCGCCGGCGACGCCCCGCTGGAGCAGCGCATTGCCAGCGGCCGCGACAGCCTGTTCTTCACCCACCATGCCGATTACGCCGCGGCCACCTCAGGCGTGGCCGTGGCCGATACCCAGGCCGCGTTCGACCGCGCCACGCACTACCTGCTGGACACCCGGCTGATGAAGGCCTGGGCGCAGTCCCTCGAAGCGCAGGGCCGCATCGACGAAGCGCGCCACCTCGCGCAACGCCTGCGCGAGTTCCGCAAAGCCGAGACGAAGGAGTTCTTCGACGCGTGCAAGGTGCCGGCCAGTGCGTCGACGGCACAGGCCGGCCCGCCGTTCCAATGCGCAGCGCCGCAGCGGCCCGTCGACTGGCGCAGCTTCCTGCCGCCTTGAGCCCCGGGCGGGCGGCGACAGCCGCCCGACCAGTCGCCGCTCTTGCCGCCGCTCTTGTGCAGCACGCGGATGCCGTCCATCACCATGCCGCGGTCGGCGGCCTTGCACATGTCGTAGACGGTGAGCAGGCCCACCTGCACGGCCGTCAGGGCTTCCATCTCCACGCCAGTGCGGCCGTGGGTTTCCACTTGCGCGGTGCAATGCACGGCACTGGCGGCCTCGTCCAGCGCGAATTCCACCGCCACGCGCGTGATGGGCAGCGGGTGGCACAGCGGCACCAGGTCGGCGGTGCGCTTGGCGCCCTGGATGGCGGCGATGCGTGCCACGCCGATCACGTCGCCCTTCTTGGCCTGGCCCTGGGCGATCAGCTGGAACGTGGCCGGCAGCATGCGGATGCTGCCGGTGGCGCGGGCCACGCGGTGGGTCTCGGCCTTGGCCGACACGTCGACCATGTGGGCCTGGCCCTGGGCGTCGAAGTGGGTCAGGGGGGTCGGGATGTTCAAGGGGTCGGACGGGGCTTCAGGGCTCATGGCGGCGCAGCAACCTTCGGAAACATGCAGATGTCATGATTGTCCGGTGGAACGCTTGGCCACCGCAGGCACTCCCAACCCACTTGTCTCCACGACCGTGCCCTGCATGAACGCGAACCCGCCCTCCCGCCCCACCCCGCGCTGGCAGCGCCTGCTGGCGGCCACGCTCGCGCTCGTCATGGCGTTGCCCCTGCCGGCGCAGGCCCAGGCCTCGGCGCCCGCCCAGGGTGGGGGCACGGTGCGGCTGCCCTCGCTGGGCGAATCGGCCAATGCCGACCTGAGCGTGGCCGACGAAAAGCGCATCGGTGAATCCATCATGCGCGAAGGCCGGCGCGACCCCACCTTCCTCGACGACCCGGTGCTGCAGGACTACCTGCAGTCGCTGTGGGCCCCGCTGGTGCTGGCGGCGCGGCAGCGCGGCGACATCGAGGCCGACACCGCAGCCTATTTCGCCTACGAATCCTTCCTCATCCGCGAGCGCAGCGTCAACGCCTTCGCGCTGCCGGGCGGTTTCGTGGGGGTGCACCTGGGCCTGATCGGCATCACCACCACGCGTGACCAGCTCGCCTCGGTGCTGGCGCATGAGCTCGCCCACGTCACCCAGCGCCACATCGCACGCAGCATCGCGCCAGGTGCGCGCTCGTCGATGGTGGGCCTGGCAGCCATCCTGCTGGGCATACTGGCCGCCACCCAGGGCGCCAGTGCCGACGTCGTCAATGCCTCCATCGCCGGCGGCCAGGCCGCGGCCATCCAGGGCCAGCTGAACTTCTCGCGCGACATGGAACGCGAGGCCGACCGCATGGGCTATGGCCTGCTCGGCGCCGCCGGCTACGCCACCGCCGGCATGGGCGAGATGTTCGAGCGCATGGAAGTGGCCAACCGGTTGAACGACGCCGGCAACTTCCCGTATCTGCGCAGCCACCCGCTCACGGTGGACCGCATCGCCGAGGCGCGCACGCGCACGCTGGTGCCGGGCAGCGCACCGTCGGCGCCGCCGCTGGCCCATGCCCTGATGCAGGCCCGCGCACGGGTGCTGATGGACACCAGCGCTCAGGGTCTGCAGCGCCTGGTGGGGGGCGAGACATCGTCTTCGCAGCTGCCCGACCGTCTGGCCGCCACCTATGCCGGCGCGATGGCCGCCCTGTTGTTGAAGGACGCGGCCCGGCTTTCCAGCTTCGCCTCGGCGCTGGAATCGGCACTGGCCCAGGCGCGCAGCGCCAGCCCGCGCGAGCCCATGGCCGAGCGTGCGCTGGCCCTGCTGAAGGCCGATCTGCAGATCGCCCGCGGTCAGGGCGCGGCCGCCCTGCAGACGCTGGCCGACTTGCCCGTCGTCAACAGTCCCGGCGTCACGGCCCGCCCGCAGCTGCTGCTGCGGGCCCGCGCGGCCCTGGCGGGCGTGGCCGAGCAGCCCCCGGGGGCCGCTGCAGCGGCGGAGCTGCGCCGCGTCACCGAAGACCTGCAGACCTGGGTGACGGACCAGCCGCAGGACAGCGCCGCCTGGGAGCAGCTGGCCACCACCGCCGAAGCCAGCGGCCTGCGCCTGCGTTCACTGCGCGCCGCCGCCGAGGCCCGGGCCGCCGTCGGCGACCTGAACGGTGCCATCGACCGGCTGCGCGCTGCCCAGGGCTCGGCCGGCAACGTGGCCGGTCAGGACTTCATCGAGGCGTCGGTCATCGACGCCCGGCTGCGCCAGCTGGTGGCCGAACGCCGGCTGCTGGTGCTGGAAGCGCGCGGCGGGCGCTGACCAGCGGCCGACTGTTCAGCCGTTGCGGCTGAACAGGCGCTCGGTGGCCACGTCGATGAGCATCGCGCACAGGCTGTAGAGCAGCGAGCCCACCAGCGCCGCCACAAAGCCGGTGACGCCGAAGCCTTTCAGCACCGAGGCCGCGGCCCAGAACATGAGCGCGTTGATCACGAACAGGAACAGGCCCAGCGTGATCAGGGTGACGGGCAGGGTCAACAGCACCAGCAGCGGCCGTACCAGCGTGTTGAACAGGCCCAGCACCAGCGCCGCGATCAGCGCCGAGGTGAAGCTGGCGACCTGGACGCCCGGGTACAGATGCGCCACCAGCAGCAGTGCCGCAGCCAGCAGGAACCAACGCAGAAGGATCTTCATGGCCCCAGCATAGCGTGGCGCGGAAGCATCTGATCGTGCCCACCCACGTGAATCAGCGCGTTTCTCCTATGAAAACGCCTTCTCTTGCCTGGTGGCAGGCGGTACCATCGCGCTTGCTCGGCCGACCATGACAACAAGGCAAGCCTCGTCGACGAACGAGGCGCTCCACACCGTGACTCAACAGGCGGCTGGCAGGTCACTCAACAACTGACGGAGAAATTCAAAATGGCAACTGCGAAGAAGGCTCCTGCAAAGAAGGCCACACCGGCGAAGAAGGCTGCGCCCGCGAAGAAGGCCTCGGCTGCTCCGGCGGCGAAGAAGGCCGCACCGGCGAAGAAGGCGGCCCCCGCCAAGAAGGCAGCGGCCAAGGCCCCGGCCAAGAAGCGCACCCCGAGCGCAGCGTTCATGAAGGCCCTGACCCCCAGCGCTGCACTGGCCGCGCTGGTGGGCGACAAGCCGCTGCCGCGCACCGAGGTGACCAAGAAGGTGTGGGAATACATCAAGAAGAACAAGCTGCAGGACGCGGCCAAGCGTACGCTGATCAACGCCGACGCCAAGCTCAAGGCCGTGGTCGACCAGGCCCAGGTGTCGATGTTCGAGCTGACCAAGAAGATCAGCCAGCACCTGAAGTAAGGCACACCGCGCCCGCAAGAGCGCTTTGACGACGGGGCCCCGCGGGGCCCCGTTTTTCATAGGGCCTCGCCAGGCTCGTCGTCGGCGCCTGGGGATGTCGGCGCACGCCGAGTTCAGGCAGGCTGCAGTCTTCGACCCCGGTCGCGAACGCGCGACGCCGCAGCAGGAGCCCCGTCATGCCCACCGTGCACTTTGGCCGCAAGGACGAAGCCTCGTTCGAACTCGAAGCCAGCCCCGACCTTTTCGCGGTGCGCACCCACAGCGGCCAGCCCCTGGTGCGGGGCGCCTCGCCGGTGCCCGGCCCCTGGCTGGCGCACGTGATCGACTGCGTGCTGGTGGTGGAATTCCCCGAAGCCGGGGTGCGGGTCTACCGCGCGCCGCGGCGCCGCGGCAGCCCGAGCCTGCGGGTGCGCAAGCTGGCGCTGCGCGCCGCACCCGACGTGCGCTTTGCCGGCGGCGTGCTCATCGACGCGCAAAGCGGCGCACCGGTGCTGTACACCGAGAACCTGTTCGTGAAGTTCGTCGACGCAGCCGACCCCGCCGTCTGCCGCACGGTGCTGCAGGCCGCCACGCTCAAGGTGAAGGACGAGCCCGGCTACGCCCTCAACGCCTTCTTCTGCGCCGCCCCCGAAGGCGCCGGCCAGGCGGTCTTCGACATCGCCCAGGCGCTGCTGCAGCGGCCCGACGTGGAGTTCAGTCACCCGGAGCTGATCCGCGAGCGCAGCGCCAGGCTGATCTTTCCGCAGCAGTGGCACCTGAAGAAGACGCGCATCGGCCAGGTCGACGTCGACGCGCACGCGAACGTCGAGGCGGCGCATGCCATCACGCGCGGTGAAGGCATCACCGTGGCCATCATCGACGACGGCGTCGACATCGATCACGTGGAATTCGCCGGTGCCGGCAAGATCGTGGCACCTCAGGACATGCTGCCGCGGGGCGCCGACCCGCGCCCGCGCAGCGCCAGCAACAACCACGGCACGGCCTGCGCCGGCGTGGCCGTGGCCAACGGCAGCACCGGCGCCAGCGTCGTGGCGCCCGGCGCGCGGCTGATGCCGATCCGTCTGCAGGCCGGCTTGGGCTCGATGGCCGAGGCCGAGGCCTTCCGCTACGCCGCCGACCAGGGCGCCGACATCATCAGCTGCAGCTGGGGCCCGCCCGACGGCAACTGGTGGGACGCCGCCGACCCGGCCCACCAGGCCGTGGCACCGCTGCCGGCCAGCACCCGGCTGGCCATGGACTATGCCGCCACCCGCGGCCGCGGCGGCCTAGGCTGCGTGCTGCTGTACGCCGCCGGCAACGGCAACGAAAGCGTCGACAACGACGGCTACGCCAGCCACCCCGCGGTGCTCGCCGTGGCCGCCTGCAATGACCGCGGCCGGCGCGCCATCTACAGCGACTTCGGCCGGGCCATCTGGTGCAGCTTTCCCAGCAGCGACTTCGAGCTCTCCGAAGCCAACCATCCGGCACCGCTGACCCCCGGCATCTGGACCACCGACCGCAGCGGCGCGGCGGGCTACAACCGCGGCCGCGGCGGCGGCGCCGCCCAGGACGGCGACAGCGCCGGCCTGTTCACCAACAGCTTCGGCGGCACCAGCAGCGCCTGCCCGGGGGCCGCCGGGGTGGCCGCGCTGGTGCTGGCCATGCAGCCGCGCCTGCGCCGCAGCGAGGTGGCCGATGTGCTCAAGCGCGCCTGTACCGCATCGATCCGAAGGGCGGCCGCTACGACGCCACCGGCCGCAGCGCGTGGTACGGCTGGGGCCGGCTGAATGCCCTGCGCGCGGTCGAGCTGGCCCGACCGCAGCCCCGCAACGAAGTCACCGTCAGTCGCCGCTTCGATGCGCCCCTGCCCGACCCGGGCACCGCCACCTTCGCGCTGGACGTGACGGACAGCACGCCGGTGCAGGCCGTCAGCGTGGCGGTGGAGCTGCTGCACAGCCACATCGGCGACCTCGTCATCACGCTGCTGCCGCCTGCCGGCAGGGGGCGGCGGGTGGTGGTGTTGCACCAGCGCACCGGCGGCACGCGCAACAGCCTGAAGAAGGTGTACGACGCGCAGAACACGCCCGCGTTGGCCGTCTTCGCGGGTCAGAACTGCGCCGGCCGCTGGACGCTGCGGGTGCAGGACGCCGAAGCCCAGGACAGCGGCACGCTGGTGAGCTTTTCGGTGCGGCTGGCGCTGCGCCCGGCGGGTGACCCGCCGGCGTGAGCTTGTTCACGGCCGCCGCGGCAGGCGGCGGCGGCGCTCGCGGCGGCTCAAGTTTTCAGGCTCGGCGTCCGACAACACGTCGTCAGGCGCCGCGCGGGGCGGCGCCTCGTGCAGGAACGTCATGCAGAGCACCATCGCCGTCGAGAAGTTGCGCGTCGGCATGTATGTCCACCTGGAAGGCGGCTGGCTGTCTCATCCTTTTCCGCGTTCGGCGTTCCGCATCGGCAGCGATGAACAACTCGCCACGCTGCGCAGCCTGGGGCTACGGCAGGTGCGCTGGTCGCCCGACAAGAGCGAACTGCCGGCCGAGCCCTCGGCCGACACGGCGGCTGTGGCGGAGGCTGCGGCCCTGGCCCCGCCGCCGGACGCCACGCCGGACGCCACCGCCGAACAGGAGGCCCGCCGCATCGCCCTGCAGGCCCAGCGCGAGGCCGTGCAACGCTGCGAGCGCCGATACGGCGAGGCTGCACAAATCTGGCGCAGCGCCACCGCCGCGCTGATCAGCAGCCCGGGTGCCTCGCTACAGGGCAGTACGTCGCTGGCCCGGGGCATGCTGGACGAATTGCTCGTGGACAGCGACATCGCCATCCGCCTGGTCCACGGGGCGGCCGGCGACCGGGCGGCGGCCCATGCGCTGAACGTGTCCGTCATGTCCATGCTGATCGGCCGTACGCTCAAGCTCGCGGAACCGGAGCTGCTGGACCTGGGCGTGGGCGCGCTCATGCACGACATCGGCAAGTTCGACCTGCCAGAACGCCTGCGCCACGCCGACGACGGCTTCAGTGCGGCCGAGACCAGCGCCTACCGGGACCACGTCGCCAGGGGCCTGGCGCAGGGCCGGCGCATCGGTCTTGCACCCGGTGCACTGGCCGTGCTGGCCCAGCACCACGAACACGCCGACGCCACCGGCTTTCCGCAGCGCCTGTCGGGCGAGAGGATGACGCTGCCCGCCCGCATCGTCGCCATCGCCAACCGTTACGACAATCTGTGCAACCCGGCCGCAAGGGTGCACCCGCTGACCCCGCACGAGGCCGTGTCGATGCTGTTCGCGCAAGGCCGCAGCCGCTTCGACGCCCAGGTGCTCTCGGCCTTCATCCGGATGATGGGCGTCTACCCCGCCGGTTCCCTGGTGCAGCTGACCGACGAGCGCTATGCGATGGTGGTGGGCGTGAACTCCTCGCGCCCGCTGAAGCCGCGCGTGCTGGTGCACGACCCGAAGGTGTCGCGCAGCGAGGCCCTGTTGCTGAACCTGGAAGACCTGCCCGAGCTCGGCATCCGGCGCAGCCTGGTGGCCAGCAAGCTGCCGCCGGCGACGCTGGAATACCTGGACCCGCGGCCGCGCGTGGCCTACTACTTCGAGGCGCTGGCACCCGCCGCGCCGCACCTGGAGCCCTGCGCGTGACCGGTCCGCCCGTGCCCCTGCCCCTGCCCCTGCCCCTGCCCGGCCCGGAGGGTGCAGCATGGTTGGCCTGGCTCGAAGGCCTGCCGCATGCCGCCTGGCTGGTGGCGCTGGCCGACTTGCAGGTGGTGGCCGCCAACGAAGCGGCTGGCGAACTGCTGGGCTGCACGACGGCGCAGCTGGTGGGTCAGCCGGCGCTGCGGCTGGCCGGCTCGCCCGAGGACATGGCTTTCTGGGACGCCTGCGCTGCCGGTGAACGCGGCGCGCTGCTGTCGGACACCGTCGTCACCACCGCCGACGGCCGCCAGCGCCACACCAGCCGCAGCATCCGCTTCGTGGGCGACACGCATGCGCTGGTGTTGCTGCGCGACCGCAGCGGCGAGGAACAGGCAGAGCGCGAGCGCGAGGCACTGCTGTCGGAGCTGCAGGCGACTCTGGAAAGCACGGCCGACGGCATCCTGGTGACGGACCTGTTCGGCCGCATCCGCGCCTTCAATCGCCGCTTCGCGCAGATTTGGGCCCTGCCGCCTGACCTGCTGAAGCGGCACGACGACGGGGCCGTGCACGACTGGCTCACCGACAACGTCGTCGACAGCGCCGCCTACCTGCAACGCCTGGCCACGCTGAGCCAGGCCACGCTGCTGCACGCCAGCGACCGGCTGCGCCTGCGCAGCGGCCACGTCGTCGAACGCGTGACGCGGCCGCTCTTCAGCCGAGGCGAGTCGACCGGCCGGGTGTGGAGCTTCCGCGACCTGACCGAGCGCATCGCCGCCGACGAACGCATCGAGGCCCTGACCTTCTTCGACGCCCTGACCGGTCTGCCCAACCGCCGCCGTCTGGCTACGCGCTATGCCGAGATCGCCGAGGCCTCGCGCACCACGGGCCGGCCTTTTGCGCTGCTGGTCATCGACCTGGACCACTTCAGGCAGATCAACGACAGCCTGGGCCACGACGTCGGCGACCGGGTGCTGCTCGACGTGGGCCGGCGCATGCAGGGCTGCCTGCGCGAAGACGACCTGCTGGCGCGCATCGGCGGCGACCAGTTCGCCACGCTGCTCTACCCCGCTGACGGCCAGGCCGCCGAGGCCAGCGCACGCCGGCTGCTGAACACGGTGGCGCAGCCCTGCAGCATCGAAGAGGCGCAGTTCACGCTGACCTGCAGCATCGGCGTGGCGCTGTACCCGTCGCATGGCAGCAGCATCGACGACCTGGTGCGCCATGCCGAACATGCGATGCGCAAGGTCAAGCAGGCCGGGCGCGCCAACTTCAGGCTGCACCAGGCCCGCGCCGAGGGCGACCGCCGTTCCCACATGCGGCTGGACCAGGCCATGCGCCAGGCCCTGGTGAGCAACCGCTTCCGCCTGCACTACCAGCCGCAGGTGCGCCTGACCGACGGCATGATCGTCGGCGCCGAAGCGCTGCTGCGCTGGCGCGATCCGGAGATGGGCGATGTCCCCCCGGCCCGCTTCATTCCCGTGGCCGAGGACAGCGGCTTCATCGTCGCCATCGGCGACTGGGTGCTGTCGCAGGCGGTGCGGCAGGCTGCGCTGTGGCACCAGCGTGGCTACCAGATGCCGATGGCCATCAACGTCTCGGCACTGCAGTTCCAGCAGAGCCAGTTCGTCGACTGTGTGGCCAATGTGCTGGCCGTCAGCGGCCTGCCGCCGCACCTGCTGGAACTGGAGCTGACCGAGAGCATCCTCGTGCACGACGCCGCCGATGCGCTGCTGCGGCTGGCGGCCCTGTCGCAGCTGGGCGTGAAGCTTTCCATCGACGACTTCGGCACCGGGTATTCCAGCCTCGCCTACCTCAAGCGCTTTCCCATCCACAAGCTGAAGATCGACCGCAGCTTCATCAGCGGCCTGCCCGGCGACGACAGCGACGCGGGCATCGTGCGGGCCATCCTGCAGATGGCGCAGGCGCTGGGCATGAAGGTCATCGCCGAGGGCGTGGAAACCGAAGGCCAGCGCCAGTTCCTGCTGGAGGCCGGCTGCAGCGAGTTCCAGGGCTTCCTGTTCTCGCAGGGCGTCGACAGCCTCAGCTTCGAACAGCTGCTGGGCCCGCCGCCCACGCCCGCCACGCAGCCCTCGGCGGTGTTCGCACCGGAAACGCCGCAGCGGCGTCACCCGCGCCGCATCCGCCTGGTGCGCAGCTGAGGGTCGCCACCCGCCTGCCTTCCGCCGGGCTTGGCAGCACAATCACGGGTTTGAAGCCTGCGAAAGCTGAGCCATGATCTACAAGTTCAAGAGCAAGGCCTGTGGCGACCTCATCATGCTGGCCGAGCATGGCGACCAGTTGCTCCGACTGCTGGGCCGCGAACCCGCGGCACGCGGCATCATCGAAAGCGCGGCCATGCCGGCGGCCCTGGCCACGCTGGAAGAGGCCATCGCCGCCGAAGCCCGGGCCGGCAAGCCCGCCGAAACCGACGGCGAGGCCGATACCCGGCAGCCGGTGGGCCTGCGCCAGCGCCTGTGGCCGATGGTGGAGATGCTGCGCCAGTCCCACGCCGCCGGCGAGCCGGTGGTCTGGGGTGTCTGACCAACCGCCGAACATCACCCTTTCGAGGACGACACGATGAAGCTATGGAGCAACAGCTGGACCAACGGTGACGCCATCCCCGAGCGCTACGCCGCGGGCCGCGCCGACGGCCAAGGCGGCGCCACCTTCAGCGACAACCTGAACCCCCACCTGGCCTGGGACGAGCTGCCCGCGGGCACGCAGTCGATGGTGCTGATCTGCCACGACTTCGACGTGCCGAGCCGCGGTGACGACGTCAACCAGCCGGGCCGCGAAGTGCCGGCCGAGCTGCCCCGCGTGGACTTCTTCCACTGGGTGCTGATCGACCTGCCGCCGCTGCCGCGGGAGATCGCCGAAGGCGAATTCAGCCGCGGCTTCACGGCGCGCGGCAAGCCCGGCCCGCAGGCCCTGAACGGCGCGCGCCATGGCCTGAACGACTACACCGGCTGGTTCGCCGGGCATGCCGAGATGGCCGGCCAGTACTTCGGCTACGACGGCCCGTTCCCGCCCTGGAACGATTCGCTGGTGCACCACTACGTCTTCACCCTGTACGCCGTGTCGGTGCCGCGGCTGGCGCTGGAAGGCGTGTTCACTGGCCCGCAGGTGCGCGAGAAGCTCGCCGGGCGGGTGCTCGGCGAGGCCACGTTCTCGGGCACCTACACGCTCAACCAGCGGCTCCACCACGCCGGTGTCTGAAGCGACGCAGCTGATCGCGCTGCGCCACGGCGAAACCGACTGGAACGTCGAACAGCGCATCCAGGGCCAGCTCGACGTGCCGCTGAACGACCACGGCCGCTGGCAGGCGCAGCGCCTGGGCCTGGCGCTGCAGGACGCCGGCGTGCAGGTGGTCTACAGCAGCGACCTGGCGCGTGTGGCCGACACCGCCGCGGCCTTCGCCGGCCCGGCCGGGCTGCCGGTGCACTTCGACGAACGCCTGCGCGAACGCCACTTCGGCGAATGGCAGGGCTGCACCTACGACGAACTGCACCAGCGCTGGCCCGAGGGCGCCGCAGCCTGGCGCCGGCGCGACCCCGACTTCGGGCCCGCTGGCGGTGAAACCCTGGCCGCGTTCCACGCGCGCAGCATCGCCATTTATGCGGAGCTCTGCGCCCGCCATCCCGGGCAGGTGGTGGCGGTGTTCGCCCACGGCGGCCTGCTCGACAGCCTGTACCGCGCCGCCACCCACCAGCACCTGCAGGCCGCGCGCAGCTGGCTCTGCGCCAATGCCCGCATCAACCGGGTGCTGTTCAACGGCGCCGGGTTCTCGCTGGTGGGCTGGAACGACGACGCTCATCTGCAGGGCGCCTGAAGCGCGTCGCGCTCAAGGCCAGAACACCACGGCCCAGGTGGCGGCACTCAGGCCCAGGGCCAGGAAGACAGCGGCACTGCCGAGGTCCTTGGCGCGGCCCAGCAGCGGATGGTTTTCTGCCGACACGGCGTCGGCCACGGCCTCGACGGCCGAGTTCAGCAGCTCGACCACCCAGACCAGCACGATCGACGCCGACAAGGCCAGCGCCTGCCAGCGCGTGGGCGCCAGCACCCAGGCCAGCACGAGCATGGGCAGGCCCAGCGCCAGTTCCTGACGGAACGCGGCCTCGTGGCGCAGGGCCGCGCGCAGGCCGGCCCATGAATAGCCGGCGGCGCGCCAGATGCGCTGCAGCCCGCCGCGGCTTTTGAACGACGAGGGTTTGACGGGGTCTTGGGCGAGCATGGTTTTTCGCTGGGGGTGGCGTAGCGTGGAACCTACCACCTGCGGTCTTCAGCTTGGCTTCATCAAGCTCGGGCGCAATCCGGCCGGATATGCCCACCCTGCTGCCGCGATCCACCCCCGCCCGCCCCTGGACCCCGCCCCGCCTGGAGCTATCGGCCGAAGCACTCGTGCTGCTGGCCGCGCTGTACTGGGCACTCACCGCGAACACCGCCTTCTTCCGCGCCGCCTTGCAGGGCCGCGAGCCGGCCGATGCCTCGACCTGGGGCTTGGCCGCCGCGCTGCTGCTCGCCCTGGTTGCCCTGCATGTGCTGCTGCTCGGGCTGGTGGTGCACCGCACCTGGGTCCGGCCGATGCTGGTGCTGCTCACCGTGGCGACGGCGCTGGGCAGCCACTTCATCGGCACCTACGGCG
>JANOBX010000191.1:0-2500 GCA_031411875.1 Burkholderiales bacterium | reverse complement strand
GCAAAGCTTCAGACGCAGCTGCTGGCGCTCTTCAACACCATGCGAGACGGTGGGCTTTTCGGGGTGGACGACGTGCCGTGGTTCAACGGCGGGTTGTTCCAAAGGATCGAGATCCCTCCGTTGACCGTGGTCGACGTGGATGCCCTGAAGGCGGCCAGCGCCCTGGACTGGACAGCCATCGACCCGAGCATCTTGGGCACCCTGTTCGAGCGCGGCCTGGACCCAGCCCAGCGGGCACAGCTGGGCGCGAACTTTACGGACCCCGACACGATCATGCGGATCGTCGAACCCGTGGTGAAACGGCCGTTGCTGGCAGAGTGGTCAACGGTGCGCGCCACCATCGAGTCAGCGCTGGCCAGGCGAGACGAGCTGCGCACGGAGGCGGCCGCCATCCCTAGCATGACGAAGGCCCTGAAGGACAAGTTCGCCAGGGTACGCACGAAGGCCAATGACGAAGAAAAGGCAGCGCAGCAGGCCTTTGCGGCCTTTCTGGAGCGCCTGAGCGCATACCGGGTGCTGGACCCTGCCTGCGGCAGCGGCAACTTCCTCTACCTGGCGCTCAAGTGCTTGAAGGACATTGAGCACCTTGTGAACCTGCAGGCCGAGGAGCTGGGCCTGGCACGCCAGCAGGACGTCACTGGGCCGCACAACGTGCTCGGTATCGAGATCAACGGCTATGCCGCGGAGCTCGCGCGCATCACTGTCTGGATCGGCGAACTGCAGTGGCGGCTGCAGCACGGCTACGCATTCAAGCTCAACCCGGTACTGGACCCGCTGGACACCATCGAGTGCAGGGATGCGGTGCTGGCGGCCGATGGCACGGCTGCGATTTGGCCGGCTGCTGATGCCTTGACAGGGAATCCGCCGTTCGTAGGCAACAAGAAGATGCGCAGCGAGCTTGGCGACGCCTATGTTGAATCGCTGCGTGCGGCCTACGTGGGCGTCGTCTCGGGCGGCGCCGACCTGGTGTGCTACTGGTTCGAGAAGGCTCGTGGCTTGGTAGAGGAAGGCCGATTGCAGCGCGCGGGACTTGTGTCGACCAACTCGATCCGTGGTGGAGCCAACCGCGAGGTGCTTGAGCGCATCGTAAGCAGCACCAAGATTTTTGAGGCATGGAGCGACGAGCCCTGGGTGAACAAAGGTGCGGCCGTGCGGGTGTCGCTTGTGGGGTTTGGCCACAGCGGCCAAGCCACGAGGCTTGATGGCAAGCTGGTTTACGCCGTGTCGGCCGATCTCCAACCGCTAGACACATCTGGTGGACTCGATGACCTGACCCAGGCAAAGCGGCTATCGGGCAACGAGTCCTGTTGTTTCCAGGGAGCCAAGTTCGTCGGTGCTTTTGACGTACCGGCCGATCTGGCACACGCCTGGCTGAAGTTGCCAGCAAACCCAGGCGAAGCAGCCAATCACCGCGTCGTCCGTCAGTGGATCAACGGGATGGACGTGACGCGCCGCAGGGTTACCCGTTGGATCATTGACTTTGGCACAGACATCTCTGAGGAAGACGCCTGTCTGTATGAGGCGCCCTTCGAACACATCGCAAAGTCAGTGAAGGCTGAGCGTATTCTGAACCGGGAAGGCCCTGCCGCCCAGCGCTGGTGGATCCATCAGCGGCCGCGGCCTGAGATGCGGCATGCCAGCAAAAATTTGACGCGATTCATCGTGACCCCGGAAGTCTCGAAGCACCGGGTGTTTGTTTTCGCGCATCGAGCGCTTTTGCCGAGTGGATCTGTCTACTTAATCCCGCGTGCTGACGACACCACCTTCGGCATCCTGCACAGCCGCATGCACGAGCTTTGGTCTCTGCGCATGTGCACCTGGCTGGGCAAGGGCAACGACCCGCGCTACACACCGACCACGTGCTTCGAGACCTTCCCCTTCCCCTACGGCCTGACACCGGCAGACACGGCCGACCAGCACACTGAGGCCCTCGCTACTGGCGAGCAGATCCCTGCCGACCTGGATGCCGCGGTGCGGCCACATGCCGAAGCGATCGCCATCGCAGCGGCGCGTCTTGTTAACCTGCGCGATGCCTGGCTGAACCCCCCCGAGTGGACTGAGCGCGTGCCGGAAGTGGTGCCGGCTGGCATGGCCGTCTCGCCGTACCCTGACCGCATCGTGGCGAAGCCGGGATTTGAGCGGCAGCTGGCCGATCGGACGCTGACGAAGCTGTACAACGAACCGAAGGCCTGGCTGGTACACGCGCACCGGGTGCTTGACGACAGGGTGGCAGCGGCCTACGGCTGGACCGACTACACGCCCGAGATGAGTGAGGACGAAATCCTTAGGCGACTGCTGGCCCTGAACGCCAAGCGAGCGGGCTCAACGGTACGGACGACCGGCAGGCAATCTGGGGACGTTGTACCGGAAAACCCCACCTAACCCATTCGAGCCAGCAGCGACCTTGGGTCAAGGTGCGTGTACCTCTTGAGCATCTGCATGCTGCGATGGCCAGTGACCGATGCGACTTCGAGCGTGGACTTCACCCCATCGAAGTCGC
>JANOBX010000190.1:0-3173 GCA_031411875.1 Burkholderiales bacterium | reverse complement strand
AGGCCCCGGGCGACGCGGTCGCGCAGGTCCTGCACCATGTTGTCGCGCAGGTAGTCGAAGCCGAATTCGTTGTTGGTGCCGTAGGTGACGTCGGCCACGTAGGCGGCCTGCTTTTCCTCGCGCCCCATGCCGGGCACGTTGATGCCCACCGTCAGCCCGAGGAAGTTGTACAGCCGGCCCATCCACTCGGCGTCGCGCCGGGCCAGGTAGTCGTTGACGGTGACCACGTGCACGCCCTTGCCGGCCAGCGCGTTCAGGTACACCGGCAGCGTGGCCATCAGCGTCTTGCCTTCGCCGGTGCGCATCTCGGCGATCTTGCCCTGGTGCAGCGCCATGCCGCCCTGCAGCTGCACGTCGAAGTGGCGCATCTTCAGCACGCGCTTGCTGCCTTCGCGCACCACGGCAAAGGCCTCGGTCAGCATGTCGTCCAGCGACGCACCCTGGGCCACGCGCTGCCGGAACTCGTCGGTCTTGGCGCGCAACTCGGTGTCGGACAGCTTCTCGAGCTGCGGCTCCAGCGCGTTGATCTGCTCCACCGTGCGCCGGTAGGTCTTGAGGAGGCGGTCGTTCCGGCTGCCGAAAAGCTGGGTCAGGATCTTGGGGAACATGCGGCGTCGGGGCTGGGTGGATCGAAGGGGCGGCGCCTTGGGCACCGCGCCCGCAGGGGCGAGGGGTGGCACGCGATGCGCGCGGCCCACTGGGCAGAACTGGGGGCGGCCCGCCGACTTGCAAGCACCCGGGGGTGCGGTGTCTGGCGGCCCCGGGGTGTCTGGCGCGTTGCTCGGCAGAGTCAGCCGAACCAGCGCAGGCGCCCCGGACAAAAGCGGTCGAGTTTAGCATCGGCGCCCTGGCCAACCGGGGTGGCTCGGCCCTGGCCAGCGAGGCCCGGCGCGCGGTGCTCAGCGCCTGGGCGGGGTGGCAAAACCCACGCGCGGCGTCAGGCTGGCGGCCAGGAAGCGCGCCGGGTCCTGCGGCGCCCCGTTCACCAGCACCTCGAAGTGCAGATGCGGGCCGGTCGAGCGGCCGGTGTTGCCGACCCTGGCCACCTGCTGGCCGCGCTTGACGAGTGCGCCGACCTCCACCTCGATGCTGGCGCAGTGCGCGTAGCGCGTCAGCAGGCCGTTGCCGTGGTCAATCTCCAGCAGGTGTCCGTAGGCTGCATGCCATTCGCGCGTGACGACGATGCCACCGGCGGCGGCCGTGATCGGCGTGCCCGGGGGCGCCGGGAAGTCGAGCCCGGTGTGCAGTGCCGCACGGCCGTTGAACGGGTCGGGCCGGAAGCCGAAGCCCGAGCCCACGGGCCCGTCCACCGGCAGGGCGCTCGGCACCATCAGCGCGTTCAGGCGGCTTTCCTGCAGGCGCGACTCGACGTAGGTGAGCAGGTCGGTGTTCAGGTCGGCCGCCTCGTCCAGGCTGCTGACCAGCGCCTGCAGCTGCTCGAGCGAGGGGTTCGCTGCCGGCACGTAGGGGCCGCCCCTGCCCTGGCCTGCAGCACCGGCGCCCGCACCGCGCTGCAGCGGCTTGAGTTCCTCGGCCTTCATGCCCGCCAGCCCCGAGACGCGTTCGCCCATCGCTTCGAGCTTGACGAGCTTGGCCTGCATCTCGCCGACCTTCTGGGCCATGGCGTCGAGGTTGTCGCGCATGAAGCGGTCGCGCTGGGCGATCTCGTCGCGCACCACCAAGTGCACCAGCGCGTTGACGACCGGCCAGCCCTCGCGCGCCGCCTTCACGAACACGAAGTGATACACAGCGCCCGACGCCGCCATCAACAGCACCGCCAGCCCCGCCACCGCCAGCAGGAGCTGCCAGCGCTGGAACTGCAGCACCCGCGTGCGGGCCAGGCTGCCGTGCGTGATCAGGACCTGCATCGCTAGACTCCGTTCATGGCGTCGACCCCACCCTACAACGTCCCGCTGGCAGCCGCGCTGGGGCGCAGCGAGCCGCTGGGCCTGCTGCTCAAGCGCCTGCGGGAATCCCAGGCCCGGCTGGCGAGCATCGGTCCGCTGCTACCGGCCGCGATGCGCAGCGCCGTCAGCCCCGGGCCGCTGGACGAGACGGCCTGGGTGCTGCTGGTCCACAACGCCGCAGTCGCCGCCAAGCTGCGCCAGATGGTGCCCGCGCTGCAGGCCGCGCTGCTGACCGCCGGCCACGGGGACACGCCGATCAAGATCAAGGTGATGGCCAGCAGCCGGTGACGGGCAGCGATCGGAACGATCTGGTGCCGGCTTTCGGAATCGAACCGAAGACCTTCCGCTTACAAGGCGGGTGCTCTACCAACTGAGCTAAGCCGGCGCATCGGCGGGGCATCTTCCTGCTGCGAGCTCCGATCCAGGGCCTGCGCTGCCGGCCATACCGGTGTACGGCTGCACGGCTCGACCCAGGCCCGGTCCGCTCGCGACGGAAGCTTCCCCCACCGCTGCATCAATTGTAGGAGTCGTGCCGAACCAAAACCCGGCGGGTTGTTACTTGATGCGCTTGAGCGAGGGACGCGCGCCGGGGGGCGGCTGCGTCGGGTCGGGGGTGTCGTCGGGCGGTGCGTCGCTCAGCGGCGCGGGCGCCGCTTCGGCAGGCGCCTCCGGCTCCGAGGTGGCCAGGCGCAAGCCGCGCAGGACCTGCGGCTCGGCGGTGCCCGCAGGCAGCGGCAGCACGCCCGACTCCGTCGGCACCGGGAAGGCCATGCCCTGGCCGTTCTCCCGGGCGTAGATCGCCACCACGTGGTCGATGGGCACCTGGATCTCACGCGTGGCGCCGCCGAAGCGGGCCCTGAACTCGATGAACTCGTTGCCCAGCTTCAGCCCGGAGGTGGCCTCGAAGCTGACGTTGAGCACGATCTCGTTGTTCTTCACGTACTCCATCGGCACCTGCACGCCCGGCCCCACGTGCACGGCCACGTACGGCGTGAAGCCGTTGTCGGTGCACCAGTCGTGCAACGCCCGCAGCAGGTACGGGCGCGTCGAGGTGCCCTGGTTGTCCAAGGAGCTCACCATGCGGGCTTACTTGCGCATGACCTTTTCCGAAGGCGTCAGTGCCTCGATGTAGGCCGGGCGAGAAAAGATGCGCTCGGCGTACTTCAACAGCGGCACGGCGTTCTTCGACATGTCGATGCCGTAGTAGTCGAGCCGCCACAGCAGCGGGGCAATGGCCACGTCGAGCATCGAGAAGTCGTCGCCCAG
>JANOBX010000189.1:0-4915 GCA_031411875.1 Burkholderiales bacterium | reverse complement strand
CGCCTACATGGACTACGGTTCAGGCCAGTTCATCGCCCGCCTGACCGACGACCACGAAGACGGCTACGTGGCGGCCAGCGATTCGCGACGCGAAGGGCAGGCGGTCGGGTTCTGAGAGGGGCTTCGTCTGCCCGCTAAGCTTGCGGGACTGAGTCGTTTCGGCCCTTTGCAGACGGTTGGTTGGTGCCCCAATGACACGCTGAGATGGTCCCGTGGGCTGGGCCACCCGACTCACCCAGCCCCAGACCGCCTTTGCTCAGGGACCATGCAGGCACTAAACAATACGCAGACCGAAAGGCAGCAACGGCCGTGAATCGCCTCTGGTCGGGCAGCAGCGCACTAGTCGGCGTCGAGCGGCCGCTCGCGCAGCGCCCGCTGCAGCCAAGCGATGTCATGCCAGGCAGCGAACTTCCAGCCGGCCCGGCGGTAGGTGCCGACGAGCGTGAAACCCGCCGCCTGGTGCAGGGCCATGCTGTCGGCGTTGGGTTGCGCGATGCCCGCCAGCGCGTTGCACAGGCCACGCGCTGCCAACCTTTCGAACAGGTCGGCATAGAGCCGGCGGGCCAGGCCGCGCCCCTGATGGGCAGGGTGGATGTAGACCGAGACCTCGCAGGTATAGCGGTAGGCGGCGCGCTCGCGGTGCGCGCTGCCGTAGGCGTAGCCCAGGCACTGGCCGTCTTCATCGGCCACCAGCCAGTCCCAGCCTCCGAGCGCCTTGCGGATGCGTTCGGCGAAAGCCTCGACCGTCGGCACGTCGGTTTCGAAGGACACCGCCGTGTTTTCCACGAACGGTGCGTAGATGGCCAGCAGTGCTGCCGCGTCGCCCGGCGTGGCCTGGCGGATGCTGACCACGGGGCGCGCGCTCAGCGGATGAAGTAGCCGGTCACGCGCCAGCTGCCATCGGCGTCCCGCACCGTGGTGACGGTCTCGACCGACTGGGCCTTGCTGGCGAAGCCCGTGTCGAACTGGATCACGGCGTATTGGCCGTCGGGCGCGCCCGGCAGGGTGCGCGTCAGCACGAGGGACTTTTCCTTGCGGTTGCGCAATTCGCCCAACGGCCCACGCACGCCCTGGACCGCCTGTTGCCATTGCGCCAGCGTCACGGCGTTGCGGAAGATGGCCGAGGCGCTGGTCCAGGCGGCCCCGTGTTCGCCGGCGTCGGTCTGGTTCAGCCACGCCATCGCTGCCGTCCGGGCCTGGGCGCTTTCATCCGTGCCCGTGGCCAGGGCCAGGGTGGGCAGGGCCAGCAAGCTGGCCAGCAAGGGTCGGCGCTTCATCGCAGTCTCCTAATCGCGTTTCGACACGGTGGTGTGCCAGCCGCTCCAGCCCAGCTGACGCAGCGTTTCCTGGTTGCGCTCGAAGATGGCCTCGGCTTCGGGGAAGGCCGCCACGGCCGTGTCGATGCTGGCTTCGCGCAGCAGGTGCAGGGTGGGGAAGGGCGAGCGGTTGGTGCAGTTCTCGATGTCGCCGGCTTCGGTGCCGGCGAACTGGTAATCGGGGTGGAAGCTGGCGATCTGCAGCACGCCTTCGAGGCCGAGTTCGACCAGGGCGGCGTCGGCGATGTCGAGAAAGTCGTTGTAGTCGAGGAAATCGGCCAGCACGCCGGGGTGGACGATCAGCGTGGTGTCGACCTCGTCGGGGCGGGTCTCGTCCAGGCGCTGGAGTTCGCGCAGCAGGTCCTGCAGCAGGGCTTCGGTGTCGGTGGCCTCGCTCAGCACCCAGCGGATGCGGTCCCTGGTGTGCACGGCCTTCGCGAAGGGGCACAGGTTCAGGCCGATGACGGCGGTTTCCAGCCAGTGGCGGGTGGCGGCAAGGGGGTCCATGCCCCGACTTTACGGTCGGACCGCCGGCGTTTCCAGAGGCATGCCGGCGGCGCGCTGCATCAGCCAGGCTTCGAGCGCGGTGAACTCGTCAGAGCCCGGTGCGAAGGGTTCGGCGCGCACCCCCGTCAGGCAGTTGCGCAGCCGCCGTTGCAGCGACCCCATGCCCTGCCATTCCAGGCGGTACAGCGGATAGCCCGTGGGGTGGCCCTGCGGGATGGTGCTGCCGGCCAGGCGGCCGCCGGGGTGTTGGTCGTGGCATTGGGCACAGCTCAGCGCGAGCTGACCCAGTGGCTGGTCGAACAGGGTCTTGCCGCGTTCACGCCAGGCCTGCAGCCGGGTGTCGGCCGGCGGTGCGATCGGCTGGCCGCGCGAAGCGTGGGCGACGAAGCTCTCCAGGCCCAGCAGCGCGTCGCTTTCGGGGGCCAGAGCCGGCACCTTGACGTGGCGCACGCGGCATTGCTGGATGCGGCCCTGCAGCGTCACCGGCTTGCCGAGCACTTCGTCCCAGGCCGGGTAGCGCGGTGCCACGCCACGCAGGCTGGCAGGGGTGTGGCAGCGGACGCAGTCGCGTGCGAAGTCCTGCTCACCGCCGTTCAGCCACAGCCAGCCCGGGTTCTGCCCGTCGTCGCGCTGCAGGGCCTGGGTGGAAGGCTGCATGTCGACCAGGCCGCTGCGCCGGGCATCGGTGGAGGCCAGCGGTTGCGGCGGGCCGGCCAGTGCTGCCGTCGCCACGAGGGCCGTGGCCAGCCACGGCAGGCGCCATCGCCCCGGCCTCACGTCACCTCGAAGGCCACGGTCTCGCTGTGCTCGAAGCCCTGGTCGCCGCGCCAGGTCAGCACCATCGGACCGCTGGCCATGGCCCGCAACGGGAACGCGACATAGGGGTTGGCCGACAGGGCCGGGTGCAGGTCGGCGGCGAACACCAGTTCGCCGTTCAGGCGCGCCTCGAGCCGACGCACGATGTTGCGAGGCACCAGCTCGCCGCCGTTGCCGCGGCGGTGGCCGGTCTCCATGGGGTGCGCCAGCGTCGTGCGCACTTCCACCACCTGGCCACGTCGGATGTCGCGCGGCAGGTTGACCAGGGCGCGGGTGCTCATCGGCTCATCCTTCGATGCAGGCTGCAAGGGTCACGATGACGTCGGCCTGGGCCTGCCACCAGCTGCCGTCGCTGAGCTGCGCCAGGGCGAGCACCCGTTGCGACGTGGCTAGCCTGATGCGCGTGGCCACGCGTGCCGCCCCGTTGTGCGGGCCGAGCTGGAACACCGCCACCTCGGGCTGCGGGTTGGCCTCGTTGAACAGGCCGATGCGGCGCACGTGCTCGCCCGCGGTCATCGGGCTGTCGACCTCGACCACCACCGGCACGGTGTTGCCGTTGTCGACCAGGGTGGCGATGTCCAGCTTCACGCGCCCCGTTTTCAACTCGGCGCCGCCCGTGAAGGCCTGCACCGCGGCGCGCATCGACTCGGGGGTGGCATGGGCCCTGTGCAGCAGCGTGGTGCTGACGAGGCCGGCCGTGGCTTGCAGCAGGTGGCGGCGTTTCATCGTGTCATTTCAAGGTTTGCAGATAGGCCACCACGTCTTCCACCTGCTGCGCGTCCAGCACGGGCTTGCCGCGCCAGGCGGCGCCGACCCGTTGCCGTTCTTCGGCGGCGGCACCCGGCAGCGCATGCAGGGGCGGCATCAGGCTGGCCGGGTTCAGGCGCCGCGAGTCGACCACGCGCAGGCGCAGCTGCGCGGTTGTCCAGCGGCTGCCCGCGCCGTCCAGCGGCGGTGCCAGGTTGCCCTGGAAACGTTCTTCGGGGATGGGTCCGCTGTGGCACAGCAGGCACAGGCCCACCTGCCGCTGCGCCACGATGGCGCGGCCGCGCGCGGCGTCGCCGGGCGTGGCCGTCAGCGCGGCCGGCATGCCGTCGGCCACCACCGTCTGGCCGGCCGCCGGCGTCAGGCCGACGGCTGCCCAGAAGGCGATGGCAGCCCGTGTGGTCACGCCCGCTTCAGGCTCTGCGCGGCCAGGGGCAGGTCGCGGATGCGCTGGCCCGTGGCGGCAAAGATGGCGTTCAGCACCGCCGGCGCGGCCACCGCGATCGTGGGTTCACCCACGCCGCCCCAGAAGCCGCCGGTCGGCACCAGCACCGTTTCCACCTTCGGCATCTGGTTCATGCGCAGCACCGGGTAGGTGTCGAAATTGCGCTGCTCGATGCGGCCGTCCTTGACCGTGCAGGCCCCGTACAGCGCCGCCGTCAGGCCATAGGCGAAGCTGCCTTCGACCTGGGCCTCGACCTGCTGCGGGTTGACCACGTGCCCCGGGTCGGTGGCGGCGACGATGCGGTGGATCTTGAGCTCACCCGCATCGCTGACCGAGACTTCGGCCACGGCCGCGACGTAGGCGCCGAACCCGTGGGTCTGCGCCAGGCCGCGGAAGACCTTCTGGCCGTTCACGCTGGGCGCAGGTTTGTCCCAGCCGGCGCGTTCGGCAGCAGCGTTCAGCACCGCCAGGTGCTTGGGGTGCTTGCCCATCAGGCTGCGGCGCAGGGCCAGCGGGTCCTGCTTCGTGGCGTGGGCCACCTCGTCCAGGAAACATTCCAGGTAGATGGCGTTCTGGTTCAGGTTCACCCCGCGCCAGAAGCCGGGTGGCACATGCGGGTTGCGCATGGCGTGGTCGACCAGGATGGCGGGGAAGCTGTAGCCGATCATGGCCTCGCCGCCGCCTTCGTTCAGGCCCTGGAAAACTACGGGGTCCTTGCCGTCGCGCACGTTCTGCGGGAACACGCCGGCGAGGATGGACTGGCCGCTGATGCGCATGTGCAGGCCGGTGATGGCGCCTTTGGCGTCCAGCCCGGCCATCATCCTGGCCTGCGTGACGGGGTGGTAGCGGCCCTGGGTCATGTCTTCTTCGCGCGACCACTGCAGCTTCACCGGCGTGCCCGGGAATTCCTTGGCGATGACCACCGCCTGCCGCACCCAGTCGTGCACCGCGCCGCGGCGGCCGAAACCCCCGCCCAGGTGCAGCTTGTAGAACACGCACTTGGCGGGCGGCAGGCCGGCAGCTTAGGCCGCCGCGGCCCGCGCGGCGTCGCCGGTCTGGGGGGGCG
>JANOBX010000188.1:0-23505 GCA_031411875.1 Burkholderiales bacterium | reverse complement strand
CCCGAACTGGATGTTCCGCGTGGCGCTGCGCGACAGCCTGGCCATGCCCAAGATGCTGGATGTGGCGCGGGCACGCGGGCTGCAGCGTGTGGGCTTGCTGCTGGCCAACACCGGCTGGGGCCGCAGCAACCTGGCCGCTGCGCAGCGCCACGCCGCCGCGCCGGGCAAACCGGCCCTGGCGCAGGTGGCGTGGTTCAACTGGGGCGAAACCTCGCTGCTGCAGCGTTACCAGACTCTGAGCGCGGCCGGGGCACAGGCCGTGCTGGTGGTGGCCAACGACGATGACGCCTCTCTGCTGGTGCGCGAGGTGGCCGCCTTGCCCGAGACCGAGCGCCTGCCGCTGCTGTGCCACCAGGGCATCACCGGCGGCAAGTTCGCCGCGCTGGCCGGGCCGGCGCTGCAGAAGGTGGACCTGACCGTGCTGCAGACCTTCAGCTTCTTCAACCTGCCAGGTGCCGAGCGCGAGCGCTTCCTGAAAGCCGCGGCACGGGTGAGCAAGCTGACCCGCATCGACGACATCGAGGCCCCCACGGGCGTGGCGCATGCCTACGACGCGGTGCAGATCCTGGCCCGGGCCGTGACGCTGGCCGGCAGCACCAACCGCGCGGCCGTGCGCAGCGCGCTGGAGCGTGTGCCTGATCACCGCGGCCTGATACGGCGCTACAACCCGCCCTTCACGGCACAGCGCCACGAAGCCTTGAGCGCGGCTGAGTTGCTGATGGCCCGCTACCGCGCCGATGGCGTGTTGGTGCCGGACCTCCTTCGCTAGCCCGTGAGCGGGCACTCTTCGCGCCAGAGCAGCCTGGCCCGGCAGTTTGCCGGCTCGGCCGCTGCGCTGGCGGCCGTGGCGGTGCTGCTCATTGCCGCAGGTTCGTGGTGGTGGATAGACCGCCTGCACCAGGAGTCGGCACGCACGCTGGCGCAGCGCGACGTCGAGTTGCGCGCCGCACAGGTGGCCGACACGCTGGTGCTCATCGACGAACGCCTGCGCGAGGTGGCGGCCAGCCCGCTGCTGCAGACCGCGCTGACCGACAGCTTCGGGCGCGAGGCCTACCTGCTGCCCTATCTGGGCAGCATCCAGACCATCAATGCCGTGCCGGTGGAGCTGCTGCTGGTCGACTTCCAGGGCCGCGAGCTCGGTCGCAACGGGGATGTCACCATTGATGCCGGGGAGCGGGCGCAGCTTCTGCAAATGCTGCGCGAGGGTCGCTCGGGGGCGGTCCTGTTGCCAGGCACTGACGGCGACGACATGCTCTTTGCGGTGATGGTGGAGTACCGCCGCACCGGCACCGTGGAAGGTGCGCTGTGGGCGCGCCTGCCGGCGAAACGGCTGCTGCGCGATGGAGGCTACCTCCTGCTGACCGGCCGCGCGGCGCGGCAAGAGGCCCTGCCCGCAGGCGCCGACACCAGCGGAGGCAGGAAAAGCGCAAATGCCGACACACGCTCGCGCATCGCGCTGCCGCCCGCACTGGACAGCTTGGACCTGGCGGTGCAGCGTGAGAAGCCGGTGGCCACAGTCAGCAACGGCCGCACCACTTCTTCCCTGGCGGTGGCCGCAACGGCCTTGCTGCTGATGCTTGTGGTGGCCTGGGTGGGGCAGCGCCTGGCGCGGCGGCTCACCGCCGACCTGCGCGAGCTGCAGCAATTCGCCAGCACGGTGGCAGCGCGCAGTTTCGGCAACGAACGGGCGCCGGAAACCGGTGCGGCCGAAGTGGCCAGCCTGGCGCGGTCACTGAACCGCATGCTCGACCAGCTCAACCAACAGCACGACACCCTGCAGGACGCTGCGCGCCAGCAGTTGCACCTGCTGGGCACCTGCATCGCCAACCTCAACGACGTGGTCATGATCACCGAGGCCGAAGCGCACGGCAAAGAAGGCCACCGCATCGTCTTCGTGAACGAGGCCTTCACGCGCCTGACGGGCTACACCCGCGAAGAGGTCATCGGCAAGGACCCGCGGCTGCTGCAGGGCGCATTGACCGAACGCGCCGAGATCGACCGCATTGCGGCGGCATTGCGCAACTGGCAGCCGGTGCGGGCCGAGCTGGTGAACTACCGCAAGGACGGTTCGCGCTTCTGGGTCGAGCTGGAGATCCTCCCGGTGAAGGACGCCAGCGGCAGGGTCACGCACTGGGTGTCGGTGGAGCGCGACGTCACGGAGCGGCGCGAGGCCGCCGATACGCAGGCAGCACTCGAGGCACAGGTGCGCGAAGCGCAGAAGGCGGAGGCCATCGGCACGCTGGCGGCCGGCATCGCGCACGACTTCAACAACATCCTGGCGGCGGTGCTGGGCAACCTGGCGCTGGCGCGGCAAGAACTGGCACAGGGGCGGCCCGCGACCGACAGGCTGGCGCAGATCGAACGCTCGGCCAGCCGCGCGCGCGGCCTGGTCGAGCAGATCCTCAGCTACAGCCGGCGCCAGGACGGCACGCTGCACCGTGTGCCGCAAGACCTGAAGGGCCTGCTGGCCGAGACCGTGTCATTGCTGCGCGCCACCGTGCCTGCGCGCGTGCAGCTGAACAGCCAGATGTGCGAGCAGCCGGTGGTCGTCATCGGCGATGGCGTGGCCCTGGAGCAGGTGCTGATGAACCTCGGCACCAACGCCTGGCAAGCCCTGCAGGGCAGCACCGGCGACGTGACCTTCGGCATCGACACGGTGGAAATCGCGGCCGGTGCCGTGCCGACCCTCACCGCCATGGCCACGCGGCGCGGCGGGCCGGCACTGCCCACGCTGCTGCAGTTTCCCCAGTTGCCACAGCTGACGACCGGTCCCTACGCGTGGCTGTGGGTGGCCGACGACGGCTGCGGCATGGACGCCGCCACACAGGCCCGCGTCTTCGAACCCTTTTTCACCACCAAGGCCGTGGGCGCGGGCACCGGGCTGGGCCTGTCCGTGGTGCAGGGCATCGTGCGCGCGCATGGCGGCGCCATCGCGCTGTGCAGCACGCCGGGGTCAGGCACGGTCTTCCACGTCGTGCTGCCGCTGAGCACCGTGACCCCTCTGCCCTCAGCTGCGGCGGTGCCCGTGGCGGCGGTCAGCACCGGTCAGGGGCAGCAGGTGCTGTATGTCGACGACGACGACGTCATGGTCGCTGTGGCTGCTGGCCTGCTGGAGCACTGGGGCTACCGCGTCACGGCCCTGCGCAGCGCCACCGAGGCCCTGGCGGCCGTGCGCGCCGACCCGCAGCGCTACAGCCTCGTGATCACCGACTACAACATGCCCGAGCTGTCAGGCATGGAACTGCTGACGGCACTGCGCCAGCTGCGCGTCGACCTTCCTGTGGTGCTGACCTCGGGCTACGTCGCCGAGGACACACGCGCCGAGGCCCTGGCCGCTGGCGCCTATGCCGTACTGCGCAAGGAAAACCTGCAGGACGAATTGGCCGCCATGGCGGCGCAGGCGCTGCAGCCGGGCTGATACGGCTGGCTGTTACGGAGGGCTGGGCCCAAGTTGCCAACCCGTCCCGGAGTCCGCGGGTCCCGCACTGCTTGTGCTGGTATTGGCTGTCGCGCTGCACTTGGAGAGGCGGAAGCGTTCCCATGCCGAAGCACCCCGAGACGCCCGCTACGAAGGAGATTGGACGGAAGGGTCGCAAGTCCAATTCACATCGCAGAATTTGAAGCCGCAATTCTTTCGGTACTGCGTCCCTGCAGCCCCTGCAGGCCCTGCGGCGTTGGCGTGCAAGACGTCGGACAGCGGGTAGGGCATAAGGCACTTCTACGCCCTCGAGAACCGCTGGCTTGACAAGTTCCACAAGCAATCTCTGACATCACACTGCTGCGGTACAGCCGGGAATCGGTGCAGCGGTGTTCCTTCACGACCGACCGCGCGCTTGAGCCGCAGCGCGTGGCGTCGCCCACGGGACCCACGTGCTTCTTGACAGAAGTCCACTTGATGTCGTTACCTTGCTGAATCCATGGCCGTGCTGCGCGGCCGTAAAGCTGACGGTCCTGACCGCCTCCAGATGGCCGGATCCCGGGAGCGATGAACGACAGGTACCGGGTCACAGAACTCGGGGATCTGCGATCCGACCGGGAAATCGCACGCCCGACCGCTGCCCTGCCAAATCCTCGCAGCATGCGGGATGGGACGGGATGTGCCGAAACCGCGCGGAAGCGGCCTGAGTGCAGAGTGGTGCAACATCGCTGCTGCACCGCGGCACAGCGTCGCTATCGTCAGCCTCGCATCGGCCGCAGGCGCGCAACAATGGGGCTCCATGAACAAAGCGGTTGGCATCATTGGCACCGGGTGGGTAGGCACCAGCGTGGCCATCTCGACCTTGCATTCCGGCGCGGCCGACGAGTTGTGGCTGCACGACATGAACGGCGCCGTCGCCGAAGGCGAGGCCATGGACTTGAGCCATGGCGCGGCCTTCTACCCCGACTGCCAGGTGCGCACCGCCACCGTCGAAGAGATGCGCAGCGCCCACGTGGTGGTGGTGGCTGCTGGCCGTGGCGGCCGCCCCCAAGAATCGCGGCTGGACCTGCTGCGTGACAACGCCCGCATCGTCGCGGCCATCGGGCGCGAATTGGCCGGCTTCGGCGGCACCGTCGTGATGGTCACCAACCCTGTCGACGTGCTGACGGGCGTGATGCTGCAGGCCAGCGGCCTGCCACCCGAACGTGTGCTGGGCACCGGCACGATGCTGGACACTGCACGCCTGCGCCATGTGCTGGGGCGCGAACTTGATGTGGCGCCGCAATCCGTTCATGCCCAGGTGATTGGTGAGCACGGCGACTCGGAGGTGGTGCTGTGGTCTGGCGCCGACGTCGGTGGCGTGCCGGTGCGGCATTGGCCAGGCTGGGCTGCCGAGACTGAAACGCGGCTGGCTACCAACGTACGCCGCGCCGCCTATGAAGTGATCCAGCGTAAAGGTGCGACCAACCATGCCATCGGCCTCGTCACGGCCAGCCTGCTGCGCTGCATGTTGCGCGGTGAGAAACGCGTACTCACCGTGTCGCGCGTTCAGGAAGGTGCCGCCGGTCTGCACGGTGTGGCCCTGTCGCTGCCCACCGTTGTTGACGAGGATGGCGGCACGCTGGTGCTGGTGCCGCACATGAACGATGCCGAGGTCGAGGCTCTTGCGCGTTCGGCGCAGGTGCTCAGGGATGCAGCGGCTTCGCTGACGGCCTGAAGGCAGTGGCAGCCTTCGGCATCGACACCACAGGCCGCAGCGCGGGCGATGATGTCGTCGCGGGACCAGCCATCTGCCGACATTCACTGGCGTCGGCGTGCAGGAGCATCTTCGACTGCCCGCAGGATGGGGCGGAGCCTGATTGAATGGCCACGCCCGAGTGCGTAACCGGGCCCGCCACCCTGGGCGGATTCAGGCGTCGCCCTGGCGCCGGCGTCGTACCGCCAACATGCCCAGCAAGCCCAGGCCCATCAGACCCCACGTGGCCGGCTCGGGCACGACGGTCACGCTGACCGAATCCAGGGCCCAGTTCAGGCTGGCTGCTGCCGTCCCGTTGCTGGTGTCCGAAAAGAGGAGCCGGGTGCTGCTGCTGGCAGCCACGAAACTGAAGGTGCGCAGCGTCCATGTGGTCAACACCGGAATCGAGCCTGTGCTGAAACCCAGCACGGTGGCGCCGTTCAGCGCTTCGACCCGGTAGGACTGCGGGCCGTTGCCCAGCTGCTGGGCAGCGGTGTAGAAACTGACGGTGTAAGGAACTCCGGCAGTGGTGTCGAAGGTCTGCTCGATCGTCGCACCCGTTGATCCGTTGCCACCGAACCCGATGGACGCCAGGCCGGAGTGCGGCGTGAAGAACACGTTCGATTGGTAGAACAGGGCGAAATTGGAGAGGGTGCCACCGGCCAACCAGCCCGTTGGCGCTGCGCCCGGCACGCCGATATCAGTGAAATCGGCGGTCAGGCCGGGGCTTTCGAAGCTGCCGTTCTGAAACGGAGCTGCTGGCGCCAACTGGAACATCGAAGTCGCCACCAGCGCTGTCAGGGCGAGGGCCCGTGGGTGCGATCGGTGTCGCATGGTGAATCTTCGAAAGCAGTTGGGCCTTGAAATTCAGTGCTGACATGCTTGTGCGACCACCCCCACACTCGAGGTTTCATGCGCAACCAAAAGGCAGCTCGAACCCGCGCCCTCGAGCGCAGGTAGGTGAGCACCTCGCTTTTCGCGGGGCGTCAGGCGTTCATGGTCGGACGGCGTGGCGCGGCCCAGCTTCATGGGCCAGCTGGCCAAGAAACCGCTGGTGTGGAGAAAACCGGCAGCCGGCGCCAGCGCGCTGACAGGGTTCTGAGGCAGGCTGGCACACCCCGCCGGCCCTCCGTCCTGAAGCGCCCCCTGCTGCCCATCGGCGACCCGACAGGCGAAAGGGTGATGCACAGCTTTCCAGCCGACATGGGTCCATTTCAAAGTGGACGACTGCGCGGTGGAGGCTGGGTGGTTGGCGGCGGCTGGCGGGCGGTTGTTGCGCCCCAAGTTCTCCATCGGCGAATTCGGCTGGGTGGCCCTGTGCGCCGACATCGAAGGCAACCTGTTCGGGCCGAGCTCGATTCGCTGAGGCCCGGCGGCATTGCTTGCCGCTGCTGCGCCTGCGCGGTCACGGCAACCTCGGCGCAAGTCGATCCAGGCCCCCAACCGTGCCCGACAATCCGGGCATGAACCGAATCGACGACCCCCGCCACGACCAGGAAGTCGGCGTGCGCGACAGCACGCTGGACACCACCCGCATCGACGACGTGCGCATCGGCGCGGTGCGTCCGCTGATGACCCCCGCCCTGCTCCAGGAACGCGTGCCCGTGCAGGCCGGGGCACTGGCGCTGGTGGAAGACAGCCGTCGCCGCATCGCCGACGTATTGCACGGCCGCGACGACCGGCTCGTCGTGGTCGTCGGGCCCTGCTCCATCCACGACCACGACCAGGCCATCGACTACGGCCGGCGCCTGAAGGCCGCGGCCGACGAACTGCAGGGCGAGCTGCTGATCGTGATGCGCACCTACTTCGAGAAGCCTCGCACCACCGTCGGCTGGAAGGGCTACATCAACGACCCCCACCTCGACGGCAGCTTCGCCATCAACGAAGGGCTGGAGCGCGCGCGCCGGCTGCTGCTGGAGCTGACGGCCCTGGGCCTGCCCACCGGCACCGAGTTCCTGGACCTGCTGAGCCCGCAGTTCATCAGCGACCTGGTGAGCTGGGGTGCCATCGGCGCGCGCACCACCGAAAGCCAGAGCCACCGCCAGCTGGCCTCGGGCCTGAGCTGCCCGGTGGGCTTCAAGAACGGCACCGACGGCAGCCTGCAGGTGGCGGCCGACGCCATCCTCGCCGCGCGAGCGCCACACGCCTTCATGGGCATGACCAAGATGGGCATGGCCGCCATCTTCGAAACCCGCGGCAATGCCGACTGCCACGTCATCCTGCGCGGCGGCAAGGCGCCGAACTTCGACGCCGCCGGCGTGGCCGCCACCTGCGAACTGCTGCGCAAGGCCGGGCTGCCAGAACGCGTGATGATCGACCTGTCGCACGGCAACAGCCGCAAGCAGTACGCGGCGCAGGTGGATGTGGCGCGCGATGTCGCCGCGCAGATGGCGGCGGGTGATGGGCGCATCGTCGGCGTGATGATCGAAAGCCATCTGGAACCCGGCCGCCAGGACCTGGTGCCCGGGCAGCCGCTGAAGCGCGGCGTGTCGATCACCGACGCCTGCCTGGGGTTCGATCAGACGCTGCCGGTGCTGGCGGGTCTGGCCGCGGCAGTACGGGAACGGCGCGGGCGCCAGGGGTAGACCCCCAAGAATCTTTCGGCGCCTGTCGAAACTGCGGCACTTGGTTCGACGTGTCAATACCGGCTTGCCGGAAACACCCCCCACCGAACGCCCAGGAGCACCGCATGGCCACCACCTTGAGCCCTTACCTCAGCTTTCCCGGCAACACCCGCCAGGTGTTCGCCTTCTATGCCCAGGCGCTGGGCGCCAGCATCGAGGCGATGTTGACCTACGCCGACATGCCGCCGCCACCCGGTCCGCAGACCGAAGCCCAGGGCTCCGGCGGCTGTGTCGAAGCGCCGCCGCCCGACGCCATCATGCACGGCTGCCTGCTCCTGCCGGGCGGTGCACGGCTGATGGCCGGCGACGTGCCGCCGGGCTTGCCCTTCGACGGCGTCAAGGGCGTGATGCTGGCGCTGCAGGTCGACACCGTCGCCCAGGCCGAACGCGCCTTCGCCGCGCTGGCTGCGGGCGGCCAGATCACGATGCCGCTGGCGCCTTCATTCTGGGCGAAGACCTTCGGCATGCTGACCGACCGGCACGGCGTGAGCTGGGCCGTCAGCGGCGAGCCGGTGCCGATGGCCTGATGCACACCGCAGAGAAAGGGAATCTACCGTGACCGACAACGCCGCCCCTGTCGCGATCCCAGAACGCGACCTCGTGATCACCCGCGACATCGCTGCCAGCCCGGCCGCCCTGTTCCGCTGCTGGACCGACCCGACGCTGATTCCGCGCTGGTTCTGTCCGCCGCCCTGGTCGGTCAGCCACGCGGAAACCGACCCGCGCGCCGGCGGCCACAACCTCGTGGTGATGCGCGGGCCCGAAGGCCAGGAGATGCCCAACCCCGGGGTCTACCTGGAAGTGGTGGCCAACCGGCGCATCGTCAGCACCGACGCCTACGTGCGGGCCTGGGAGCCCGCGGCCAAGCCGTTCATGACGCTGATCCTGAGCTTCGATGACCTGGGCACAGGCCACACCCGCTACACCGCCGTCGCCCGCCACTGGACCGCCGAGGACCGCGAGGCCCACCTGAACATGGGTTTCCACGAAGGCTGGGGCATCGCCACCGACCAGTTGGCAGCACTGGCCGCCTCGCTCTGAACCGCGGCGCAGTGGGCCGGCTTCAGCCCCCGGCCAGCGGCAGTTCGGCCAGCGAGGCCGGCCACTGGCCGTTTTCAGGCAGCACGTAGACCACGCCGCCCTGGCGGCCCAGCAGCGGCGTGACCCAGCGGTCGAAGAACAGCGCCGGCACGACCACGCAGCCGGCCGACAGGCGCCGGGCCGAAGGGTCGGACGCGGCCAGGGCACGCACCCGCATGGCGTGCAGCCGGCCGGGCCGCAGGCGGTGCAAGGCCAGGGCGTCGGCCTCGTCCAGCCAGAGCACGTGGTCGCCCGTGTGGTTCTGACCCGGGCGGGCCGCAAAGCGCCCGGCCGGCGTCGTCATGTCGCTCGGCCGCAGCGTGCCCGCCTGGGTGCGCTCGCCCACGCCGGGCACGCTGTGGTCGCCCAACGCGCTGCCCAGCAGGGCCGCCGAACTGCCCACGACCGAGCCGTCGGCGGCGTGCAGCACCACCTGCGCCGCGCGCTTGTCGACCACCACGAAAGGCAGGCCCGCGTGGTCCTGGCTGCCGACGACACGCCGGGCCCAGGCGCGCGCCGCGGCGCTGGGCGCCGGCGCGTGCAGTTCGCCCGCGGCGGCCTGCGCCTGCGAGGCCGCGGCAGCGCCGCTGGCCACCAGCAGGCCGCCCAGCAAGGCGAGCGCGGCCCAGGCGAGGGCCGATGCGGGGCTGCGGGGCCCGAGGTGGGGCTGGGGCTTCATCGAAGGCTTCCTCCATCGCACCCGGGAACAGGCGCTGCAGGCAGCCATGCTGCGGCCAGCACGCTCGAACCGATCGCGAGAACAGCCGCCCCCTAACCCGCCGCTTGCAGAGACCACCCTGGTGCAGCGCTGCCTACAGTGGCAGCCATCGGGCGCCGTGCCCTCGTGGCCACTCGGTCGAGCCCCCATGTCCAGCGTCGAACGCCCCACCCCCTTGCGCGAGCTCTATCGCCATGTCTGGCAGCACGCGCAAGGGCAGCGGCTGCGGCTGGTGGGAGCGCTGTCGCTGCTGGGCACTTCGCAGCTGCTGAAGCTGGCGCTGCCGGTGCTGGCGGCCCGGGCCATCAACGCCTTGCAGACCGGCGGCGTGGCCGCCCTGCCCGCGGCCGGGCTTTGCATCGCGGCGATGTTCGGGCTGTCGGTGGCGGTGTGGCTGCTGCACGGTCCGGCGCGGGTGATGGAGCGGCTGGTGGCGCTGCAGGTGCGCCGGCGGCTGGCCGACAAGCTGTATGCGCGGCTGGCCGCGGCCCCGCTGGCCTGGCACGACCGCCATCACTCGGGCGAACTGCAGCATCGCGTCGGCCATGCCAGCGCCGCGCTCTACGGCTTCACGCAGAGCCAGTTCATCTACCTGCAGAACGCCATCAACCTGGCCGGGCCGCTCGTCGCCCTGGCCGTGCTGGCGCCGGGCACGGGCCTGGCAGCCACCCTGGGCTGCCTCGTCGTGGCGGCCGCCATCCTGCGCTTCGACCGCAGCCTGATGCGGCTGGCCGGGGCCGAGAACCAGGCCGAGCGGCGCTACACGGCAAGGCTCGTGGACTTCATCGGCAATGTCTCGGCCGTCGCCAGCCTGCGCCTGCAGACCGCCACCCGCAGCCTGCTCGACCAGCGGCTGCTGGCGGTGTTCGAGCCCCTGCGGCGCAGCATCGTGCTGAACGAATGGAAGTGGTGCACGGTCGACCTCGCGACCCTGCTGCTGTGCTGGGGCCTGGTGGTGGGCTATGCCATCGGCGCTGCCCAGGCCGCCAGCGCCAGCGGCGGCGTGCTGCTGATCGGCGGCCTGTTCATGGTGCATCAGTACGCGCAGCAGGCCTGCGGGGTGCTGGGCTCCATGGCCGCCAACTACCAGGGCCTGGCGCGCCACCAGGCCGACTTCGCGGCGGCGTCGATCATCCTGGAAGCGCCCACGCAGCCGCTGACACCGCCCCCCGCGCCGGGCTCGGCGGCGGCCTCGTGGCAGCGGCTGCAGGTCAGCGGCCTGGACTTCAGCTTCGGCGACGGCGAAGGCAGGGCCGCCGGCGCCGTGCGCGGTGGCCTGCGCAACGTGCAGCTCGAACTGCGGCGCGGCGAACGCGTGGCCCTGGTCGGTGCCAGCGGTTCCGGCAAGAGCACGCTGCTGCGCCTGCTGGCGGGGCTGTATGCCGCCGATGCCGGACACTGGTGCATCGACGGCCAGCCGGTCCGGGCCACTGGCGGTGGCTTCGCGGGCCTGGCCACGCTGATCCCGCAGGAAGCCGAAATCTTCGAGGCCACGCTCGAAGAGAACCTGACGCTGGGCATGCCCTTTACGCCCTCGGTGCTGGGCGCGGCCTTGCGCGCCAGCGCCCTGGACGAGGTGATGGCCGGCCTGCCGGCCGGGCTGGCCACGCCGCTGGCCGAGCGCGGCGGCAATCTCAGCGGCGGCCAGCGCCAGCGTCTGGCCCTGGCGCGCGGCCTGGTCGCCGCCCAGGGTTCGTCGCTGCTGCTGCTGGACGAGCCCACCAGCGCCCTGGACCCCTTGATCGAACGACACGTGTTCGAACGGCTGCAGGCGACCTGGCCCGAGCGCTGCGTCGTCGCTTCCCTGCACCGCCTGTCGCTGCTGCCGCTGTTCGACCGCGTGGTCTGGATGGGCGACGGCCAGGTGCTGGACAGCGGCACGGCCGCCGAACTGCAGGCACGCCACCCTGCCTTCGCCAGGCTCTGCCAAGCCGGAACCAAGGGTTTACCCGAGGTGGTAGGCTAGTGCTCATTCACAAGGTTTGGAAGTTCCCGTGTTTCACCTGATCAAAGTTCTGCAGTCCGTCATGCCCCGTGCCGATTCGCAACGTGCGCTCGACGACGCCTATCTCGCCCGCTCCAGCGACGTCCACGACCTCGAGCGCCGCCAGCGCACCCTGGACGAACGCGGCCGCAACCCACTGGGCGGCATCGCCCTCGGGCTGTACGCCCGCTGAAAGGACCGACCATGGCATCCGCACGCCCCATCACCCTCACCACCGCCACGGCCGCGCTCGGCCCCGCTACGGCTGGCCGGCAGCGTTCCACGCCGGCCGCCCTGGCCGGCCTGCCCTCGATGGCCAAGGCCCTGCACCTGCCGTTCGACCTGCTGCGAAGCCACCATGCCCTGGCCGTCCGCACCGGCCTGGTGGCCCGTTCGATGCTCGAGTCGCGCGAATTCGAGCGGCGCATGCACGCTCTGGAGCAGCTGACCCTCGGCCCCTTCGCGCGCCGGGTGTGAAGGCCCGGGTGACTCCGCTGTAACAGCAGGTTCCGCGGCAGGCTTCTTGCCGCTGCGGGGGTTGCCAAGGGTTTGGACATGTCGACGACCCCTCACGCATCGGAGAACCGCATGACCCTCATCCAGATGTCGCTGCGCGCCCTGAGCGCCTTGCTGCTGGCCGCCACGCTGACCACAGCCCAGGCGCAGACCGCCAAGCCGAACATCGTCGTGCTGGCCACCGGCGGCACCATCGCGGGCGCCGGCGCATCGGCCGCCAACAGCGCCACCTACCAGGCCGCCAAGGTGCCGGTCGACAAGCTGATCGCGGGCGTGCCGGAACTGGCCGACGTGGCCAACGTGCGCGGCGAGCAGGTGTTCCAGATCGCTTCCGAAAGCTTCACCAACGAAAAACTGGTGACCCTGGCCAAGCGCGTCTCGGCACTCGCCAAGGAGCCGGGCGTCGACGGCATCGTCATCACCCACGGCACCGACACGGTGGAGGAAACCTCGTTCTTCCTCACCCTGGTGGTTCGCACCGACAAGCCCATCGTGATGGTGGCTTCCATGCGCCCGGGCACCGCGATGTCGGCCGACGGCATGCTGAACCTCTACAACGCCGTGGTGCTGGCCGGCGACAAGGAATCGCGCGGCAAGGGCGTGCTCATCGCCATGAACGACGACATCCTGAGCGGGCGTGATTCCGCCAAGCGCATCAACATCAAGACCAGCGCCTTCAGCAGCCCCTGGGGCGCGCTCGGCATGGTGGTGGAAGGTCGCAGCTACTGGTTCCGCGC
Organism: Burkholderiales bacterium; assembly: GCA_031411875.1. Classification (GTDB taxonomy): domain Bacteria; phylum Pseudomonadota; class Gammaproteobacteria; order Burkholderiales; family Burkholderiaceae_C; genus Rubrivivax. The sequence continues at coordinate 10,693 of JANOBX010000188.1, read as the reverse complement.
GCCCGTGAAGCGCCACACCCTGGCCAGCGAGTTCGACATCGACACCATCACGACGCTGCCCAACGTGCAGGTGGTCTACGGCACCGGCAACATGGCGCCGGAACTCTACGAAGCGGCCGCGAAAGCGGGGGCCAAGGCCATCGTCCACGCCGGCACCGGCAACGGATCGGTGGCCGACTACGCGGTCGAGACGCTGCGCAAGCTGCGCTCGCAGGGGGTGCTGGTGATCCGCTCTTCGCGCGTGGGCGACGGCATCGTGCTGCGCAATTCAGAGCAGCCCGACGACCGCTACGACTGGGTCGTCGCCCACGACCTGAACCCGCAGAAGGCCAAGATCCTGGCGGCCGTGGCGCTGACGAAGACCAGCGACACGAAAGAGCTGCAGCGCATCTTCTGGCAGTACTGAACGGCGCGACGCCGGCTCAGACCGGCTCGCGGATGGCCAGCGCCGCCGCGGCGGCGCGGGTTTCCACACCCAGCTTCTCGAACACGTGCTCCAGGTGCTTGTTCACCGTGCGCGGGCTCATGCCCAGGATGTCGGCGACATCGCGGTTGGTCTTGCCCTTGGCCACCCAGGACAGTACCTCGGTTTCGCGCGGTGTGAGCGCGGCGGTGGCCAGGCGCGATGGCAGCGCGTCGCCCGGCGCCTGCAGGCTGAGCAGCCACATCGTTTCGCCCAGGCCCGCCTCGCCGAGACGCCGGGCCACGAGCTGCCGGCCCTCGGCGCTGGCACGCCGGCCGAGTTGCCCAGGCGGACCGCAAGGGCCGGGGGCGCCCAGCTGGGCCAGCCACTCGGCCGCCGCCTGCGGCACGCCGGCCGCGGCGTCGGCGAAGCTGGCCGCCAGCCAGCGCTGGGCCTGTGGCGACTGCCAGGCGATGCGGCCGCGGGCGTCGACCATGAGCACGCCGTGCCCGCCCACGTCGACCGCATCGCGCGCCAGGCGCACGGCGCGGGCGTTGCGCACATGCGTGGCCAGCCGGGCCTGCACCTCCTGTGCGCGCAAGGGCTTGACGACGTAGTCCACCCCGCCGGCCTCGAAGCCCTCGACCACGTGCGCGGTCTCGGACAGGCCGGTCATGAAGATGATGGGGATGTGGGCCCAGGCCGGCTCGGCCTTGATGCGACGACAGGTTTCGAAGCCCGACCAGCCGGGCATCAGCGCGTCGAGCAGGATGGCGTCGGGCGTCACCAGGTCGAGCCGGGCCACCGCCGCCTCGCCGCTGTGGGCCACGAGCACGGTGTAGCCATCGGCTTCCAGTTCCTGAGCCAGTGCGCCCAGGCTTTGCGGCATGTCGTCGACCAGCAGCAGCACGTCACCGGAGCGGCGCCCGGGCGGGGGGTGGGGGGTGGAAACAGGGTGTCTCATGCGGCTGCCTCGTCCTTGCCGTCGATGTCCAGGGTGCTGCGCAGACGGTCGCTCAGGTCGGCAAAGGCGAACTTGTCGACCAGGCTGCGCAAGCCTTCGGCTTCGGCCAGCAAGGCGGGCCGGGCGGCCACCAGGGCGTCCAGCGCCTCGTGCAGACCACGGGCGTGGCCCAGCCTGGCCAGGCGCAGCAGCGGGCCGGCCTGTTCGGCCGTCAGCAGGCTGGTTTCAGGCAGCGCCACCGGCGCCACCCAGCTCGGCAGCTTGAGTTCCGCCACCCATTCCAGCTGCAGGTGCTTCTGCAAGGCCACCAGGAGTTCGCTTTCGATCACGGGCTTGTCGACGAAGGCCTGGGCGCCCGCGGCCTCCAGCTTGTCGGGGCGGTTCTCGAAGGCGTTCGCCGACACCATGATCACCGGCAACGCGGACAAGGGCGCGCCGGTCGCTTCGGCAGCACGCTGGTCCTGCATGCGCAGGCGGCGAGCGGTTTCCCAGCCGTCCATGTCGTCCATGGTGATGTCCAGCAGCACGGCATCGGGGCGCAGGTCGGCCACGCTTTCCAGGCATTCGCTGCCGCTGGCGGCTTCGCGGATGGCGAAGCCCAGCGGCAGCAGCATGCCGGCGAGCATCTGGCGCTGGGTGGGATGGTCGTCGACCACCAGCAGGCTGCGCCGCGCGCCGAGGTAGCCGGTGACGGGGCGGTGGTGGGTGACGCTGCGCTGCGCCGGCGCGGCGATCTCGCTCAGGTACAGGCGTACGGTGAAGGTGCTGCCCTGGCCGGGCTGGCTCTGCACCGTGAGTTCGCCCCCCATCAGCTGGGTGAGGAGGTGGGTGATGGTCAGGCCCAGGCCGGTGCCCGCGTCGCCGCTGCGGCGACCGGCGCTGCCCCGTTCGAAGGGCATGAAGATGCGTTCGAGGTCTTGTTCGGCGATGCCGATGCCGGTGTCGATGACCTGCAGACGGGCCACCTGGCGGCTGAAGTCGATGCGCAGCGTCACGCTGCCCGCGTCGGTGAACCGGATGGCGTTGCCGAGCAGGTTGATGAGGATCTGGCGCAGCCGCTTCGCGTCGGCGCGGATGTAGTCGGGGACCCGGCCTTCGGTCTGCAGCCGGAAGGCCAGGTGGCGGGCCGCCGCCTGCGGTGCCACCATGCGAACGAGGTCGTCGAGGAACTCGCGCACCGGCATCGGCGCCGGGTCCAGGCGCAGGCGGCCGGCCTCGATGCGGGCCAGGTCCAGCAGGCCGTCGATGAGGCCGTGCAAGTGCTCGCCGCTGCGGTGGATGGTGGCCACCGCCCGCCGGGGTTCGGGCGTGAGGCGTTCGTCCTTGAGCAGGATCTGTGCGTAGCCCAGGATGCTGTTCAAGGGCGTGCGCAGCTCGTGCGTGATGCCGGCGACATAGCGCGTCTTGGCCTGGTTGGCGGCATCGGCCAGGTCCTTGGCGGCCTGCAGCGCGGCGTCGGTGCGGCCATGGGCCTCGATCTCGGCCGTGAGCAGCATGTTCTGGCGATTGCTCTCCTCTTCGGCGCGATGCCGGCTTTCGCTGGCCAGCACCATCCACCAGGCGCCCACGGCCAGCGCCAGCGCCAGCAGTGCAAAGGCCTGCAGGAAGGGCCCACGCAGGCTGGCGGTGTCCAGCACCTGCAGGCCGGTCGCGGGGCTGATGCCGGTCTGCTGTTCGTACACCACCCCCAGGATCACCGCCAGCAGGCCCACCAGCGACACCACCACCACCAGGTAGTGCGCGACGCGGAAGTTGATGCGCGCGGCCAGGCGCGCCGGCAGCAGCTGTGCCAGCGCGGCCCGCACCTGTTCAGCGGTGCGGCTTTCGGTCTTGCAGCGGTCGTGGCAGCGTGATTCGAGCGTGCAGCACAGGCTGCAGATCGGCGCGCCATAAGCCGGGCACCAGGCCATGTCGTCCGATTCAAACGGGTTTTCGCAGACCGAACAGCGCACGGACTCGCCCGGCTTCCAGCGTGGCGGATCGGTGCGTGCCAGGTACCAGCGGCCGCGCGTCCACCAGGCCAGCAGCGGCGAGATGGCCAGGCTGGCACCGAGCGCGATGAAGGGCGCATAAGCCTGCGCCAGCGGCCCGAAGGCGCCGGCGTAGGCCACCACGGCCAGCGTGGCCGCTGCCAGCATCGAACCCAGGCCCACCGGGTTGATGTCGTAGAGGTAGGCACGGCGGAACTCGATGTGCCGGGGGCTCCAGCCCATGGGCTTGTTGATCACCAGGTCGGCGACCAGCGCGCCCACCCAGGCGATGGCGACGTTGCTGTACAGGCCCAGCACACGCTCCAGCGCTTCGAACACCCCCAGCGTCATCAGCAGTACCGCAATCAGCACGTTGAACACCAGCCACACCACGCGGCCGGGGTGGCTGTGCGTCAGCCGCGCGAAGAAGTTGCTCCAGGCCAGGCTGCCGGCATAGGCGTTGGTGAGGTTGATCTTGATCTGCGACACCACGACGAACAGCACCGTGGCGGCCAGCACCCAGGCCGGGTCGGTGAACACGTAGGCGAACCCGGCCAGGTACATCTGGTTCGGGTCGACGGCCTTGCTGGGCGGCATCTGCTGCTGCAGCACCAGGAAGGCCAGGAAGGCGCCGCCCAGCATCTTCAGCATGCCCGGCACGATCCAGCCCGGGCCGGCCACCAGCACGGCCGTCCACCAGCGGCGCGCGTTCTGCGGGGTCTTCTCGGGCAGGAAGCGCAGGTAGTCCACCTGCTCGCCGATCTGCACCACCAGCGAGAAGGCCACCGTGGCGGCAGCACCGAACATCACCGCGTCGAAACCCGCGCTGCCCGACACCTTGCCCGCCAGGCTGGTGAATTCGGCATAACGTTCGGGTTCCTTCCAGGCCACGAACAGGAAGGGCAGCACGATCATCACCAGCCAGATCGGCTGCGACCACAGCTGCAGCTTCGAAATCAGCGTGATGCCGTGCATCACCAGCGGCACCACGGCCAGAGAGGCGACCAAGTAGCACAGCCACAGCGGCCATTCCAGCACCATCTGCAGTGCCAGCGCGAGGATGGCCGCTTCCAGCGCGAAGAAGATGAAGGTGAAGCTGGCATACACCAGCGAGGTGAGCGTGCTGCCCAGGTAGCCGAAGCCGGCGCCCCGCGTGAGCAGGTCCATGTCGAGCCCGTACTTCGCGGCATAGTAGCTGATGGGCAAGCCCGTGAGGAAGGTGATGAGCCCCACCACCAGGATGGCCCAGACCGCGTTCGCGAAGCCGTAGCTCAGCGCGATGGCGCCGCCGATGGCTTCCAGCGCCAGGAAACTGGTGGCGCCGAAGGCGGTGTTGGCCACGCGCGCTTCGCTCCACTTGCGGAAGTGGCGCGGCGTGTAGCGCAGCGCGTAGTCCTCAAGGGTCTCGTCGTTGACCCAGCTGTTGTAGTCGCGCCGGATGCGGAAGATCTTCTGCGGCGCCAGATGCCGCTCGGCCTTTCCTTGCGTTGCAGTTCTCTCGGTGGCTTGAGCCAAGCGACGCCTCGTCTCGGGGTGGATGCATGAGCGCTGGCCATCACGCAAGAAGCGAACCCACCAGCTGCCGAGCCGGCCCTTGACCCAGGGATGCCCGGCGACGCCGTGCGCGAGTCTGCACCGCAGGCCACCCTGCAGCCCTGCGTCGAATGACGTATTCGAGCTGCCGCGGGCTTCTCCTACTGTCCAGCCCATGCCGGCACAGGGCACCCAAAGCGGGAAGCCCGATGCCGACACCACGCGCCGGCGCCGCAGGACGCCCCGTGATGGTGCTGCATGCCCCGCTTCGCCCACAGCCAGGAGAACCCATGTCGAACCCGATAGACCGCGATCTGCAATCCGCCCGGCGCCGCCGCCTGCTCCAGACCGCAGCCGCCGTGCCCCTGGCCGGCATCCCGGCCTGGGCTGCAGCCCAGCAGTTCCCCACGGCCAAGGTGAACACCACCGGCCGGGCCATCACCGACACGGAAGTGACCGTGGGGCAGCTGCACTCCGGCACCGGCACCATGGCCATCAGCGAGACGGGGTCGATCCAGGCCGAACAACTGGCCATCGACGAGATCAACGCAATGGGCGGCATCCTGGGCCGCAAGATCAAGGTCATCAAGGAAGACGGCGCCAGCGACTGGCCCACCTTCGCGGAAAAAAGCAAGAAGCTGCTCGTCAACGACAAGGTCGCCGCTGTCTTCGGCTGCTGGACCAGCGCGTCGCGCAAGGCGGTGCTGCCGGTGTTCGAGAAGGAAAACGGCATCCTCTACTACCCCACCTTCTACGAAGGCCTGGAGCAGAGCAAGAACGTCATCTACACCGGCCAGGAAGCCACCCAGCAGATCCTGTTCGGGCTGGACTGGGCGCAGAAGGAGAAGAAGGCCAAGAGCTTCTTCCTCATCGGCAGTGACTACATCTGGCCGCGCACCTCGATGAAGATCGCGCGCAAGCACATCGAGAACTTCCAGAAGGGCAAGGTCGCCGGCGAGGAGTACTACCCGCTGGGCAGCACCAACTTCGGCAGCCTGATGAACAAGATCAAGCTGCAAAAGCCCGACTGCATCTTCACCGCCGTGGTCGGCGGCAGCAACGTGGCCTTCTACAAGGCCCTGAAGGCCGCCGGCATCACCGGCGACAAGCAGCTGCTGCTGACCCTGAGCGTGACCGAGGACGAGATGACCGGCGTGGGTGGCGAGAACTTCGCCGGCTTCTATTCTTCGATGAAGTACTTCCAGAGCCTGGACAACGAGAACAATAAGAAGTTCGTCGCTGCCTTCAAGGCCAAGTACGGCAAGGACGCCGTCATCGGCGACGTGACCCAGGCCGCCTACCTGGGCCCGTGGCTGTGGAAGGCGGCGGTGGAAATGGCCGGCAGCTTCGACGTCGACAAGGTGGTGGCCGCGTCGCGCAGCGGCAAGATCGAGTTGAAGACCGCCCCCGAGGGCTACGTCAGGCTCGACCCCAACCACCACCTGTGGAGCAAGTCGCGCATCGCCATGGGCATGCCCGACGCCACCTTCAAGGTGGTGGCCGAGTCGCCGCAGCTCATCAAGCCCGACCCCTTCCCCAAAGGCTACCAGTGACCTGATCCGCCCCCGCCAGCCCTGCACGAGGCCAAACAAGCATGAACTTCTCTGAATTGCTGAACATCGGCCTGATGCAGGGCTTTGCGGGCCTGAGCCTGTTTGCGGTGCTGCTGCTGATGGGCCTGGGCCTGGCCATCATCTTCGGCCAGATGGGCGTCATCAACATGGCTCACGGCGAGTTCATGACGATCGGCGCCTACACCATCTACCTTGGCAGCACCGTGGCCGAGAAGTTCGCACCGCAGCTGATGAACATGTACTTCCCGCTGGCCATCCTGCTGGCCTTCTGCTTTGCCTTCGCCCTGGGCTGGCTGGTGGAATGGGCGCTGATCCGCCACCTGTACAAGCGCCCGCTGGACACGCTGCTGGCCACCTGGGGCATCAGCCTGGCCCTTCAGCAGAGCTTTCGAAGCTTCATCGGCCCGAAGGAGGTGAGCCCGACCCTGCCGAACTGGCTGCTGGGTTCGTGGTCGCCGGCACCGGGCCTGGACATTCCCATCAACGGCATGTTCGTGCTCGGCCTGACCACCGTCGTCACCTGCGCCGTGCTGCTGGCGCTGGCCAAGAGCCGATGGGGACTGCGCGTGCGCGCCACGGTCAGCAACCGCAGCATGGCCAACGCCATCGGCATCGACACCCAGAAGACCGACCGGCTGACGTTTGCCATCGGCTGCGGCATCGCCGGCGTCGCCGGTGCGGCCTTCACCACCATCGGCTCCACCGGGCCGACCTCGGGCTCGCTCTACATCGTCGACAGCTTCCTCGTCGTCACCTTCGGTGGCGCCGCCAGCCTGCTGGGCACCGTGGTGTCGGCTTTCGGCATCGCCCAGACGCAGTCGATCACCGAATTCTTCCTGTCGGGCTCGATGGCCAAGGTGATCACCCTGTCGCTCATCGTGCTGATCCTGATGGTGCGGCCGCAGGGTCTGTTCGCCAGCAAGGTGCGGCGTTGAGGCCGCTCAGGAGCCGCCCCCGATGAAAACCCTGCAAGCCCTGATCAAGCGCTACCAGCTCGCCAGCCTGCTGGTGCTGACCCTGCTGCTGGCGGTGGTGCTGCCGCTGTCGCTGGACATCTTCCGCCTGAACCTGGTGGGCAAGTACCTGACCTACGCCTTCGTGGCGATCGGCTTGGTGATGCTGTGGGGCTATGGCGGGGTGCTGAGCCTGGGCCAGGGCGTGTTCTTCGGCCTGGGCGGCTACGCCATGGCGATGTTCCTGAAGCTGGAGGCCAGCGACCCCGAAAGCACCAAGATCCAGAGCACGCCCGGCATCCCGGACTTCATGGACTGGAACCAGCTGACCGAACTGCCGCTGTTCTGGGAGCCCTTCCGTTCGCTCACCTTCACCCTCTTCGCCATCGTTGCCGTGCCGGCGCTGCTGGCCTGGATCATCAGCTTCGCGATGTTCAAGCGGCGCGTGGGCGGGGTCTACTTCGCCATCATCACGCAGGCGGTGGCGCTGATCCTGACCGTGCTGATCATCGGGCAGCAGGGCTACACCGGCGGCGTCAACGGCATGACCGACCTGAAGACCCTGAACGGCTGGGACACCCGCACCGACAGCGCGAAGTACATCCTGTACTACCTGAGCGTGGTGCTGCTGGTGGCCAGCATCCTGCTGTGCCGGTGGATCCAGACCGGCAAGGCCGGCACACTGCTGCTGGCCATGCGCGACAAGGAAGACCGGGTGCGCTTCTCGGGCTACGACGTCGCCAACTTCCGCATCTTCACCTTCTGCCTGGCCGCGGCCCTGGCGGGCATCGGCGGTGCGATGTTCACGCTGCAGGTGGGATTCATGTCGCCCAGCTTCGTGGGCATCGTGCCCAGCATCGAGATGGTCATCTACGCCGCGGTGGGCGGGCGCATGAGCCTGGTGGGCGCGGTCTACGGGGCGCTGCTGGTGAACGCCGGCAAGACCTTCTTCTCCGAGAGCTTCCCCGACCTGTGGCTGTTCATGATGGCAGCGCTGTTCATCGGCGTGACCATGGCCTTTCCGATGGGTCTGGCCGGGTTGTGGGAAAGCCGGGTCGTGCCCTGGTGGCAGAAGCGGCGCGGCCGCCATGTCGCACCGCCGGCCGAGGCAGCAGCGGCCGCTTCCACCCCGAAACCCGCCGGCGACGAGCCGCCACCGCCCCTGCCCAAGGGCGTGAGCGGGCAGCACGCCGCCTGACTCGGGAGAGCAACTCATGAGCAACACTGACTTCGCGCTTGCGATCGAAGACCTGACCGTCAGCTTCGACGGTTTCAAGGCCATCGACGCGCTCACGCTGTACATCGACAAGAACGAACTGCGCGTGATCATCGGCCCCAACGGGGCGGGCAAGACCACCCTGCTCGACCTGATCTGCGGCAAGACCAAGGCCGCCGCCGGCAGCATCAAGTTCAAGAACACCGAGCTGACCAAGATGGCCGAATTCCAGCGCGTGCGCCTGGGCATCGGCCGCAAGTTCCAGACGCCTTCGATCTACGAGAACCTGAGCGTCTTCCAGAACCTGGAGGTGTCCTACCCCAAGGGCCGGTCCGTCTTCGGCGCACTCGCCTTCAAGTGCAGCGGCGAGGTCAAGGCGCGGGTGCAGGTGGTGGCCGACGACATCCACCTCGCCGACAAGCTCGACACCGAAGCCGGCCTGCTGAGCCATGGCCAGAAGCAGTGGCTGGAGATCGGCATGCTGCTCATGCAGGACCCGGAACTGCTGCTGCTGGACGAGCCCATCGCCGGCATGAGCGCACGCGAGCGCGAGATGACGGCCGAACTGCTGCAGCGCATTTGCCAGAACCGCAGCGTGATCGTGATCGAGCACGACATGGACTTCGTCAAGCAGATCGCCCACAAGGTGACGGTGATGCACCAGGGAAAGATCCTCGCCGAAGGCAGCATGGACAAGGTCCAGAACGACCCGAAGGTCATCGACGTCTACCTGGGCCATTGACCGGGTCATCGAAGGAGCCACCGCATGCTGAGCGTCAAAGACCTGTTCGTTGCGTATGGCCAGAGCGAGGCCCTGCACGGCATCTCGTTCGATGCGCAGACGAAAGAAACCGTGGCCATCATGGGCCGCAACGGCATGGGCAAGACCACGCTCTTCAAGAGCCTGATGGGCGTGCTGCCCACGAAGAGCGGCAGCGTCACCGTGGCCGGCCAGGAGATCAGCAAAGACGAAAGCTTCCGCCGCGTCGCCAAGGGCATCGCCTACGTGCCGCAGGGCCGCATGATCTTCCCCACGCTGACGGTGGAGGAGAACATCCAGACCGGGCTGGAGAACGCCAACCCGCGCCGCATTCCCGAAGAGATCTATGCGCTGTTCCCGGTGCTGTGGGACATGCGACGTCGCAAGGGCGGCAACCTGTCGGGCGGGCAGCAGCAGCAGCTGGCGATTGCCCGCGCCCTGGTCACCGACCCCAAGGTGCTGCTGCTCGACGAGCCCACCGAAGGCATCCAGCCGTCGATCATCAAGGACATCGCCAAGGCGCTGAACGAGATCCGCAAGATGCGCGACATCACCATCGTGGTGAGCGAGCAGGTGCTGAGCTTCGCGCTGGACGTGGCCGACCGGCTGTTCGTCATCGAAGGCGGCCGCCTGGTGCACGAGACACGCCGCGCCGACACCGATGTCGCCCACATCAAGCAGTACCTGTCCGTTTGACCCCCACCCGCACCGCAGGAGATGCACATGGCCGAGACCCTGATCAGCGTTGACCTCAGCAAGAGCCCGCTGGAAAACGAGAACATCCACAACCGCTGGCACCCCGACATTCCCATGGCCTGCTGGGTGAACCCGGGCGACGACTTCATCCTGGAAACCTTCGACTGGACCGGCGGCTTCATCAAGAACAACGACAGCGCAGACGACGTGCGCGACATCGACCTGAGCACCGTGCACTACCTCAGCGGCCCGGTGGGCGTGAAAGGCGCCGAGCCCGGCGACCTGCTGGTCGTCGACCTGCTGGACATCGGCGCCAAGCAGGACAGCCTGTGGGGCTTCAACGGCTTCTTCAGCAAGAAGAACGGCGGCGGCTTCCTGACCGAGCATTTCCCGCAGGCGCAGAAGTCCATCTGGGACTTCCACGGCATGTTCACCAGCTCGCGCCACGTGCCGGGCGTGAAGTACGCCGGCCTGATCCACCCCGGCCTCATCGGCTGCCTGCCCGACCCCAAGATGCTGGAGATCTGGAACACCCGCGAGCAGGCGCTGATCGACTCCGACCCCGCCACCAGTGGTCTGGCCAACCCGCCGTTCGCCGCCACCGCCCACATGGGCAAGATGACC